>JBGSRK010000117.1:0-3066 GCA_041737595.1 Patescibacteria group bacterium
CTGTAATACCTTCACATATATTAGAGGCTTGCAAACCCACATCAAAGTGGGAGTTCGGGATTGTCCTTGAGGACATAATTACCCAGAAGCAAATGAACGAGTCTTCTAAAGGCAATTACTACAATGTGAACTCTCAACCAAAGCTATCTTAGTTTATTAAATCAGTTGTCAAGCTGGGCTTTGAGATATATAGCTTATGGCATTTACGAATGATGTGGAAGCAGTTAATGTTTTTGAAACGAGTGAGGCACAAGCTAGAGCTTTAAGCAAGTACCTGCAAAGAAATACTTCTGTGGGCAGCGCAGAAATGTGGGGCATTCTTCTGTGCTTTACTCGCGCTGCATCAGTGTAACTTTCTTTCTTACTTCTGTTCATCCAAAAATGAAAGGGTGGCTTCTTGTGTGACTTAATATATGGCATGATATCAAAATATATAGGCAGCGCAGAATGTGGGGATTTATTCTGTGCTTTACTCTGCTGTTTCATTGTAGTATGTGTTTATTTGTTTGAAAATACTTTTCGGCTCAATATGTTTTGGGTTGAATATTCTAGTAGTTAAACTTCGTAGAAAGGGATATAGACAATTTCTCTTATAGGCTTTATTATTAGTGGTAAGTATTGTATCGTGCTTTTTAATTTGCAAGTTTAGCCCAAGAGTTTGTCAAACTTGTGTAAACGCCATGTGGTCTAACATCAAACCATCCATTGTTCGTGGGTTGTTATTATATGAAATAATTCATGTTTATTTGGTCTGCCATCTTACATGTACACCTGTTCGTATGTATTAGCAAGGATGATTTATTACACAGCAAACACATACATAAAAATATGAATTGATGGTGCACAGCCTTGTGAATACCCAGAATTACCAAGAAAGAAACAAAGTTTGATAGCACATAAATGAGAACAAACTGTTACCAATGAATGTGAGAAACAACTCACAATACCAACGTACCTGTTTTGCATTGAAGTTTGTAGACTTTCCTGGGCTGTACTGCACACATGCAATGCCTTTGAAACAACATATAGTATAGTTTAGGTTGACTTAAAAATATAAGAAATATATAGTTTCAATAATACGTTTCTAGCCTGTGACCATGGTGTGTGGCTTGGACCAAAACTCCGGTGCAGTGAGTGCAAACAATAAATCCCAGTTGATGGATATGAATATGGTGTTGGTAGTACATAAATTCCAGACAACATTATTGTTCAGTGTTACACTTGAAGGTTTGATGCAAATCTTGGTACAATTGTCCCAAGAAAAACAAATATTAAAGTATGATTTTCCCTTTCATGTCACACAGTTTAAGGACACATTTACATGACTTCTTCATCCTATACGGTTGGTGTAAGTCTTGGAGTTCCGGGGAAAGAGACACCAGCGAGCTGCCTAACTTGTGGATACTGAACTTACGACAGCCGCCAGGCAAGAAGATAGCGGCGGCGAAACAATGCACTTATTCCCGTCATATATCCCGTATATACAGTGAATAAAGGCACCATAACGCGTGCAAAACACCAGTGATGTATTTCTTAGCAGTGCCGCACGAGCAAAGCTTTTCAAGTATTACTGATGATCCGTTCGTTTGTTTTGTGCTTATAGGTTTATTGGGTCTGGTTTCGTTAGATTTGGCCTTCCGTGATATTATAATCGCTTAGTTTCACATAATTATGTTTTAAAACACTGACTGAACAAAGCTTACAGCAGACACGCCGTGTCCTATAAGAGGGATTCGTCGTTGAATCGCTTGCATCTCCTTACGTAGTGAACTTATCTGTTTGAGGAGAAATCTGCAAGAACGGTGGCATTTTCGCGGCAACTTTGCGCAACGCGCTATGAATAGCACAGAGGGCAGGTATGTTGTGTTTTTTGGGGGCGACTCGTTTGGTCTTTGTGCGTGGGATAACGTTTCTAAATAACCACCTTCTCACGGGCGTTGCAGTGTTATGTACCCTAGACGGGTTAACGGTATTACTTACCATCAGATTATAAGCCCTCATGCAACGTGAACCGATTGAAGCAAGCCTTTGTCTCTTTTTTTAAACGGGTCGAGATGTAAACCTTACTCTCGGCAATACTTGCCATGTCTGACAGAATCAGCTGTAGCGGATAACTTATGGGAGGAGGTCTAAGTAGCATGTTCGCGGAAGAAATTATGGGGTTAAGGGGTTCAATGTTTATTTGCCATGGGAAAATTGCAGCCAAGTAGGTTACTGCTGTGGGTCAGTTCACCACGGTTTGCTGTACCCTAATAGGGTTTTTGTGGGGCTTAACTTGTTTTACCCCGTTAAATTACAATCGATTCTTAAATACGTTGCAAGTGGGCTGTTTAAATATAAGGTAACCTGCGTTAAAGTACAGATGGGGATTTTTGTCACGACAGCTGTTGGCCGAATTCTTGTCGAGGGTAAAGCGTGTACGTTTGTTGTATAGCGTTTGCATGGAATCACTGCGGTGTAAATTATAAAAAAAATGCCAGCGGCAATTGCGAATAACTCGCCGTCGTGATTGAAGATGTACTTATGTATGCTAGAAACCCAGTGTGGTAAAAAGCATGTTATGTGGTTACACGCCGCTCCGTCAATAGACTACGTGGTGTTGCTGCTAAAAGCTGTGGGCAGTGGATGCTGCCTGTGACGTTGCTCTCAACGACAAAGTTTACGGCAAAAGTGACATGAACTGCTTGGCACAATGCACATTTTGATATTATTGAAGGTCAATAACTAGTAGTAGATGTTTATTCGGTTTTGGCTGACTTTACTGGCTGCTGGGACATTTACGTCATGGCTTAAGGCCTTAGGGTGATAATACGTAGTAGTAAATAATCACGCCTTGCTTTGCAGCTTGTCAACATACTCGCTACAGAACAGATATATACTAAGTAAGCTATCTGCTATAGTAATACAATACTAGTAGGCTAAAATAGTTTTGCATCTGTCATCTGGTGTACGACTGTAAGATATTGTGTCTGCATGGGCCTTTTCAAAAGCTTGAGTCTAAATACAGAATGTACTTTTATCTTTTGTTTTAACTTTTAGGGAGGGTCTGTCTGGTTCTTCCTTGTA
>JBGSRK010000058.1:0-3989 GCA_041737595.1 Patescibacteria group bacterium
TCTTGGTGTTTTTGTGTAGTTTTAGAGTTTTGATCGTCTTGTTTCTACAGAGTTTATGGTTAGAGTTGGTGTTTCAAGTGTTTCGGTTGTGTGGTTTTGGTAGGGTTTGTGTGGTTCGGTCTTGTTTATTTGTAAGTCGCCGCGTAAGGGGCATTGATCAATATCTATGCATAGTAGCTATTAAAATATTAAGTTCTGTGTGGCTATTATGTTAAATAGCTTTCTGTACGTTTTGGTCAGTTATTTTTCAAAGTTCGCGTCGTAAAACATAAGGTTAAATATTCGTTCCTTGCGACTAGGTTTGAAAGAAGTTCAAAATATTTAGTATTCAGATCGGTGTTGGTTGATGATGTTCGTCTTTTGTTGTTTTTGTTTTACCTAGCTTTTGTTGTTTCTGTGCAGTATCGCAGCTGTGCCAAGGCAGCCGACTGTTGTTTGTAGCTAGTAGCTACTGCAAATAGCTGTTTTATCGTCTCCACGTTTTCCTCAAGGTTAGTACCAGGCGGTTCGGGTGATCGGGTCTCCTACGTGGCTTTTGAGTATCGCATAGTCTGCTGTCGTTTCGAGTTAAAGTATGTGGTAGTATGGTGGCAATTAGTAAAGTTATTTTGACGCAATATTTGGTCGCCTTAGTTTGTACTTTCAATATGTACCCTTTTAGAGCTCACTGTCTATTTATCCGACGCCGCCAACTATCTTAAAAATATCTCGTTTGTCCCGCTTTACCTTTTTTGGTTCAGATCCTACTCGTTTTACGCCTTTGTGCCATAGGTTGGCTTATGCATCATAGCCATTAAGGTACTAAAAGTACATATATATATTCTTTGCGACTAGTTTGAAGGAAGTCGTAAAAGTTTGTGTATACCTGCTGCCTGGTATTCGGCTTGTTAGCATAGTCATGGTATCCTGTCATAATGGCTGTTTGTCTTCTGCGTAAAGTCTAGGCGATATCTGTGGCACGGAGTCTGCGAGATCTGTTAATTAGTTTTGATACTCTGTAAACTAGTACGTAGCTGCATATTGGTTTTGCTATTCGGTTTATTTTGGTTTGGTTTATTTTGGTTTTGTTTAGTGTGACGTTAGCTTTTTATTGTTTCTGTGCAGCGTTGTAATTGTACCAAGGCAGACGACTGTTCTCAAGTATTCGGAGGATTATATTGTAGTTCGGAGGTACTGCAAATAGTGGTTTTATCTGCTCTACATCTTCTCCAAGGTTAGTGTCAGACCGTTCAGAACTTCTTAGTGTCCTATGTATTATGCAGAACGTGGCAATTGCTACCGAATGCGTGTGTTTATTATGGGCACTAGCTATTTGCGAAAAACAGTTTAATTAATATTAAAATCAGTAAGTATGTAGTTTGCACAACGTGGCAATTGCTACCGAATGCTAGTGTTTATTATGGGTACTAGCGAGTTGCGAGATATAGTTAAAGTAATACTAAAATCAGTAACGTATGTAGTTTGCACAACGTGGCAATTGCTACCGAATGCCAGTCTTTATTATGGTTATTACCTATTTGCGAAATACAGTTTAATTAATACTAAAATCAGTAAAGTATGTAGTTTGCACAATGTGGCAATTGCTACCGAATGCCAGTGTTTATTATGGTTATTATCTATTTTCGAAATACGGTTAAATTAATAATAAAATCAGTAAGTATGTAGTTTGCACAACGTGGCAATTGCTACCGAATGCTAGTGTTTATTATGGGTACTAGCGAGTTGCGAGATATAGTTAAAGTAATACTAAATCGTAAAGTATGTAGTTTGCATAACGTGGCAATTGCTACCGAATGCCAGTGTTTATTATGGATACTAGCGAGTTGCGAGATACAGTTAAAGTAATACTAAAATCAGTAAAGCATGTAGTTTGCATAACGTGGTAAGTGTTACCGAATGCCAGTGTTTATTATGTGTACTAGCGAGTTGTGAAATACAGATAAAGTAATATTAAAATCAGTAAAGTATGTAGTTTGCACTACGTGGCAATTGCTAACAAATGCCAGTGTTTATTATATGTACTAGCGAGTTGTGATATACAGATAAAGTAATACTAAATCAGTAAAGTATGTAGTTTGCATAACGTGGCAATTGCTACCGAATGCCAGTGTTTATTATGGATACTAGCGAGTTGCGAGATACAGTTAAAGTATTACTAAAATCAGTAAAGCATGTAGTTTGCATAACGTGGTAAGTGCTACCGAATGCCAGTGTTTATTATGTGTACTAGCGAGTTGTGAGATACAGATAAAGTAATACTAAAATCAGTAAATATGTAGTTTGCTCAACGTGGCGATTGCTACCGAATGGCAGTGTTTTTTATGGATACTAGCGAGTTGCGAGATACAGTTACGTGATACTGCAATTTGGGATTTGTTTTTTAAGGTTAAACAAAGTTGAAGGTATGAATGACATTTAGGCAAAGGCTCTTTGCTGAGGAATATAGTAGAGAAACGTATTGAGCAGATGTAAACCAATAAAGGTATACCTATTGTAGTATATTAAATATTCATGCACATCTATCAAATAAAGACAACTTGCTGCACACTGATATTAGACTTATGTTTGAAAACATAGTAAATCTATCGTTTAACAATAAATGCATATTCGGTGCTGGCTACCCATAGTTTAACACCAGCTATACCAACGATATTTATACTATCCCGATATCAATACTGAATATATAAAGTTTGTGACGTACTTACGAGTGTAATTCTGGCGATCAACCTCGTTTGTCCTGCCATTTACGGGCAGAAGAAGAAGAAGAAGAATTTACATGTATCCAGCGTAATAACGCACCAAGATGTATTTCTCTTAGCGCAACAAGGCAATACCCATATAAAGAAACCCGGAAAGTCAATCACCTGTATTATGGATAAGTCTCTGTCTCTTCGAAACACTCCCTTTAGAATAATCAGCTATCCGTCGTTTTGTACCCATAGAACCACACTACTGTTTTACTTTACGAGCCTTGTAGCACTACCATTTACGGGCACCTAAGGATATACAGCTCGACCGCGTGGCACGTCCTTCCAACAGTTGAAATGAAATGAAATTACACTCTTAATAAGTGTACATATCGCACAGGACAAAAGCTCATAAGAGCACCTGCGCCACAAAATAAGACCCAAACAGATATTCTACATACTCTTCGGGGGGAATTAACATGTGAGGTCTTTGGCATGGTAACTTGCTCACCTCTGTACTGAGGAGCTATGTTTTGATTGCCAATATATCCAGTTGCTGTGGCTGTTTAGTTTTGCTTAGGGGTTGTAATGATTTTGCTTGGTGCCACTCGGAGTGGATGGCAAGGGTTGGCGAGGTTATCGTGCAGGCAGTTGTAGTGCCGCTCGCACCTGTGGTAATACTACAGGATCTTTTCGAACAAAGTTGTCGTCTTCTAGCTGTCTATAATATATTCTTTGAATCGAAGTGAGACTTGAACTTACCTGGTCACAACAGCTATCTTCTGGTTAGGCATATTATTTGAAATAGTTTCAGGGAGTTTCCATATTTTCAAGATCGCGCTCATTGCACCCAGTCCAGGCAACTGGCAGTACTTGTGCTACATAGAATTGCTAATGCTGTATTTGGACAAGAAAGCAGGGTGTAGCTGAGTGGTAACAATGTTGTTTGTGTTACCTGATAACTGGCAGGCTGCACTGCGAGGAACTTGTTGGAACTTTTACGGTAACCCGCATATTGTGAAGTGGTTAGCTTTTGTAGTGCTCAGTAGACGGGGGCAAGTATGGAAACATGAGCTTAACTGTTTTAGCTTTCTGTCATTGAAGAAGAGGTATTGGGCCACTCAGCAAATCTCCTGCTTATTGGTATGGTAAACTTGAAAGGGCCCCGAAAAAGCATGTACAACGGCAGGCTGTGTTACATTATGTTGTGAGGGGGGTCGCCGTCACTGCTGGCCTTCTCCAGTGGAAAAGCAGGGAACAGTTCTTGAACTTTTGCCTTTATAGAAATATATAAAATTATGT
>JBGSRK010000101.1:0-1714 GCA_041737595.1 Patescibacteria group bacterium
ATAGTTATCCACGGTTTTGTAGAAAAGGATATAATACATTTTCTTCTCCCGCGTTTAAGTTATCAATGGGAATAAAGGAATATTAACGTAGGGGCGTATGGCCATACGCCCCTACGCGAATTCAATTAATCACGCAAGGGCAAAGCGTCCTTTGCTCCTACGCGATAAAGGTGACCCGCCACGGCGGGTCGCCTGTAATTTATCAGACTTCCGACTACACATCCAGATTCGCCGGTTCGAAATATTCTCTCGGTTGCTGACAGCAGGGGCATTTTGGCGGCGGTTCGGTTCCCTCGTGAATATGGCCGCACACCGAACATTTCCATTTAATCGGCTGCGGACGTTTAAAGACCGTACCGTTTTCAACCATTTCCAGTAGCCGCTGATAACGGTCGCGATGATGCGCCTCGACTTTGGCGATCATTTTGAATAGGGCAAACGCCTTCATGTTTCCTTCGGCTTTGGCCTCATCGGCAAACTGTGGGTACATCGACGTGGCCTCGTAGTTTTCACCGCCCATAGCTTCCTTAAGGTTGGCCGCCGTATCGCCTATTCCGCCCAATAATGCAAAATGATCGCGAGCGTGACTTTTCTCGTTATCAGCCGTCTCTTCGAATATTTTCGCGATATAGTGATATCCCTCTTTGCGGGCGGCTTCCGCGTAGAATAGATATTTATTGCGTGCCTGCGATTCTCCGGCAAACGCGGCCTTGAGGTTGTCTTCAGTTTTTCCCATCATTTTCTCCTTTAATAATGTCTATTGGATAATTTTTAAATCAGTAATAAAAGGGGCGATTTCTTATATAGAAAACCGCCAATCGCCTTATTTTAGCCGCAATGCGAAGCGGCGTCGGCTTGATTGAGTTGTTGGACTTGTTTGATTTACCCCACGTTCTGGTTCGCCGGGTAATCACCCCCATCATCGCTTCATCAGCGCGAATACACCCCAACCCAGGTATTCACGCGTGAATGCTGCGTAGCGCTCGGGTTCCCTGGTTAGTTCGGCTCGAACATCTTTCGCGAACTCGTCGTTGGGATTATCTTCAAGCCATCGGCGCATGGTGAGCCACTTGGCTGCCTCATATCTGTCCCAACTGTCTTGGTCTGCCAAAACCATTTCCGCGATGTCGTAGCCGAAGTGGCCGAAAGATGCGATAAGTTTGGGGAGCAGGAGAAAGTCGGAGATTGAGCCGGCATGACACTCCTTGGCAATATCTTCCGTCGGCGGTAGCTGTCGCCAGTATGGTTCGCCGATAAGGATGATTCCTCCGGCATTGAGGCTCCGCGCCAGAAGCTCGATAGTACCGGCGACTCCCCCACCGATCCAAGTAGCTCCGACACAGGCTGCCACATCAGCTTTTTCGTCAGAAACGTAGCCGACGGCATCGCCATGGATGAACTTGACTTTATCGGCGACGCCGAGTTCTACCGCGCGGAGTCTCGCCTGCTCGGTGAACAACTGGCTCATGTCGATACCGGTGCCGATGACTCCGTGATCGCGAGCCCAGGTGCACAGCATCTCCCCCGAACCGCTACCGAGGTCGAGCACCCGGGTTCCCCGCTCCAGACGTAGCGCCGCGCCGAGAATGGCGAGCTTTTCGGGAGTGAACGGGTTGTGAATGCGGTGAGCGCTTTCAGTGATGTTGAAGATTCGTGGAATATCCAATGCAGATAATCTCCTTACGGATGTGAATAGATTCGGTAACCGCCTGAC
>JBGSRK010000030.1:0-2549 GCA_041737595.1 Patescibacteria group bacterium
CTTCAATACGCGGTTCGCGGCCGCGAAATTTTTTATACAGGGTCATGGCCTCTTGTATCCCGCCGGAAGACAGCACGTGTTTGCGAAACGCCTGGGCCGTTTTTTTATCGAACAGAGAGGTTTTCTGAAAGGCTGCAAAGGCATCGGTATCAAGCACTTCTGCCCAGATGTAACTGTAATACCCGGCAGAGTAACCGCCGGCAAAAATATGCCGAAAATAGGGCGTGCGATAGCGGACGGCAATCTCAGGCATCAGGCCGATGCGAGCGAGCGCGCTTTTTTCGAACAGCGCCGCATCGCGCCGAACACTGTCCGCTAGGGTGTGCCAATCCATATCGAGATACGAGGCGGACAGATACTCCACGGTGATAAAGCCCTGATTGAACTGTTTGGCCTTCTCCATCTTTTCTACCAGCGCAGGCGGAATCGGTTCGTCGGTTTGATAGTGGCGGGCATACAGCCGCAGCACCTCGGGTTCGAACGCCCAGTTTTCCATGATCTGCGACGGCAATTCGACTAAATCCTGCGGCACATTGGACAACTTTTCATACGGCACGTCGGACAGCAATCCGTGCAGGGCATGGCCGAATTCATGAAACAGAGTCGATACTTCGTCCAGGCTCAACAGCGATGGCTGATCGGCTGTAGGTTTAGAAAAATTACCCACATTGCAGACCACGGGGGTTATTTTTTTGCCGTTCTTTCTGTACGCGCTTCTCAGTTCATTCATCCAGGCGCCGCCGCGTTTGCTGGCGCGCGGGAAATAATCCGTAAACAGGATGCCGATGTGAGTGCCGTCCCCTTCCTTGACTTCAAACACTTTGACGTCAGGATGATAGGCCGGAATATCCTTGCGTTCGGTTAAGGTAATGCCGTACAGACGATTCGCGACCGTAAAAACACCCTCGATCACATTCTCCAATTTAAAGTAGGGACGAAGCTGTTCTTCATCCAGATCATATTTTGCCTTTTTGACCTTTTCGGAATAATACCACCAGTCCCAGGGCGCCAGGGTAAAGGTCTGCCCTTCCTTATGGATGAGGGCCTGCATATCCTGGATTTCGCGGCGTGCTCTGGCCAGCGCCGGATGCCAAATTTTATCAAGAAAGGAATAGACCTTGGCCGGCGTCTTGGCCATGTTTTCGGCGAGAATAAAATCAGCGTGCGTTTTGGAGCCCAGCAGGTTGGCCTTGCGAACTCGCAACGCCGCTACTTCGGAGGCATTCTGTTTGTTGTCGAATTCATTGTCATGGTTGCATCGTTCGATATACGCCTCGAACATTTTTTGCCGCAACGATCGTTTTTCAGAATATTGCAGGAACGGCAGCAAGCTGGGCTTGTGCAGGGTAAAAATCCATTGGCCGTCCAAACGGCGTTCGTGAGCCGCTTCCGCGGCCGCGCTGATGACATTGTCCGGCAATCCGGCGAGATCGGAGCGGTCCGTAACCGTTAGATAGAAATTGTTATCTTCCTTTAAGACGTTGTCGCCGAATTGCAGAGAGAGTACCGAGAGGCGCTGGTTGATATGGCGCAGCTCTTCTTTGGCGTTTGCATTCAGATCAGCACCGGCGCGCACAAAGTCCTTATAATGCTCTTCCACCAGCCGTCTCTTCTCCAGGGGCAGGTTCTGGCGCTGCCGGTAGACGATTTTGATGCGCTGGAAGAGGCGGTCGTTAAGCAGGATATCGTCGCGATGCCTGGACAGCAACGGCGCCATTTCGCGTGCGATCTGTTGCATGTGACTATTGGTATGAGCGGATGAGAGGTTAAAAAATACGGCCCGGACTTGCGACAAGAGCTCACCGCTGAATTCCACAGCCTCGACCGTATTCTCAAACGTGGGCTTGGCGGTCGTGTTGACAATCGCCTGAATCTCCTCAACGTTTTTTGCTATTCCGGCCTGAAAAGCAGGCACGTAATGTTCTTCCTGGATCTGATCGAACGGCGGTGTCTGGAAGGGCGTTGGATAAGGCCTGAAGAACGGATTCCCGGAATCCTGAGCGAGAAGCAAATTCCAGGACAACAAAACCAATCCGACTAACTGGCGCATGGCGTCTCCTTATCTAGATTTGTTCCTCGTACCGATAGCATATGGACTAGAACGGTTTGGCTACAATCGCGAACAGCCATAAATAACGTCGCTCACCCGGAGCGCGGAGCGGCTCCGCGTGTGCAGGAGCGGTGGTCTGGCATGCCCAGCCGCCACGCCACCCCGGCGGACCTGGAGGTCCGCCCTCCGTTTTTTTCGTCAGTCGGCCGGATCGCGGAGCTCCGGCTCCGCGGGGGCGGTTGGGTGGTCTGGCATGCCCCACAACCGCAATACCCCGGCGGACCTGGAGGTCCGCCCTCCGGAAAATATGGATCGCGGAACTTATTATTGATATCTACTTCAGCTCCGCCTATGGCGAATGTATGCCGTACAGTTACCGGCCCCATCCCGGATCCACGATCGGCACTGCCAGCCGGCGACTGCTGTTTTTGAAAACCTGCAAAGACATCCAGCGGGATTTGGATTCAAGGGTGGTTATCGTGTCCAGCACCGCCTTGTT
>JBGSRK010000140.1:0-6676 GCA_041737595.1 Patescibacteria group bacterium
CCGCAGTGCTCAGCGGACGTGGCGGAAGCTCGACGGTCACGAGCTCTTGGGCAAAGTCATCGAGGGCGTGAAGTTCATCGACGGCGTGATGGAGGAGGCCGCTGCGTGAGCGGTCATACACAACACTTGACCATAGCCCGACCGACAGGCGAATGTGATTCAACATTGCAGTCCTCCCGCGCATTGCCCCTACTTGAGCAATAGGACCTTCCTGGTCAGCGATTGATCGCTTGCTCGCGCCTGCACCCAGTAAGCTCCAGTGGCAACGGGCCGCCCGCTCGTATCACGGCCATTCCAAGAAAACGCATTCACACCCTGAGCAAAAGCGCCTCGATGCAGTTCCACAACCAGTCGACCGCGGATGTCGTACACTCTCAGACTTCCGGTCGTCGCTGCCACCAGCGATAACTCGATCTTAGTTTGCGGGTTGAATGGATTGGGCGATGCGAAAAGCCCAAGCCGTCCCTCGGCCACTTCTGGTGTCTCCGTGAATGCCTGATCTCTCAGCGCCACTGCGCCGGGAATACGGTCCGCCAAAATCGGCTCCAGCAAGACCCGGCACCGTGAGGCAATCCGAATCCAGACTTGACCGTCTCCGCTCACGAAATGCGGGTACTGCGATTCCCCCTGAGCGTATCCCACTCCCAATGAGGCGCCGGCCGCAGGGGCAGTGTAGTCAGGCGGGTACTCCATCACGACGAACAACGTTCCCGATTCGCTGGCCACGGGCGTGTCGAACATCGCTGCAGACCATCCACCTTCCACGCCTTGCACGTTCTCGACCATTACGACTGCTTCGCTGCATGGAGGTGGCGCCAAATCCGAGCCGCTAGCGACGAAGATAGCTGGAAACGCCACCGTAGCGGTTCCATTATACCATCGGACGCCCGTAAGCATCTGATCTTCCGGCACTTCTACTCTAACCGCCACGCAACCGCGGGCCTGAGGGGGATCGAACAGGATCAAGCCTTGAACTGTGGGCGCGCTTCCACCACCCCCGCCAGCGGCCCAACTTGACGTATGCAAACACGTTGCACACGCCGCTATGGTGATGAACTTTTTCACAATTGCCCCTCCTGCTAACTCTATTCGTCAGGCAAACAGTAGCTAAACGGCGTTGTTGCCGTAGCCGCGCTGTTGGTCATCGTTCCGTCACCAAGTCCGCTTGATACAGTAAACCGATAGCGACAACCAATTTCGCAGTTCAACCCGAACCAACGAACTTCGTGCTGCCAGTAGGAACCATCCCAATACACTTTGTGGGTCACCCAGGGGTCGCCCCACTTGAGGTCCAAGGTCTGGCCGGGCTCAATCCCCACGTAGCACGGATCGCCATATACATAGTTCCGATTATTCTGCAGGTGAACCACATCTTGAGTGATGTCACCCCTTGCCCTGTGAACGTCTCTCTCGAAATCTCTCTGTTTTCGGTGCGCGGCGGGCGCCGGAAATCCACGCCCGCAACCGCCTGCCCCGCCGCTAGTTGCAAAAAGGCCCTCGCGCCATAACGGCCGAGGGCCTCAGTAAACTTCTCGCGCTCCGATTTCTAGGCCGGAGAGGATTGGCTCCCCGAGTGGGGCGCGCAGCGTGAATGGGAGAGAGAGAAATTGGACTGTCTTATCGGAATAACGCCTTCAGATCCCCCCACGAGGTGGCCTCGGTGGGGACGGACTGGCCGGCGAAGGGGCTGTACAACACCGTCGCTGCGATGCTCGGATCGTCGTTGCTGTCGATGATCCAGTCTCGGATCTGGTCCTCGCTCGTGGTACCCCAGTAGTTGTCCGTCAAGTCGTACGTGACCGGCCCCCAAACGGCAGGGCGGGTGCATCGGATTACCGGACCTGAGGCGCAAATCAAATCAGAGCCATGTACGGACACATCCTCCGCGTCACGGGCAAAGATGACGGAATTTGTGCCACCCGACAGATAGCTGTCTTGCACATGCATTCCAGTCCTCTGATTGAGTAGTACCGCCGCAAAACTCCCCTCGATTTCTGAATTGTAAACCTCACAGCGGGCCCCCATGTATCCCGTTGTCAAGCCAATCTCCACGTCAGTTACACGACAATCCCACAACTGGCAGACGCCGCTTGCCGAATAAAATCCCTCCACCCCGGGCCCAACTGAACTGCATCGCCTGAACACCGCACCGGCATTGTCGACGTAGGGCTCTGCTCTCACAAACGCACAGTCTTCGAAGATGACTCCTGCAACGCCCCGCACATAAAGCCCCAGGGGTTGCAATGCATCCAATGTAGAAAATCGGCAATCTCGTACGGTACCACCGCCACCTCGGGCCGTCCAACTCAGGCCAAATCTGTTGTTTTCGACGTGACAGCGCTCCATCTGAAGGCTGCAATTGAGTGCAATGCCCTTAAAGCAGTTGCGAACTGTCAAGTCTGAGATCGTAATGCTGTCCTTGGGCGCGTCTGTGGCGAGACCTTCCGGACTTTCTGCATTCCAGTCTGGAGCGTGCACCGTCGGGCCGATGATTGTGACGTCGGCGCCCGCACCGATGATGGTCAATCGTTGTTGTCGGATCTCCCCATACACTTCCAAATCACCAGGCCAACCTGGCGGGTGAATTGTCGTCGTCTCCGTATACTCGCCAGGTCCAATTAGGATTGTGTCACCGTCCGCTGCCGCGTCCAGTGCCGACTGTAGGATCGAGTGTTCGCCTGTTCCGTCGCGGCGGACAGTGATCGTCGCAGCCACGCATACCGATACCATTGTAGAGAAGATCACAATTTGCCAAAGCATGTGGCGCAACATGTTCTACCTCAATGTGTTACTTGATCAGAAGTAGCTTCTTCGTGAACTTCTGATCAGCCGTCTGTGCCAGTACCCAGTATACACCACTTGCCGCTGCTCTCCCGGAATTATCCTGCCCCGCCCAGACGAACCGGTTCTGACCCCGCGCCAACGGGCCGCTGTGGAGTTCCGTCACCAGGTAGCCCCGAATGTCAAAGACCTTCACCGTGCCGGTCGTTGGAGCCTGCAAATATAGATCGATGCGGGTCTCCGGATTGAACGGATTCGGTGACGCAAAGAGCCCTGACTCCATATTCGCCGCCGGCTGATCCTCTCCGGGATCTCTCCGCTTTTCGATAACCCCGGGAGTCCGATCCGCAAGCATCGGCTCAAGTAGAACTCGGCAGTCGCTGACCACCTTGATCCACGTGTCGCCATCGCCCGTCACAAAATACCACCTTGAAGTTTCAATATTGGCATAGCCGATTCCGAGGGCCGCTTGCCCAGACGACGGAATGTAGTTCTCAGGATACTCCAAAAGCACGAAGAGCGTCCCGGATTGACTGGCAACCGGGGCTGAAAACACGAGCTCAGACCACGCCTGCTCCGCGCCTTGGACATTCTCCGCGACGGTCACGGCCTCCGAGTATGGCGGGGGCATGACATCGTTGCCGCTGGCGACCAATACTCGCGGGAAGGCCTCCGACGAGGTACCGTTGTACCAGCGCAAGCCCGTGATCATCTTGTCTTCTGGAATCGGGACACGTACCGCGACGCAGCTGACAGCCTGCGGCGGTTCGAACTGGATCAGTCCATCTGCGCCTACCGGAGCACTTCCATCTCCGCTCACCTGCGCGCGCGCCAACCCGCTCCCGCAAAGAAGCAATACCGCTGCTGCCAGAATTCGCGTCTTCATGTCGCCTCCTACTACTGGTTGGGGTCAGGGTTGGGGCAAGCAAAAACTGACCGGTGGCATTACCCTTACCGTGCTCGTGCTGGTCACGTCATTGCCGATGCCGCTGGTCACCGTGAACCGGTACTGGCAATCAGTCACACAAGGCAGGCCTGACCAACGGAGTTCATGCCGCCAGTCGGCACCGTCCTGATAGATCCTCACGGTGACACCCGGATCCCCTAAGCGGAGTACTCGTGGCGCGCCCTGGTCGATGCCAATGTAGCAGCCGTCGCCACTCGTATAACCGATGTGGTTCTCGATGGTCACTGCGTCCTGTCGCTGATCGCCCTTTATGCCCACAGTTCGCCAGCGGAACACCCAGTCCATTGTCTCCGGTCCAAGTTCAGTGACAAAGGTCGGGTCTGGATCGTTCTTGGTTCCAACTTTCAGGGTGATCGGCGTATCCTCCACCGTCGTATACGTGCTACCAACCGGCACCGCCGAATCCGAATCGGAATCCCCCGATGGGTAGTTCACGGTCACAGACACATCTCCGCTTCCTTCCCCAAGATAGAAGCGCATCGAGTTGGGGTTCTGGCCGCCGCGGCCGCCGCCGCCGTCAATCCATTGGCGCCACTGAGTGCCGCCTCTGCTGACGACCACCTCGGTGCCGACCAGCGAACTGCACGAATTGCCGACGGTACTGAGATCGATGTCCAGCCAGTTCTGAGCGGCGGCGCCGACGTTCTTGTACAGGAACTCGCCCGCTCCCGTTCGTCCCATGTACAAATCCGCCAAATTATTGCCGCCAAAGTCCGCGGCCACGGCCCCGCTCGTTTCGCCGCTTCTCAAACCTAACGGGAACGCCAGATCGCGATAAACCGGAGCCGATTGCGTACCACTGGCCATGAACAACGCCGGCTGACCCGATTCAGGCAGAAGCAGGATGTCAGGCAGAGAATTCCCGTCGAAATCAGCGATCGTGGCGCCATTCCAATGACGCCCATCATCGAGCGGAATCAGCTCAAACTCACGCGCCCAATAGCTCAACGTGTCAGAGATATCCCAATGCCAGTTGTTCCTCAGGATCACCGCTCGGCCGTCGCCGCCGGCATCAGTCACGAGCAAGTCGATAAGAGCGTCCCCGTCGTAGCTAAACGGAGTAATCGAATTAGGTGCTTCGAGGTTTGCGTGAACCCCGTCCTCGAAGATGAGCCAAGGATATGGGGTCAGCGTGTAGTCATAAATGGTCTGTCCGGGATCATGCACCACCAATTTATAGCCGTCGGCTATCCATGGCGAAACGAGCATCTGCGCCGTACTGCCCTTCAGCGGCGCCCAACTTCCGGACATGCAGGCATCACCTTCAGCAGCGCCAGCTCCAAACCGTTTCTTGAGGTGGCCTAATCCATCGTTTTGAAACATCCAGAATTCGTAGTTCACGCCGGATTGTGCGCCGATTTCCCCCACAGGGCCCGAGTAATCCGACGTTGTCACGTAGAGATCCTCGTCTCCATCGCCTTCATAGTCTCCCCACGAAGCTACCAGTGCTCCATTGAGTAGACTGACCTCGGCACCAAAGACTTCGTCTGTGACTGCCGCAAACTGAGGATTCTGCCCCACGCCGTAGTTTCTGTAAAGCTTGGACGAATTGGCCCCGCACAGCAGCAGGTCGATGTTGTTATCGTTGTTGTAGTCGCCGCTGGTGGTCCCGCGGCTGCTCTCAGGCAGAAGAGCACCTGCCCCAAGCCATTGACCTTCGCTCCGAGCGAATTGCGGATCAAAGCCCTGCTCATTGGTGCGGTTGAGCAACAGCGGATGAGACGTCGCATCATCAAACGTGACGACCATCGCGTGCTGACTTGGGTTACCATTCTTACCGGTTTCGAACACGATCGACGAGAAAGGCTGTCCTGTCGAGCCCGTCTTGATTGCCAGGGCCCCATTAGAACCAGAAATATCCTCGAATACCGCGCTGCTTGCGACCACCTCCACGTTCACTACGCTCACAATTGGGTCACCAGTCACTGGATGTACTGTCACCGTGGCTGTATGGAATCCCACGGCGGCACTCGATGTCATGGGCGCTGAAGTGAAGACCCCGTCGCCCTGCACGTCGTCTTCGGCACCATTGCCGTCATCCAACAAGGTCACAGTTCCAGTAATCCCAAACTCCGGAGGGAATTCTACGTCTATCGACGTGATCGGTACAAATACGACCGCTTCGACCGCAAACACCGCATGATCCGCGCTGCCGGTCAGAAGCGGATACTTGGCGGTAGAGGCAATGACAATGTCCTCCACCACCTCCACAGAGAAGGTAGTGTACGTCTTGAGTCCGTCGGTTCCCGTGGCTACTACCGGGATACCTGCATGCACCGCGAGGTCGGCTCCCGTGCCGGAACCAGTGTACGTGTAGACGCCGTCACCCGCGTGCGTCAGGATGAGATCTTTGCCCCACCCGATTAAGGTGCCGTCCACTCTGACTTCTGCGAGCGGCATTCCGTTCCATTGCGTCGCAGCAATCTTCAATTGCCCCTGTCGTCCGGCGGCTGCGGGAATCGGCCACAATGCCAAGGGCTCGACTGTCGGCGAGCGGACCGGCTTTGAGACGTAAACCGTGGCCTGGTGTTCCACTGTCGGTACGGGCCAATTCCAATCCAGTGGCGTCGTACTCAGAGTGCCGCCTTTGACTAGCGCTTTGTCATCGACGCCGAGCACGTACCAGGTGGCTTCGGATTTGTCGGGGAAGAGTGACGCGAGCGAATAGTAGCCTGTGGACCCGGCAGGTTGAGTGATGTCCCAGACAGCCGCAATTTCCGTTCGCTCGCCAGGCAGTCCGTCCTCAAGCTCATACTCCACGACTACATACGTGCGGCCGTCGAATTCACGGGCTATGGTCAAGTGTTGTGTATGACCGCTCACGCAGCGGCCTCCTCCATCACGCCGTCGATGAACTTCACGCCCTCGATGACTTTGCCCAAGAGCTCGTGACCGTCGAGCTTCCGCCACGTCCGCTGAGCACTGCGG
>JBGSRK010000130.1:0-1679 GCA_041737595.1 Patescibacteria group bacterium
CAAGGTGAATTGGGGTATCATTAGGAGCTTCTTTAGTCGGTTGTGGTCTTAAAGTACTAGCTGGTTTGCCCGTTTTCTTGCGGAAAGGGGTGTTCGCTCCGTGTTGGGGGAGTTGGTGTACAACGACTGCTGACGTGGCCGCCTGACAATAGTTAGTGGTGGGCGCGACCTGGTTTTGAAGCTTCTTGAGAGAAGTAAGACTACACAGTCAATTGCAAAGGAATCTGAAGGTCTACTGGAGCTGGTATATCTGCTGCTTCGTGGTATATCTCTCTTTGTAAGATTTCCGCAAGTTGTCGTCGGTGTGTACTGTGTACTTAGCTTGGTCGCCTTAAGCTGCAGGTGCTGGCATAGATTTATGTGATACATATTTCACAAACGAGTAGTGCATGGACAGTTGCTTGTCTACTGCCATTATACCAGGTGCATAGTTTAAATTTGATGTCTGCAAGGGGTTGGGGTGTTTGAATGTGGGAACCGCTGTTTCAGTCAAATAAGGACACTGCCTGCCTTTGATTATAAACTTATAGAGATTCTCGGGTACTGGCAATGCATTCTGACAGGCTCTGAAGTGCCAACAAGCAAGCTTAATTAATGGAACCGCTTACCACACAAATGCAAAGTCACAAAACAAATGTCTTTAGGTCGCTTGAAATAAAGGTCGCTGTTATGTATTAGGTTGGTGTTATTTGGGGTGGTATTAGTCATTGTGGTATTGCAGTTAGTCTGCAACAGCCTTTGCAAATCTAGTTCAAAGGCAACCACACATAGGCTTGTTTGGTGCCTAATATCTTCGACTAGCCACAGGGTCTACGGTTTTTAGTGTCTTCAGGCCTCAGTTAGCGCTACAGATTTGAATGCTGTATTGTTTGGGTACGGAAAGGAGGCCGAACAGAGGCTTTTGCAAGTACCTTGCAGTTATGCTAGCTTGACACGAAGTGACAGACAGAGCCATGAAAGTGCTTCATTGTGAAAATGTATTTACTAGGGCCGCATGTTGTATGCTTGTGTTATCTGTAAACAACGTATTGTAGTATTGTGAACAACGTAACATTGGGTTGAACACATTTTTGATCAGTTTACACCACTTCACTATTGTAAAGTTTACAGTTTTATCAGTACAACCTGTCAGATTGCCCTTGCCTATAATATCAGATAAGCTGCTTCTTACTTGTACAATGTGTGAAGCACATGCATATGTACAGGAAGTCCTGAGAAGCCTCCAACTTCTGTGGGCATATCCCACACGTTCTTAGTTGCCAGAGCAGCGAGAGACCTGTGTGTTTGGCTGGTGCCATTTCTATTGGTGTCGAGTGGGTCGAGACTGAACAAAGGGTATGCAAGCAGTTGGCTTTTGTCGTAGACAGTTGTGAACGGTTTCATTGTAGAGAACTTTTACAGCAGTGATTGTCTTTAGTCTGCAGCGATTGAGGTATCCAGTGCCATGTTGTTATACCTTAGGCAATGACTGTGTATCACAGCTAATTGAAGTGTGTTCACTTCAGATATGTTCTCGCCCTGTGGGTTGTAGCAGCCAACGCGGCCCTGGGCTGGTTTGTCTAGCTGCTGCCGGTGCCGGAAAGGAGGCCCGAGTGATTCCTCTGGAGAGGTACAGGAACATCGGTATCATGGCTCACATTGATGCCGGGAAGACCACCACAACAGAACGTATTCTGTAC
>JBGSRK010000141.1:0-1786 GCA_041737595.1 Patescibacteria group bacterium
AAAATATGATTCCCACCTTTTCCTGGCAACGTGGGGAAGCCTGAAAACCTGGCTGTTGATCTTTATTACTCTTTTACTTATCTCGGCACCAAGGTCATAAGATCTTACCTCCCCGGCCATATTTGCCAGAATCTCCTTGAACGAATTAGTAATAGAGTATTTCTCCGGGCAGAGCAGCAGGGCCCTCTCAAATCTTTTTCCCATGGATCAGCATTAATGAACGGTGATATTCATATGCCCCGAAGCTGAAGATTACAGCCTGGGGAATTATCTTGCCGGGCATGCCTACATAATTGAACTGCTGCCCGCTAGTGGAATGAATAATAAACCACCCTGCAAGAAAGATTAAAAACACCAGTATGGAGTTCCGGTCTGGGATACGCCTGGCAGACAGGTAAAATACAACCAGAAGCCTGTAGCCAAAAAAGACCAGGAATCCGTTTAGCAGAAGAAACCCCGCGATTCCCGAGACAGCCAGAAGACTCTGGTTGCCAACATGTCCGTCACCAAACTCGTACCCTTTATCTGAAAGGCCCCATCCAAATACCGGGTTTTCTCTCCAGGCTCCCATAACTCTCTGACTCCTGTAATCAAGTCTCTGCAGTGAGCCTTCTGCCGTAAGGTCCCCCTCGGTAATAGCCTCTATCTTACCCAGCCTCTCACTCGCAAAATTAATCTGCCTGGTGATTAGAGGATTGGAAAAAGCCAGGTAGAGCAACGGTACTGAAATCAGTAAAAACTCCAGGATTCTTTTGGAACGGATCATGCCGGTAAAAAGGAATGTAAACAATAAAACCAGGCTGAAACTGATCATCCAGCCTCTGGTGGCAGAGAGAACTGTCATCGCCAAAACAGAAAATATTACCATGTAAGGTAACAAAGGCGTCCGGAAAGAAGTAGTCCTCCTGTTCAACAGGTAAAGAGCTGCAAAGTACGCTATCAGGCTGCTGCTTGAACTAAAGAAGAACCTGAAATCCTTGCTTTCTTCCTGGTCTTCACCCGGGTCTATCCCTGCCGCCTCCATTGGTGTTAACCCGCTCAGGAGAGTGAAGACCTGTGCGGCAAGGGCCACCAAAGCAATAAAGAAGATAATTCTGAAGAACCGGAACCAGTCATCCTGGTTCGTAAAAAGCCTGGGTACGGAATAAAACAACAACATGGGAATGAATCCCTTCAGTACCCTGAAATAGACATTCAATCCTCCGCTGAATCCCATCATGTACCCCCATATTATCATGAATATCAGGTAGATGAATAATATCTGCAGATATTTATTGTAAAAGACCTGAATGTTGTTCTTTCGTATTGCTGCCTTGACCACAGATAAAATTACATAGATCTGCGCCAGTTCAACGGCTGGCAAACCTGGCAAGACAGGCATAGTGACCGCATAAAGTCCAAAAAAACCGGCAAATCCGTCAGTGGTTGATAGGAAAAAGGCAAGCCAAAGAGCTTCATTCTTTGAAAAATAATATGTTAGTAAAAGAGCTGCATACCAAATTACCATGAATGATCTCCCAAGGTAATAGGTAACAAACAGAGTTACCAGTATCAGGGCAATAAATTTTATAACATCAGGCCACGATGTAAAGAATATTGTAACCCGGTTACCGGGATGAGAAAATGCCTTCTTCATCCTGTTCTGCGATTGATGAATATCCCCTCCCTCATTCATCTCCCTGAGCGCGATACTCTGTAATCGTCAATTAAAATCTTAATCTCTCTTACCGCCGTTAACCTGAAGAGCCATCCTAGTCCGACGAAAATGACAGGGATCACTGTGCAT
>JBGSRK010000131.1:0-2371 GCA_041737595.1 Patescibacteria group bacterium
GCCCGACTTCGCCAAGGCGGTCCTGGAGACCACGCGGCTGCTGCGCGAGGACTTCCTCCAGCAGTTCGCCTTCTCGGATACTGACGCCTTCTGTTCACTGCGCAAGCAGTACCTGATGCTCAAGGTCATCCTCACTTACTACGCCGGGCTGGAGGAGGCGCTGGTGCACGGGGTCTCCCTGCGCCAGGTCACCGAGCATCCCATCAAGAACGAGATCGCCCGCATGAAGGAGATCCCCTCGGAGCAGGCGGAGGAGAAGCTGACCGACCTCATCGAGCGCGTCCAGACGGAGCTGCGCTCCCTGAGCGAGTGGTAGAAAGATAACGGGAGAGATTATTATGGCGCAAGAATCCGTGACCCTGGCGACTACGGACTATCAGACCATCGGGGAGGTGGCCGGACCCCTGCTCTTCGTCAGCAAGGTGAAGGGGGCCTCCTACGACGAGATGGTGGAGATCCATTCCGTGGACGGGAGCACCAAGTACGGTAAGGTCATCGAGATCGCGGGAGAGATGGCGGTGGTCCAGGTCTTCGGCCCCACGGCGGGGCTGGACACCAAGCGGACCAGCGTGCGCTTCACCGGCGAGGTGGCCAAGATGCCCTGCAGCATCAACCTGCTGGGCCGCGTGCTCAACGGCCTGGGCCACCCGCGGGACGGCGGCCCGGAGATCTTCGCCGAGGAGGAGCGCGAGATCATCGGCGCCCCCATCAACCCCTGGAGCCGGGACGAACCCCGCGACTTCATCCAGACCGGCATCTGCGCCATCGACGGCCTCAACACCCTGGTGCGCGGGCAGAAGCTCCCCATCTTCTCCGGCTCCGGCCTGCCCGGCAACGAGTTGGCTGCCCTCATCGTCAAGAACGCCAAGATCATCGGGGGCGAGGAGTTCGCCATCGTCTTCGCGGCCATGGGCATCACCCGCCGCGAGGCATCCTTCTTCCAGGACAGCTTCGCCAAGTCGGGCGCCCTGGAGCGGGTGGTCTTCTTCATGAACCTGGCCGACGACCCCACCGTCGAGCGCCTGCAGACCCCGCGCTGCGCCCTGACCGTGGCCGAGTACCTGGCCTTCGAGCAGGACATGCAGGTGCTGGTGATCCTCACCGACATGACCAACTACTGCGAGGCCCTGCGCGAGATCTCCACGGCGCGCGAGGAAGTGCCGGGGCGGCGCGGCTACCCCGGTTACATGTACACCGACCTCGCCAGCATCTACGAGCGGGCCGGCAGGATCAAGGGGAAGAAGGGCTCCGTCACCCAGCTGCCCATCCTCTCCATGCCCGACGACGACATCACCCACCCCATCCCCGACCTCACCGGGTACATCACCGAGGGGCAGATCGTCCTCTCCCGCCAGCTGCACCGCAAGGGCATCTTTCCCTGCATCGACGTGCTGCCCTGCCTCTCCCGCCTGATGAACCTGGGCATCGGGGAAGGCCGGACCCGGGCGGACCACCGCGGCGTGGCCGACCAGCTCTACGCCTACTTCGCCGAGGGCATGGACCTGCGCCGGTTGGTGGCCATCGTGGGCGAGGAGGCCCTCACCGACGTCGACAGGATGGCGCTCAAGTTCGCCGACGCCTTCGAGCAGAACTACCTGGACCAGAAGGAGGAGAACCGCGACCTGGAGCAGACCCTCTCCATCGGCTGGGACCTCATCAGCATGATGCCCAAGGAGACGGTCAAGCGCATCAAGTCGGAATACGTCGACAAGTACTACAACCCGGAAAAGGCGCTGTAAGGACGTAAAATAACATGGAACAGGTCCACCCCACCCGCAGCGAGTTGCTCAAGCGCAAGGACAGCCGGCTCCTGGCCGACCAGGGCATGAACCTGCTCAAGCGCAAGCGCGACGCCCTGCTGCGGGAGTTCATGCCCATCATCGACGAGACCATGCGCCTTTCCCTCCGCCTGGAGCGGGTGACCATGGAGGCGCAGTTCGAGTTGTCCATGGCCAAGGCCAAGGAGGGGGGGCCGGTCATCCGCTCCGCTTCTTACGCCTCCTCGGGCGAGGCCCTGGTGGACATCACCGGCACCCACGTCATGGGCGTGCCCATCCCGGTGATCAGGAAGGGGTCCAGCTCCATGCGCTCCCTGACCAAGCGCGGGTACGCCATCACCGGGGTGACCAGCCGGGTGGACGGGGTGGCCGACAGGTTCGAGGAGATCATCGACGTCATCATCGAGAGCGCGGACATCGAGACCCGCCTGAAGCGGCTGGGCGAGGAGCTGCGCAAGACCAATCGCCGGGTCAACGCCCTGGAGAACATCGTCATCCCCGAAATCGGTAAGATTTTTGAAGTGACCGTAAATGGGATTAAGTCAGCTGGCACCGTTCCGTCCGGCAGCATCATGATCGATGGGCTTGGGGTC
>JBGSRK010000050.1:0-1767 GCA_041737595.1 Patescibacteria group bacterium
CATGGAGGAAACATGGGAGACATGAACTTAAGTCGGCGGAACCTGATCCAGGCAATGGCGGGCACCTCGCTGATGACGGGCTTAACGACGCTTTCCGCCGGCGAACCCGTCGAGGCTGCGGATGAGCCTGCTCCCGCAAATGCGGAGGAGGCGCTCGTGCGCTTAAAAGAAGGAAATACTCGGTTTGCCAGCGGTAACGTACGGCACGCGCACGAAGCGGCCAACTGGCGAAAACAACTCACCCAAACGCAGCGCCCGTTCGCAACCATCTTGGGGTGCAGCGATTCGCGGGTTCCCATCGAACTCGTCTTCGATCAAGGGTTCGGCGACATCTTCGTGATTCGTGTCGCGGGCAACGTCGTTGCAACGGATATTGAAGGGAGTATGCAGTACGCCCTATATCACTTGAAAACTCCGCTAGTCGTGGTGCTTGGCCATCAAGGTTGTGGCGCCGTGACGGCTACACTGGCCGCCATGGATGGCAAAGCCGAGGAACCTCGTTTCGTCAACGATCTGGCCGAAATGATCATGCCTGGTCTCAAGGGTATCGACCCGCTGCTGAAGGGAGCCGCACGGCTCGAAGCGGCCGTTGAGGCTAATGTCCAGTGGGCGCTTCGCCAACTTCGTGAAGTTCCCGAAGGTCGACCAACGCTGAAAGAGGGAAGCGTCAAGCTGGTCGGCGCAGTCTACGACCTGGAAACCGGCAAGGTCCGGTTCATGGAGTAATGTGCAATAGGCTCGTTCCCAAAGACACCCTCCCCTCGGATCTTCCCCCAAAACACAGACTTGGAATGCGACGTCATTTCAGCGAGAATCACTCCCATTCTGGAGTTTCAACTCACCATTCATTGCCACATGGAACGGTATCCACTTCATGCTAACGACTATTCATCGATTCGGGTTCGTCTTCGCAACCCTCTTGGCATTCCCGGCGAGTCTTCTCGCAGGGGAACGAGTTGAGGGAAAGCTTGCTGTCTGGCATCCGATGACAATTGCGTTCGCCGGACCGGAAGCATCGGAGCGGGACAACACTCCCAATCCGTTTTACGACATACGACTTATGGTCACTTTCACTGGTCCCTCGAATGAACGATTCGTCGTGCCGGGCTTCTTCGATGGTGATGGCGAGGGAGGTCCCAAAGGAAATACGTGGCGCGTTCGCTTCACCCCCAATGTCTCGGGCGAGTGGAAGTATGAAGCAAGTCTTCGTGGTGGTCCTGCGATTGCGATCGATCTCGACCTAAGCTCCGGGAAAGAAGTCTCGCTCTCGCATTCGACCGGAACATTTCAAGTCACTCCCCTTGATCCTGAAGCACCGGGTTTCCTCAAGTGGGGACGCCTGGGATATGCCGACAAGCATTACTTGAAGTTTCAGGATGGACCGTACTGGATACGCGGCGGCACCGACGAGCCGGAAAACTTTCTGGCCTACCAAGGTTTTGATAACACGCCGGCAAAGCACCAATATGCCGACCATCTTTCCGATTGGCACCAGGGGGACCCCGATTGGGGCGACGGCAAAGGTCGAGCGATCATCGGGGCGCTCAATTACCTGGCCAGCGAACACGTCAACAGCATCTATTTTCTGCTGATGAATATCGGCGGCGATGGGAAGGATGTTTGGCCATGGACCAGTCCGATCGATCCCAAGGGAAACCCGGCCAACGACAACTTCCACTTCGACATGGCCAAGCTTCGACAATGGGAGATCGTCTTTGCTCATGCTCAGCGTCTTGGGATCGCACTCCACGTCGTGTTCAATGAGGC
>JBGSRK010000067.1:0-3995 GCA_041737595.1 Patescibacteria group bacterium
CAAGTGAGACGGGTTGAAATGAATTTCAATGGTGTGCTTGCAAATTTCAGACAGCAGCTGGTTCAACAGGCAGTCAAAGAAAAACAGGGGGGTAATATGTCAGTTTCAGTGATCAACGAAAAGGTAACGTTCAGCTACCACAACACCATGGCCGTTTTCAGGTTTTCAGGCGATATTAATGCAGACAGGATTTTCAAGCTTTGTGACGAGATAGATTTTGCGATCAACTACTACAACTACAACTGCATCCAGATTGACATTGACTCTCCCGGAGGCGAGGCAAAATCGCTCAAACATTATATCCATAACCTCAGGAGCTGGCGCAGGAAAGGTGTGAGCATCCGGACCAGGGCACTTACAAACTGCTGCAGCGCAGGAGCCTACATGCTGAGCTTCGGCGATATCGGTCATAGAACGGCCATGCCCCATACCATGCTTCTGTACCACAACGCCCGAATAAGCACAGGAGAGCGTTCCATGACAGCTGACCATTGCGACGGCCTGATGTGGAATCTCAACGCAACAGATTTCGGGATGATCCTTATGCTTCTGGAACATCTGCATCCGGAAATACCGCAGCCGTTCTACAGGGTGATGGCTGAACTGCTCTGCTGCCTGCCTGACGAGAAGCATGGCATCAACATTGATCTGCTTGAAAGCATCTGCACCGGAAAGGAAAAAAACGATCTCAGGAAGATTTCAAAGGCCTCTTCCGAATCCGAAAAGCTGGTCTTGAGGCGTTCACTTCATGGCCTTATATGCAAACGGCTCAAGAAGAAGGGTAAAGTCTCAAAGGATGAACTGCCTGAAAAGTTGCCGGATTTATCAGATATGGATTCAGTTGATGCCGAAGCGCTCCATATCTGGATATTCAGAAAAGCCCTCTGGTTTCAGCAGGATTTTACAAAAGACACCTATATACGCCCTGAGACCGCCATTGAGCGCAGCCTGATAGATAAAATTGAAGAAGGAGAATAGTGAAATGAAAAAGATATCTTGCCCAGAGTGGGAACCGATAAAAATGGGGGAATTTGACGAGCAGTACCTGTACCGCCACTTCATGTTCCTGGGAGAGACAGGTTCAGGCAAGACCGTTTCCGGTATCATGCCTCTCTGCCGCACAGCATTCAGCCCGGACGGCCCATTCAAGGAATTCAGATCCGCCGGTCTGGTGGTTGACCCCAAGGGGGAACTTGCAGGACACCTTGAGACACTGCTTGGCTCTGAAGCCAATGATCGCCTTATCAAATTGCGCTCCAACGGCACAGGCCCGGTACTGTGGCAGTTTGAAAACTCCCCGCCCCTTGAGGAGCTCGGCCCTTCAGGGATTGTTGAGAAGATGATGTCATTTGCAGAGAGCTTTCAGGATCAGAATGAAAAACACAATGATGGATTCTGGATAAATACCGCACGGCAGACTCTTACAGCGTTTGTTGGGCTTGATCTGACGTTATGGAAAAACAGCAATGGCCTGAAAGAAGCAAATATAAGGGATTTCTGGAACACATTAGGTGCCTTGCTGTATTTGCAGTCTGACGATGTTGGCTGTGAGCGCCATGAAATCATTGCAACTTTTGATGGCGATGATGCAAGCCTGGAGGCGCAGGATGATTCCATATGCGATGCCCCCGACACCCCTGAACCCCTTGAGAGGCGTGTCAAGGCAGCACTATACAGCAGGCAGTTCAACGAAGAACTTGCTATGGAGGTCAGGGAGTACGCAAAGTGTGATTCCAACCCTTTAATCTCATATCAATGCAAAAACTACATTGCCCATCTGGACACCGCCTTTGAATTAAGCCTCTCGGGGGTACACGATGAATTCGGGGATTATTGGAATGAATTCGTCAGATTTTTACTGAGTTGGCAGTTGAGCGGGGTAAATCTGTTCAAGATTCAGGATGCTATGGTGTTCACCAGACTCAAAGCATACCCTGAAAACACTTATGGATGTATCTCCGGTGAATTCAGCAGCATAGTGGCTGACCTCAAAACAGAGGAGTTTTGTCGCCGTATATCACTCAACCCCTTCGAGTCGCCGGAGGAGATGCTCTCCACAAGAGATGTCATAGAGCAGGGGAAAATCGTCGTCTACGAGCCAGGCATAAACAATATGGTGACCAGAAACATTGGCAAGCTGCTCAAATCATGTTTTTTCAAAGCCCTGGCAGTTCCCGAGCGCCTTAACAACACCTCTGCCAGACCTTTCTTCTATATCTGTGACGAGTTTCACAATTTTATCACACAAGATCCTGAGAGCGGAGAGCAGTCGTTTCTGGACCGTTGCCGGGCATACCGGGTCTGCTGCGGATTGGCCACACAGTCAATTGCGTCATTGCTGAATGAGCTGGAAGGGCGTTCAGGCGAGCATGCTGTCAGTATCCTGCTGGTTAACACAGCAACCAAGTTGTTTTTCAGAAACACAGACAGATTTACTGCGGATACCCTTTTCGGCCTGATCGAGGCTCCGGCAAGGGAAGGAAAGCCCCATGTCATTTTGGTGCGTCCTCCAAGCACACTGCTGCCTGGCGAGTGCTACTACATACTTGTCAACGGGCAGTCCGGTAGGGGAAGGGTCGCACCTGCGGTTAAAGCGGAATCGAAGATGACGGTAACAATCAGGCAGGAACCGCTGCAGAAGATGGAACTGCCCATTGAAAAGCCGAGAAAGAAGAGATTCGTGGCTCAAATGAAGTTGTCGGCGCCGGTTGGGTAAAGAACAGGGAAAGGAGAAAAAGATGCTTTGGAAAACTAAGCCGGTTGAGGAACAGCCTGAAATTACCCTGACCTTCTGGCCTCTGATAAAGGTTGCAGGGGATGACCTGACTACCCTGCATCTGATTGGTCGTGCGGATACAGGCGGTGGGAGGGTGTCTTCAGCGATACTGGATTTTGATCAGGAACGGTTGGTTGCTAAAACAGTGTCGGGCCGTGTGTATAAGCTTGAGGGAGCGCAGTCCATTGATGATGATGCGTTGTATGTCCTGGAACACTGGATTGGGAATAACAGCTTTTCATTTATTCGTCTTGAAGAAGTGCTGTTTGTGGCTGGTGCCTGTAATGCTTAACCGGAAAACGGTGAAAGGGGTGTCAGATGAAGTTCTGGCTTATTGCGGATACGCATTTCGGACATAAGAGGATGAAGGAGTTCTGTGATCGCCCGGATGGGTACGAGTACCAGATTCTCAGGTATATCAGGGAGTATGTGGGACAGGAAGATGTTCTTATCCACCTGGGGGATATTGTGATGGCAAGGGGTGATGATGCTGTCTGGCATGAGAAGTTGATGAATGCCTGCGTTGGTAAGAAGTGGCTGGTGCGTGGCAATCATGATTGCAATTCGCTTACCTGGTATCTGGAAAGGGGGTGGGATGTTGTTGCCGATGAACTGGTACTTAAGGCGTTCAACCAGAATATCAAGTTCACCCATGCTCCGTTTCTGCCCCTTGAGAAACGATACAATCTGAATATCCACGGCCATCATCACAACAATACCTATCATGAGGATTTGGGGAAGCTGACGGATCGGCATATCCTGATCAAATGCGAGCATGAATACCGTCCTGTCAATCTTGAGAAGGTGATCGAGAAGGTGCGTGAAGGGAAATGGGAATAATATGGTACTCGGTTTTACCGGCACACAGAAAGGATTGAGCAAGGAGCAGGCTGATACTCTTGCTGCGCTGGTTGCGGAGTTGAGGCCTGCCGAAGTTCGACATGGGGATTGTGTCGGGGCTGATACAGAGTTCCATGTCGTCTGCGGGCGTCTGGGTATTCCGATTGTTATCCATCCCTCATCCAGGCAGACCAAGCGGTCTTATAACAGGAATGCGGATAATATCATGCCGGCCAAGGATAGTCTGACCCGAAACAGGGATATTGTTGATGCTTCCGATACTGTTTTGGCCTGCCCTTCTGGTATGCAGGAAATGCTCCGCTCAGGTACCTGGTCTACAGTGCGTTATGCAAGAAAAACAGGGAAGAGGGTCATTATT
>JBGSRK010000037.1:0-2747 GCA_041737595.1 Patescibacteria group bacterium
TTGGTTCCGGGTGCTGACCTTAGCCTATTGTAGTTCTCAGCAGACCAGGCTAATGTAGCACCGCTGGGGAACTAGGATGCTGTCAGCTTCTGGATTCAACCTTAGCAGGGGGACATCAACGGCCTCGAGCTCGGCTTGTCAAACTATGACGGCAGTAAAGAGGTGGGTTGTGGGATATGTTTTGACATATATCTAGCTGTGCAGACCTCGGCTTACTGTAATTGTCAATTTCTAGGCTAATATAGCACCACTGGGAAACTAGGTTCCTGTCACTTCCTGGATACAACCCAAGTAGGGGGACATAAGTGGGCTTGAGCTAGGGTTGTCAGACTATGACGGCAGTAGAGAGGTGGGTTGAACGTAGTAAGGATTTGTTGAGACTTACGTCTAGGTGCTGACCTTAGCTTATTATAGTTCTCAGCAGACCAGGCTTACACCAGACTTAGGCCACTAGAAAATTAGGATGCTGTCACCCACCTCCTCAACCTTGTTTTTGCACTTGTGAGGCCGGTTAGAAATGCTTTGACAACTGAGATGCTGTGACCTTCATCCTTAACTTGGTGGTTGTTTGAGCTGGGTGTGTCAGACTATGATAGCAATGAAGAGGTGAGTTGGTGGTAGTGGTGGTGATATCTGGGGTTTGACAAGAGTGTTCTCTAGCTCAGCTTGTTGTAGTTCTGAGCAGACTAGGCCACTATTGCACCTCTGGGCAAGTAGGATGCTATCACCTTTTTGAGCCAACCCAAGTAGGAGGATAAAGGAGGCCTTAAGCTAGGTTTGTCAGGCTATGGTGTCAGTACAGAGGTGTGTTCATACTAGTGCTTTTAGTTAGGATTATGACGGGGTTTGTTGCTTGTAATATATATCTCTTGTTTTTGCACTTTTGAGATCTGGTGAAAATGCTTTGATAAGTGCTGTGAACTTCAACCTTAATATGGTGGTTGTCTTCGCCTAGGTTTGTCATACTATGACAGCAATAAAGAGGTGAGTTGGTGGTAGTGGTGGTTGTTATGTATTGGGGTTTGCAACGGATTTTCTTGTAGCTGTTGAGAGCTCAGCCTTTTGTAGTTTTCTCAGCAGAGCACTCCAATGTTACAAAGTTGTGGTATTGATATATGGGGTTTGACAAGAGTGTTCTCTAGCTGTTGAGAGCTCAACTGATTGTAGTTCTCAGCAGAGTACGGTAGTCCAGTCTTGCACCCCTGGGCAAATAAGAGGCTATCACCGTTTGGAGCCAACCCCAGCAGGAGGACATAGGTGGCCTTGAGCTAGGTCTGTCAGACTATGACGGCAGTAAAGAGGTGGGCTGGTGGTAGTGGTGGTGGTGATGATATATGTGTGTTGACAAGAGTGTTCTCTAGCTGTTGATAGCTTGGCTTTTTGTAGTTCTCAGCAGACTATGCCAATATTGCCCCTCTGGGCAACTAGGATGCTGTCACCGACTGGATTCAACCCACCTCGTCAATCTTGTGTTTGCACTTGTGGGCCTGTTTAAAATGATTTGACAACTGAGATGCTGTGACCTTCAACCATTGTGGTTGTCTTGAGCTGGGTTTGTCATACTATGACAGCAATGAAGAGGTGAGTTGGTGGTAGTGGTTGTTGTTGTATCTTTACGAGAGTGTTCTCTAGCTGTTGACAGCTCAGCCTTTTGTAGTCCTCAGCAGACTATGCCAGTGTTGCCCCTCTGGGTAACTAGGAGGCTGTCACCGTTTGGAGCCAACCCAAGTGGGGGGATAAAGGAGGCCTAGGTTGAGCTAGGTTTATCAGACTATGCCGGCAGCAGTTGAGTTTCAGACTAGTACTGTCAGTGGGGGCTTTGGTAGAAATGGTTTGCACCTTATGTGTTTGATGGCTTTGACAGTTTCTATACAAAGGCAGTGCCTCAGAGATCAGCTTTTGCTTGGATAACATGTTTAGGTGCACAGTCTCTGGTGTGACTATCTAACAGAGACTGTCACTGTCAGCAGCAGTAATAATGTCCATGTGTGTGTGGCAAACTTGCCATTGTTAAATACATAAGGCTATATTTATTGCAGGTATGGTACTGTGGTCCAGTTTGGATTGGTTCCCCAGTTGACAGCAGCGGGGACTGGAGCCAATACCGTGTTTGACTTGAAGGCCCCCTGAGCTGCAATGCCAGTGAAGATACTGCCAATCAATAGGATACACTTTGTATACAAAGGCAGTTTTTGCATGGCTAACGTAGTCAGGGAGTGTTTACGTACATATTCCCTGGAATGGTGTGACTATGTAGCAGAATCTATTGCTGTCAGCAGTAGCCACACTAAAGTGTTTGTGTGGAAAATGTACCCACTTTAACAATTTCAAACCAATTTAAAAAAAGCTGTGTTTTTGCAGGCATGGTACTGTGGCCCAGTTTCTATTGAATCCTCAGTTGGCAGCAACGGGGACTGGAACCTTGCTTGAAGGACCTCTGAGCTGCGTTGCCAGTCAAGCTACTGCCAACATGATACACTTTGTATACAAAGGCATCATTGTCTCAGAGAACAGCTTTTGTATGGACAAAATAGTGCTAGAGCAGGGGACTCCATAAGGTGGTGTTTAGCTAGCCACTCGTCGAAGTTATGTGCCCACTTTTTAGTAACTGTACTGCTGTCAGTAACAATAAAAACTTCAGATATGCCAAGTAAATCTAAGGGGAGTGTTGATTTTGCAGGTATGGTACTGTGGCCCAGTTTCTATTGGCTCTCCTGTGGCCAGCAACGCGGCCTGGAACCAATACC
>JBGSRK010000138.1:0-1738 GCA_041737595.1 Patescibacteria group bacterium
ACAGTTCATGTCACTTTGTTGTATGTATTATTGTTGAAAGCATTGACCTTGGTAACGGCTTAGGTCTACAGTCTATTTAGCCACATCACAGGTAGTTGAAAGCTGGTCTATTGCTTCTAGTAAAGCGATTTAACTTTGATAGAAATTGACAGGGACACCCTTACAGAGTTGCAGACGTTGCTTCTCAGTATATTACTTAGTATAGTCAGAATGTGTTAAAGGGTGTCACAACAGCGGCGTCTCTGCCACTCAGGTGTATACATCTGTACACTAGTGAGTTACAAGCCTTGCGGTTGGTCTGTTCTGAAGTGTGCTGGTCATATCTGGAAAGGTTTACTACGGAAAAGTCAAACACTCAGTTTGTAGAGTGAGTAGAAGCGTCAGAAATAGTGGCAGATGTCAAACTTGCACGCACGTGTTTTTAGAAATATGTAGGTATTATGTCTAAAGGCATGATTTTAACAGCAGTACTAGTCTTTATACGGTACATACTTGTGAGAAGCTATCAAGAAGAGGCAAACAAATATGTGTATTTAGTGAAGCCGTGTGGGGTCCTATCCCCTATATAGAAAAATGAAGGAAGTGTCTGAAAGCTTGATTTTAACCCAAAAAATATTGTTGATACATTTCCTATATACAAACTAAAATAAGCCAAGTTCTGTACTGGCCACTGCATATCTATCTCCGAGCTCTGTGTCAATTTCACAGAAGTTATACGCTCCTGGGTTGCAGCGAGTAGGATGTCAGACGTTTGCTCTAAGCTATTTGAATATATTACTAAGAGAATATATTACCCTCAACTGAATAAGTATCCCAAGGGTTAAGCGAATACAAATATTTTGGTTTTGAGTTGATTACAAAGTCTAGTGCAAAAATCAAAGACTTTGTAGCCCATCTCCTGCAGCACCCAACTGCCTAGCAAGAAGCCGGTGTGAAGTCTTAACTGCACCAGCTATCGTTTCTGCCAAAGATACCATCCAGAGCCGAGCTATGCCAGCCTCTTTCAGAAACTCGCCTTAGGTAGTACACAGGAAAGGTCACACGTCAGTCATACTTCAGGAAAGGTCACTGAAGTGCAGGACAACAAAAAAGCATATTACTACGACAGTGTGTTTAAAGAAAAAACTGTTTCTAATTGTGCTTGTTAAAAACAGATATCACAGTGGCATGATACAAAGCACTGTATGTGCATGCTCCTGAAGATAACAAAGGTGTATGCAGTCTTCTCCAGTAGCAGTTCTCCAATGCCTTATCTTACATAAGTACCACAAGTGTTCTCTCTGGCAACATCACTGGCAATTTCTTAGCTGTTGTTCACTCACTGGTAATTTATTTAGAATGAGATCTGTTCATTCTGAAGAACCAGCTGCTGTGTTCAACTGTTTGCACAAGATACTTATAGATTAAGCATCAAGCCCTATCAGCTCAGACATGACAAGGGAGCCAGTCTGTCTATATTATTGCAAAGGGTGAGATAGACACCCTTTCCACTAGCCAACAACAACTATTCCGAATACTATACGATATCAGAACTGTGGCTGTCGTCTGCTGTGGGGCAAGCCAGTCAACTACCAGACGCCAGGCAAGGTCTCGTTACTACCGAAAGAAGGTTAAGTAATCAGTGCAAGCTGAGGAAAGTCGCCTCGCGATATACAACTAGCCTGAGTGTATGGTTCACCTTCATCGCCCATGTTTCACGTATTGTCCAGGTCAAAACACACGACTGTTATGATCTCTG
>JBGSRK010000086.1:0-2701 GCA_041737595.1 Patescibacteria group bacterium
AACAACGACTGTCTGTCAGTATAGTGTGAGAGCCAGTTATTAACCATGTCTTTGTACCTGTTGTTATGTACATCATGCCTTTCAGTTAACAACGTCGTGTGTCGTGTTACTCTACTTTGTGGTTTACACAACATAGTATTACATCATGATTTTAAACACAGTTTTATCAGATTTCCTATACAGCTCACACCGCTGTTAGTGTAAATGTTGTTGAAACAAGCAATGATCCAGGTACCGGCTAAGGTATAATGTCTTCTTAGCTACTTCGCAGTTGTTGGGGACGGCCTTGTAAATATACCAAAATCTCCAATATTGCTGTAAAACTCATAAACCACTGTCGGTGATAGAAAACCAATACACAAAACTACTGTAGAAGTATAAAGGTATAATGTATAAAGACATGATTTAACAGCAACACGAGTGTTAATACCGCAGTGTCTTAAACTAACAAGAGGCAAAAACAAAGCCGACGTGTAAGAATACACAATGGCAACACAAAGCACACATTCAGGGTTTAGAAAATGTCTATCACACATCTTCGCTCCTGTGAGAAAAGGCTAAGAAGACTGTAGACTTAAGCTGCTGCCAAGGTCGATGCTTTCAACAACCTGCTACTAGCCCAGATATTTCTGTGGTTCAATACTGTGTTAATAAAAACAGCATTTAACAACAGTAACGATGTGATAGCTGAAGTTTGGTGACACCCCAAACAGGGAAGTCCTCTACTAACACACATACTGGCCTGAGAATCACAGTATGACAGTTGTTTTTCATCTCTTTGTGACAAGCATCTTACATATAATATCCACATATAAAATAGCAAACACACGCTATGTACCGTCACACAGAGAATTTACAACCATCTTTTCAACGACCTACTTGTAATAACTTACTTTATAAGGTGTAAACTGACAGTTTATGTTTTGCAGCATTCACACTTGTGCGTAAACTCGTACTGTCAGCATCAAACGGTGTACAGTTTCACAATCAACCATGTCACTATCAACCCCACTCAATAGTACTACAGAAAGACTACTTACCCCACAACCAACTCCAGAAAACGTTCAATCATGTCCATAAACTACCAACAAGACTTCCCCAAAAGTTTCCACTGAAAAATACTAATGACAAAGAAACTCCAAATACAAGCCCTTCTATAACAGCCCAAGCCCCTACAACTCTCCCTCTGACAAAGTAGTAACATCCTTAAACATATTAAGGTAGTACAGCGCACAGTCTATTGCGTATCACACACCACATAGGAGATACAACAATAGCTGTTTTAACTCTTGCACAACTCTAAAGCCGTACAAACTCCAATATCAATACCAGCTACCATCACTTAAAGCCCACTCCAAGGCCTCCAAGTCTCCCGAGTCTACTTTTCTTATTTGTTGGGACACAAATATGTCCAGGAGAACCCTTGTGAATATCACAAGAAGGTAATATCCTCCCTTGCTTAATATCCTCTCGTTTGAGTTCTGCATGCTGAAGGTGAAAGGTCTCTTGTGTATCCAGACTACTTTCTGGAGCTGGAGCAACTGTAGTTGACCCTTCCATAACCAGCTGCTCAGCTTCTCTGCCGTCTATCAAGTCACGATAGGTGTTATTCTTCACACGAGTCCTATTCCGACTACCGTAAAGACTAGTAACAGGTACCGGGCCTCCAGTACTTCCTTGAACGCTAAGCACATGCTGTGCACTCAATACCACTGGGAAGTTTGACACCCAATCCTCGTGCTGACTGGCTAGCGGTGTAGCTTCACCAACAGTATTCTTGTTCATTCCAGAGCCCTGTTTGTTAGCCCAGGCCTCTTCAGGTGTGTTGTCCGCTACTGGCACTTCAAACCCACTGTTACCCACAGCTCCGATCTGACTTGTGCTAAGTACCTTACAACAACTTGGACGGAGAATGCACTCAGTCGATTTAGTGTTTCTACGCTTTGCATAGAGTGCTCTGCGATACACTCTGTGGCACTCTTTGCAAGTGCTCTGGATACCAAGCCTCCTTCCCTTGTCCCTGTGGAACTCCTAGACTGAGAGAACCTTATTACACTTCTAGCAACAAGCAGTGGTGATTTGAGGCCTCTCTGGTTCTATCCTGCCCACATACATACGTCTACTACGCCTGTGTTCTAGAGACCGGCAACCTTTGCAGATGCACTCTACACCGCCGTCAGTGGCTGCATAAAACTCGACTCGAGTCTTGACAACTCTGCATTTGCTGCAGACTTGAGAGGTACTTGCTGCCATTGTTGTGGAAGGGGGTATTTATCTGAAACCAGCTCTTTTCTACAAAAAAAAGCACATCTATTATACTCATACTGTGGTCAGCACAACACAACACATCAACGACCGCTTCCCTGACATAATATAACTAACAGTTGGAAGGACAATAGTACAGGATACCATCCTGCTGGTGGGAATACACCAGTTTCACCGCTGCTAACACCATATTTGTATACAAGAGTGTAAGATTGGGCATTCTATCTCAGCACCTAAGAACCGGCTTCCACCCACATAGTCGACGAACTGCTCATACCAGCAACCGAGTAACTATAGTAGTCTGAAGCTTCACACTGCCCTTATATCCCAAACAATTGAGGGCAAATTGAACCTAGAACATGTTCAGAGGGAAAGTAATATTATATCAAAACTGGAGTAAGAATCTGATAGCTACTCACAATCTCACATATAGGTA
>JBGSRK010000016.1:0-10813 GCA_041737595.1 Patescibacteria group bacterium
GGCAAAGCTTTACTGATAGTAGATGTGGTTTTAAAATGTATTCAAAGGAAGCTTCAGAGAAGATTTTTCCGCTTTGTACGATTAAAACCTGGGATTTTGATTCAGAGGCATTGGTTTTAGCTAAAAAATTTAAATATTCTATGGTAGAAGTTCCAGTTGAATGGTTTGATGATGCAGAAGCATCAAACTTTAATATAAAAGATATGATAAATGGTTTTACAGCTATATTTAAAATTAGATGGAATCAGATTATCGGTAAATATAGTAATAAAAAAAATAATTTGTTTTTATTTGGATCCATTTTATTGGGATTTATATTTATTATATTATTATGGTGGAATTTATCTGCTTGTAAAATTTCAAATGAGATAAAATCTTACATAAATGGAAAAGAAAATGTTTATATTCTAGAAGATACTAAATGCCCATTTCAGTTAAAATATAATAAAATTGAAATAGATGAATTTGATAAACTCCCTAAAACTGGTAGTTTTGAAATATTATTATCAGATGATAATAGTTCTCAAGAAGTTGAACAAGCATTACTTAAATATTATGCTTCTTTTTCTAGTTTTAAAGCTTCAGGTGGTGATGAATCATTTAAAATATATGAGGTAATATGTACAACATGTGGTCAAAAATAGTAAAATTTTTCAAAGCTAACTGGATAATAATACTTATACTTTGTGTGGCAGTATTTTTAAGATTTTATAAGCTTGATTCTATCCCATTTGGGCTTTACCCTGATGAAGCAGCTAATGGACAAGATGTAATCAGAATGATTGATAACGGTGATCATAGAGCTATATATGACACAAATGGTCCACGAGAATCTTTATTTATATATTTTCAAGGTCTATTTGTGTGGATAGGGCAAACATTTAATATTAAAGCATTATTTTTTACACCTCTTGCGCTTAGAATAGCACCAGCAATTATTGGTGTAATAACTGTATTTGGTATCTATTTACTTGCTAAAGAACTATTTAATAAAAATATTGGCCTTTTGGCTGCTTCTACTCTTGCGGTTTCAGCTTGGCATATTCAATTTTCAAGAAATGGGTTTAGGGCGGTAATGCTACCTATGGCACTTTGTTTTATTTTTTACTTCTTTATTAGGGCTTATCGTGAAGGAAAACTAAAAGATTATCTCTGGTTTGGAGTATTTTTAGCTATGGGCTTTTATACATATCTTTCTATAAGAATGGTTCCACTTGTTTTTGGTGCATTTATAGTTTGGACATTCTTTTTCGACAAAAAGTTTTTTAAGAAAAATATTAAGAATATCTTATATGCAGGTGGTATTTTTATGCTTTTAATGGTGCCAATGTTTATTAGTTTTGTAAAAGACCCAAGTCTTATTGCTGGAAGAGCCTCAACTAGTATTTTTAATCCAGAATTAAACAATGGTAGCTGGTTTGGTGCATTAATTAATAGTATTACTAAAGAAATTACAATGTTTAATTTTGCTGGAGATGCTAATTTTAGACATAATCTAGGTGGATCACCAATGCTTGATATGATAACTGGGATATTCTTTTGGGTTGGTTTTGTTTATTCCTTATTAAAAATTAAGAAGATTGAGCATTTTTTACTACTTACCTTATTTGGGGCTATGAGTCTCCCAATGGTACTTACTGCAGAAGGAATACCTCATGCCCTAAGGCTTGTAGGTGCAATTCCTGTAGTGTTTATCTGGATTGCGCTTGGTATAAATTTTGTTGTAGAAAAAATAAATAATAAAAATGTTAAATATATTGTTTTGGGTTTAATATTAATTATTGCAGGAGGACTTGGCTTTAAGAAATATTTTATAGATTTTCCAACGTATACTGAGGCAAGAGAAGCATATTCAGAAGATATGGTTGTTATGGCAGATGATATCAAAAATTCTTCTTCAGAAAGAATAAATTATATGATAACAGGAGAATTTGGGCTAAAAACAGTTGATTATATGACTCATGGTTCAAAACCTGAAATTATTCAATATGAAACTTATGAAATAGTAGATAACTTTAAAGTAACAGGTGATAATTATAAAATATTTGTTACTCCAAATTGGCTTAAAGATGCAGATAAAGCATTCTTAATGTCAGGTTATTATTTTGACTTTAAACCAGTAAAGTCTGACCTTGATGGAAGAATTTTATATTATGAGTATTCAAATAAATAAATTTTTAGTTAAGCATATCTGGTTTTGGCCCCTTCTAATTGGATTAGTTTTAAGATTATATAAAATTACTGCTTCTTCAATTTGGCACGATGAAGGCTATACAATGTGGATTTTAAGATTTAACCCTGCTGAAATTATTGCAAGAAATATTAGAGATGTTCACCCACCTGGTTATTATTTAATTGCAAAACCTTGGGTAACAATCTTCGGGAATTCAGTTTTTTCAATTAGGTTTTTATCACTTATTTTTTCCATAGGAATCATATATTTAGTTTTTTTAACTGTTAAAAGATTATTTAACGTACGAGCTGCTTTTTGGGCCTCTTTATTTGTAGCGCTTTCACCATTTATGATTAGATTTGGTCAGGAAGCAAGAATGTATGGAGTAGTAGCATTTTTTACTACCCTTGCAACTTATTTTCTAGTTAAATTTATCCAAGAAAAAAAGAGTATAACACTACTTTGGTATGCACTTTCAATGATTTTAGCTGTTTATAGCCAATATTATGGTTTTTTTGTAGTTATATCTCATTGGATAATTATAGCAATAGCAACTCCTGATTTCTTTAAATTCAAGTGGGGTAAGACTTTTAAAGAGAAATATTTAATTTGGAATCCTTGGTGGTGGGTTGCAAATATTAGTATATTAATTGCTTATTTACCTTGGTTCCCTAAAGCATATAAGCAGGTGACTAGAATATCTGGAGATTATTGGATTAAGCCAGAGTGGATAACCGAAAGAACTATTCCAAATAATATTATTCATTTTATTACCTATACTCATATGGACGCAGTATTTTTTTGGAATAAATTTTTTGGTCCTCTATTCTTTTGGTTGATAATAGGACTTTTGGTATTTTCTCCTTTTTGGTTATTTTATAAATATAAAGATAAAGAGCAAAAAGCTAAACTTTTTTCAGTAATTATTTTTGGATTTCTTCCTATGTTATTAGTTTTTACAATTTCAAAGCTAAAAACACCTGTTTATCAAGATCGATATTTCCCATTTTCTGCAGTAGGTTTATTTGCTTTGTGGGGTATATTTGTCTCTGAAATATCAAATAAAAAAGTTAAATATTTAGTTTGTGGGCTTGCTATTTCAGCCTTATTAGTTGGGAATGTTTATATGCATATTGATGTAAACCATCAAATGAAAAAAATGACGGATGTTGTGAAATCGCAAAGTCTTCCAGGTGATAAATATGTCTCAGGCGAACTTTATACTTTTTTAGATAGTAGTTATTATATGGGCTATGGAAATATTAAATTTTTGTCTAAACCTGTTGATGGTTTTGGAGAAAGTTCTTTATTCTATAAAGAACAAGACGAATATCTTATTAACCCCGATCAGATTGAAAACTATGGTAATAGAATATGGGTAATAGGTAAAACCGGAGATAAAGAATATTTTTCAGATGAATTTTGGGATGGTTGGTCCTCAAGTACATATTTTGAAGAAAATAAAAATAATGGTCTTAGGGCAACCTTATATTTTAAATAATTATATCTAATACTTGCGTAACTTCTTTTATTCGAATAAACTTATTTTGTGAGTATATTTAATTGGGAAGATATATTTGTGGAAGAATGGATTGCCCAGAAACAAAGGGACAAATATTTAGATATGAGAAATGCTCACATTTTAGCTAAAAAACAGGTTTCTCAAGATACGGTTGAAATAAATATAGTAGAATATCAAAAAGTATATAAACAAATCTTCGATAGTCTTTCAATTGATTTTGACAATAGACTTTCGGGGCATATAAGAAAAAGGAGTACAAATGTTTGGTAAAGCAAAAGAACAGTTTGAATTTGTAAAAAAAGCACGTGAAATTCAGAAAAAATTAAAAGATATGACAGTTGAGGGTGAATCTGGATCAGTTAAAATTACAATGAATGGTGAACAAAAAGTTCAAAGTGTAGAGGTAGACAAAGAAAACATTGATAATATTGAACATGATATTAAGGGTGCAATTTCAAGCGCAGTCGAAAAATCTCAAAAAGTAGCTGCAGAAGTTATGAAAGATATGGGCGGGCTTGGTTTACCAGGTATGTAATTTTAACCATGAAGTTATTACCAAAATCAGTTCAAAATTTAATTGATGAACTTTCAAGGTTGCCTGGGGTTGGACCAAAGAGTGCTCAGAGATTAGCCTTCTTTTTACTTCGAGGGACAAAAGAAAGAGCTCAAATGCTAGGTGATGCAGTTTTAAATATAAAAAATAATATTAAAATCTGCTCTATTTGTTCTAATCTTGCAGAGGAAGATCCTTGTGTTATTTGTAGCGATCCCAAAAGAATATCATCTCAAATTATGATAGTAGAAGAGCCCCTAGATATTATTGCATTTGAAAGTACAGGAAAATATGAAGGTACATACCATGTACTTCATGGGGCAATTTCACCAGTAGAAGGAATAGGTCCTGATGATTTATATATAAAACAACTACTCGATAGAGTTCATGCTGGTGGGGTAGAAGAGATAATTTTGGCTACAAATATTAATGTAGAAGGCGAAGCAACTGCAATGTATTTACAGAAAATTATTGAACCTCTAGATATAAAAATTACTCGTATCGCGAGAGGTCTTCCCGTTGGTTCTGATATTGAATATGCTGATGCAATTACTCTTTCACGTGCTCTTGAAGGACGTGGTGATTATTAACACTTGAGTTTCCCCTTGTTCTAAAGCATAATTGTATAGAAAGGAATTATTTAATGAGAGATCTTTGGCGTGCCATAAAATTAGCTTCAATTAAAAAGAAATTAACTGTCATAGCGGTTTCATTCTCTTTTGCATATACAATATTTAATCTTATCCAACCCTTAATTTTAAAAAAGTTTTTTGATTTAATAGAAACGAATATTAGAAATGGTAATTTTAATTATATCCCTGATGAATATTGGAAATATTTAATATTATTTGCTTTTGTAATTTTTATACAAGATTTTATAGGTCAAGGCAGCAACTATTTTATTACCAAATGGTGGATAGAAACAAGAAGAGTATTACAGCTTAAGGTGTTTGGTCATTTAGAAACTTTGTCTCTTGGTTATTTTGAAAAATATAGTACAGGTAAAATCAAGGAAAGAGTAGATTCTGGGATTCGAGACCTTAATAATGTTATGGAAGGGGCCATAATAGATATTGCCCCACAAATACTATTTACAATAGTAGCTTTATATTTTCTTTTTAGTATAAATTTTACCTTTGGTTTTTTACTTTTAGTTGCTGTACCATTATTTACATTTATTAGTTTTAAATTTGCTCCAAAATTAATAGCAGTGCAAGATAAAGTGAGAACCAAATATGAGATTTTGGGTGGTAGCACAACAGAATCAATCATAAATATTCGTACTATAAAATCATATACAACAGAAAAAAAACATTACTCTAGAGTTGCAATAATTTTAGATAATATTATTAGTTTAGAAATGAAATATATTATCACCCGAATTATTATGAATATCTTTCGATTTCTTATTGTAAATCTTGCGCAAATAGTAATATTTGGTCTTGGAGTATATATGGCGTTAAAAGGAGAAATTACTCTTGGTACATTCACATTAGCCTGGCAATATACCAATAGAACAATAACCCCACTTTGGTATTTAACTAGAGTTATTGATGATATACAAAAAGATATGAGAAGTGTAAGGAGAGTGTTTGAACTTTTAGACACTAAACCCGAAATTAATGATATTAAAGACGCAAAAAACCAGAAATTTAAAAATGGGATAATTAAATTTAATAACATAAAATTCTCTTATCCTGGTAAGAGTGTTTTAAGAGGTATAAATTTAGAAATTCCTTCTGGAAAAACATTAGCACTTGTTGGACATTCTGGTTCTGGGAAATCTACCCTAGTAAAATTATTACTTCGTTTTTATGAGCTTAATAGTGGTCAAATATTGGTTGATAATCAGGATATATCAAAGGTAAAACAAAAATCGCTTAGACAAAAGATTGGTGTTGTAATGCAAGATAGTATCTTATTTAATGATACTGCCTTTAATAATATTTCTTATGGGGTTAAAGGAGCAAATAAATCTGATGTTATTTCTGCTGCAAAAGTTGCAAATGCACACGATTTTATTATGAAATTACCAAAAGGCTATCAAACTATAGTAGGTGAAAGAGGGGTAAAACTTTCTGGTGGGGAGCAACAAAGAGTAAATATTGCTCGTGCAGTGCTGAAAAATCCTCCAATACTTGTATTAGATGAGGCAACATCTTCCCTTGATTCAGAGAGTGAAAAGTTAATTCAAGATGCGCTTTGGAAATTAATTAAGGGTAGAACTGCTATAATTATTGCACATCGCTTGTCTACTGTTATGCGGGCTGATATTATTGCTGTAATGGACAAAGGTAAAATAGTAGAACTGGACACACATGAAAATTTAGTTAAAAATAAAGGTGGAATATATGAAAACTTATTTAAAATTCAGTCAGGCGGTTATTTAGATGATAAAACTATATAATACTCTTACTAAAAAGAAGGAACTATTAAAACCAATTAAAAAAGGTGAAGTTAAGATTTATAATTGTGGGCCAACAGTATATAACGATCCAACTATTGGTAATCTTAGAACATATATTAATGTAGATATATTAAGAAGATCATTAAAATATCTAAATTTTAAGGTGATAGAAGCTATGAATATTACTGATATAGAGGATAAAATTATAAGAGATTCAATAAAACTGAAAGTTCCATATACTGAAATTACTAAAAAATATGAAAAGTCATTTTTCGAAGCATTAACTGATTTAAACATTGAATTACCAGAATATACTCCAAGAGCAACAGAGGAAGTCCCGGGGATGATAAAAATAATAGAAAAATTACTTAAAGATAAATACGCCTATATATCTGATGATGGTTCTGTCTATTTTTCTATTTCAAAGTTTAAAAACTATGGAAAACTTTCTGGGTTAGATAATAGAGAAATTATAAATGGAGCTAGAGTCGCACAAGATGAATATGAAAAAGAAAACGCTCAAGATTTTGCTATATGGAAAGCTAAAAAATTAGGGGAACCATCATGGAAAGCTCCTTTTGGAGAAGGTAGGCCTGGTTGGCATATAGAATGTACAGCAATGAGTACTAAATATTTAGGTAAAACAATTGATATCCATTCAGGAGGAGTAGATTTAATATTCCCACACCATGAAAATGAAATTGCTCAAAGCGAAGCGTACACAGGTAAAAAATTTGTTAATTTATGGTTCCATGGAGAACATCTACTTATTAATGGCAAAAGAATGGGTAAATCGATGGGGAATGCTTATACACTGGATAATTTAAAGGATAAATATACGGTTGAACCCTTGGCTTTTAGAATGCTTTGTCTTTCGTCACATTACCGAGATAAGTTAAATTTTACTGATAAATCTATACTTGATGCACAAAATACACTACATAATTTAAGAGAGTTTATTTTAAGAATGAATCTAGTTGAAAATGACGGAAAATTATCAGAAAAAGTTAATAAAGAAATCGAAAAAACTGAGAAGTTATTTGAAAAATATATATCAGATGATCTATCAATATCTAAAGCACTCGCAACAATATTTGGTTTAATTAAATTTACTAATAAACAAAAATTCCTTACCAAAAACGATGCCACTTCGGTACTTCACTTTATGGGAGTAGTAGATAGAGTTTTAGGTTTGCGCTTAGATGATATTAAAGTTGAGAAAATACCAGATGAAATACATAAAATGGCCGTATCACGTGAAGATGCAAGAAAGAATAAAGATTATAAATTAGCAGATAATTTTAGATCTAAAATCGAGAAAGCTGGTTATATGGTCGAAGATACAGAAGACGGCCCGTTAATAAGAAAGATATAATGAATTCAAATAATTATAGGATGGAAAAACCAATTTTAGTATTGGCCCCTATGGCGAATATAACAACATACCCATTTGCTTCTCAATGTGTTAAATATGGAGCTGACTTGGTTTTTACGCCCATGGTCCATACAGACACTATTATTAATAATTGGCCAGAGGCTGAAAAAATATTAAATTTTGAAGATCCTAATAGTCATCCTGAACACAGTGAAGCCTGCCTGCCGGCAAGGCAGGGATCTATAGATTATTCGGTTTCGCCTCAGAATGACAAATATATAGGTATTAAAAATTACGTAGTTCAAATTATTGGTTCTGAACCGGATAAAGTATCAGAAGCCATAAAAATTATTGATAAAAAACTAAAACCAAAAGGAATTGATCTAAACTTTGCTTGTCCAGATAAAAATATTATTAAATCTGGTTGTGGTGGATATCTTATGCAATATTCTGATAAAATAGTCGAAATATGTAAAGCTGCAAAAAGAAGTACAAAATTACCAATTTCAATAAAAACAAGAGCTGGATGGGATAACCATACAGATATTTTTAATATATTAAATTTAATACAAAAAGAAGGTATAAATACAGTCACGATACATCCAAGAACGGTTAAAAGTGGTTTTTTGGGCGTATCTGATTGGAATATTATTAAAGAAGTTGTAAAAATGTACCCAAAATTAAATATTATTGGGAGCGGTAATATAGAAACATGGCAAGATGCCTTAGAAAAACAACGAGTTACAAAATGTTTCGGAGTTATGATAGGCAGAGGTGCTCTTGGAAAACCCTGGTTATTTAAGGAAATCAAAGATAAAAAAGATTATATTTCTAATTTTACAGAAATTAAAAAGTTAGCTTTAGATTTAACCCAAAAAGCTCATGATATTTGGGGTGACAAGGGGATTACAGAATCAAAAAAACATTTTGCATGGTATTTTAAAGGATTCCCAGGCGCCAGCTCTTATCGAAAAGGGTTAATGGAGACTAAAAACCTCAAAGAAGTTAAAAGTATTTTAGAAAACTAAAAAGCCGCCCAAAAGGGCGGACTTTTTAAAATTGAATTATCAATTATCTTCGGTCGTCGCGTGGAGCCATTGGCTTAGCAACGTTGACAGTTAAAGGTCGTCCTTCAGTGTCTTTTCCGTTCATAGCTTCGATAGCTTTAGCAGCGTCTTCTTCATTTGCAAAAGTAACAAATCCAAAACCTTTTGATCGGCCAGAGAATTTGTCAGTGATAACTTTAGCTTCAGAAACATCGCCAAATTCAGCGAACATTTCAGCTAGAGTACCATCATTAATTGTAAATGGAAGATTACCTACATATAGTTTATTCTTTTGTTCCATTTTTTTCCTTCTTACTTATTTGTCGACCCCGTTTGAATTCTCGGAGTCTTATATGTAAACATATTTATTCCTCGATTTATCAAACCTATACATATTATACCCTATTAATATATATTATGCAACCAAAAAAGGAGCTTTTGCTCCTTTTTTGTAATTAACTTATTAAGCTGTGTATTCGCTTTTACCGAATGCAAGCATTGGCCAACCAACGACCCCTAAAAGACCAAGCATTATTACACCCCAAGCGCCACTTTTGCCAAATTTCTTTGCGATATCAGCATAAGCGATGAATAAACAAACGATGTTTGCAAATGGAACAAATAGAATAAGTACTACCCACCAAGCAGGTCTTCCTGCTATCTCAAGTAACACAATAATATTATAAACTGGGATGATTGCAGCCCATCCTGGTTTACCAGCCTTTACAAAGACTTTCCACATACAAACGATCATTACGACTGCTACTACCATAAGAACTAGCCACATACCGGCCATTACAGCAAATAATGCTGCGATTACGCCACTATCTACATTTGTAGCAGTAGTAGTCCCGTAATCATAAGTTGTTGTATAATCCACTTTTTCCTCCTTTATTTAGTGGTTATTTATTATTGATTATATTATCTCAATTAAATGTATTATAGGTCAAGTCTAAAATACTTTATTGACTTTTGCACTACAATATGTTTTAATTTATCCATTGGTCTTCGACAAGGGAGGAAGAAATGGAAGGGGACTTTGCACCTGTATCAGTGGGTATGCTAGAAAGCGCAGTGAAGGAGTGGGCACTTGAAGCACTCCGGGCTGTTGCCGCAGATACCCAAACGTTCGATGTTGCCCATGATATTGATCTGAATATGCTTCGATGGACCGAGGTCGCACACGACCTCGAGACTTCTCGGCATACACCAGATAACCGAGATACGTATCTTGTACAGTGTTCTCTCGGTGAGTCATACGCGCAATTCACGGTGGATGTAGTCCATGAGGATGATGGTATAGACCGATTTGGTCACTCCATCTTCTTCGATATCAGCCATCAAGGTCATGATATCCAGGGGAGTGTTCTTCTCCCGCTATCCGCTGATGACGGAGAACCTTTTGTTCATGTATGGTCGATTGAAAATATCGACCAGTAGCCCGCCCAATCTCGACGAAAACCCGAGAAGGGCGGGTTTTCACATTATTGATAATTTATGGTTTTTAGTATATAATTTTTGGGTTGATGGGGAGTCGCCAAGTGGTAAGGCACATGGTTTTGGTCCATGCATTCGGGGGTTCGAATCCCTCCTCCCCAGCCAGTGAACAAAGGTGGCCTTTAGGCCATTTTTTGTTTACCAGATTGGTAGGATTCGAACGGGTGCGAGTGGGGGAAGCGAATACATGTAGCTTTCCTGTGTGATGCACCCCGGACTTCGAATCGGAGTGAGAAGGCG
>JBGSRK010000043.1:0-2170 GCA_041737595.1 Patescibacteria group bacterium
GCAGAGAACAGGTACGTTGGTGGATAGCATGGTGGTATGACTATATACCTGGGGTTCGTTTCTTATTCTAGGGGGTGCCAGGACTAGATAGCAAGTGGTCTGGAGGGGTGTGAGTGGAGTGAGTATTGAAACTTGAACTTATGTAAAAGTATGTGGGTTGTGCTGTTTTTGAAAATATGTTGGTGTATCGTTAGCTGAGACATTGTTAATTGCTTGGTGGAAATATGAATCTTTTTTGGCAGGTAAGGGAGGGTTTTAGTTTATTTTGGTCTTTAAGGAGCCAACACTTTCTTTAGGAGGCAGTTGCCGTTGTTGCAGCAGGGAGGGGTATAGCTCAACAGTTTTGGTTGGTTGCTTGCTTGCTTACTTATCCAAAATCTTATATATTATCTTCAGGCAGTGTGTAGCTGGTTACTTGTTTGCTTATATATCAACAATATAGCTTGTTCAGTTGGTGTGTAACTGGTTGCTTGCTTGCTTACATATCAAAAATGTATATTATCTTCAGGTGGTGCGTAACTGGTACCCCCATGGGTGCTCATGACCTCATGGACATCTACGGCCAGCTTTCCATTATTCAGCACCCACTTTTTGCTGACAACAAGACTCTCTTCAAGCGGGTCCTGGCCGATCCTGTAGACAGGCAGCAGGCCGGCGCACTGCTCCGCTTGCAACAAGTGCTGGGGCCAGTTATGTGGCGCAGCAGCAAGGCGCAGGCCGCTGCTGAGCACCCTCTACCTCACAGGACTTTGGCGCTTGTGGAGTTGAGGCTTTCAGCAGGGGAAGCATCTTTCTATGACCATATCGTGAAGAACATAAGCAACTTGAACGCTGCCAAAGAAACAGCAACTAGTTGGAAAATAGGTGAGAACTGGAGAAGGGCGAGATGTTGTCACTTTTTGAGCCTGGGCTGTGTACATAGTTTGATTATTTTCAGGTGTATTTTTAAAATTACCAAGTCCTCCGTGTTGGGTTTTTTGCTGATATTGCCCTTTCGTAGGACCTATTCGTTTCCTTGACAACCTTTGTTGAGACCAGTGTGGACTAAGATACTTTTTAAACTTCTTAATAAATCCAGTATTGTATATATTCATATAGAAATATGAAGGTAGTGCCTAAAAGCTTGGATTTAACAAGAATTCTATTGGTGATATATTCCTGGTGTAATGGTCAATATTATAAATCAATGGTCAATATTGTAAATGGTCAATACTATATTATGGTCAATTAATATACTGTTACTGCTAGGGACTGAAGTTTAGACTTCTATGCAATTGATGTGTAGTATATTTTGTCAAAGTAGTTCGGGTAAACTTGGTTATGTTTGTACACAGTGCCTATTTGTAGCGTAGTTTCGTATATTGAAAGGTGTTCCTGATTGTTGAAGTATCCCTCCTGCTTATGCAGAGCTCGCTTTACTGGATTCCCTCCACCAGCTCCGCTTGTGCTGCATTCATCCCCAGCTCACCCCTTTCTGGAAGACCTTTAGCCGAGAGCTACAGCTTCAGACTGGTGGAGTCTTGGCAATTGATGAGATATTGGCAAGGCTGCGAGACCGGCAGCAGGTATAGCTGCAAGCTGCAGAAAGGGACCTGTGCACACTGTTGACCACATTTGCAGCTAAACTGGTAGGGGAGGATAAGAGGGCAAGGGGTGACGCGGCGAAGCTGGACCCTGAACTATTGGCACCAGAACTAGCTCAGAAGGCAAAGACAAACCCTGGTACGGAACCTGGTGACTTGGCTATTATTAGAGATAGGTAAGTTGTTTCTGACTCGAGTTGATTCACCCTGAGTACAGGTGCAGGGCTTGCCTTGTAAGATTGAGCTCTGCCGTGTGGTAATTAGCGCATGTAAGTTACTATGTTAGTTTTTGGTTTAGTTTTGGCTAAACCTCTTTCGTGATGCCTTTGAATATGCATATGTAGTATTTCAATTTTGTAATAGCAACCTATTAACGGCTGAGATTGCCAGGTTGGGTAAAACAGGTTCGTTGACGAGTCCTGCTACTCTTGGTAGTATAGCCGGGTACAGCTCCCTCGCAATGGGTAGTATTATATATATACTAGCATTAGGAAGGTCCTGTGGAGAATATGTCAAGGTTGCGATAGTTGTAGTTATTATTTACAGACTATTTGAACATGGGTAGTATGTATGGTAGTTACCTTATA
>JBGSRK010000106.1:0-1508 GCA_041737595.1 Patescibacteria group bacterium
ATTCGTAGAAGAGAATATGCCAGGTCAAACAAAAGCAATATCCACACACCTTTCCTTCATTTTGAGAATGACTTTGGCAAAAATGTCCACCAGCAATGCCAGTTTGGTCTCCCACCAAATATTTCTTGTCCACAGTGGGCACCACAGATATGCTAGTCAGCTTTTTCTTGGAACAAGATGTATATTTTTGCAGATGTTTTCAGGCAAACACACCATAAAACAGGCACGCTTCTAAGTTGTACACATATTTCCAAACTCCACGCAATCAAATTGCCACACACCTTGACTAATTCAGCGTTTTGAGCTTGGCCATTTGCCAGGATGTCCTCGAGTTCGTCAGCATTGGCACCGGATCCGTCCCCTGCTTTCGAGTTTTTGTCCAAAAGGCTATGCGGGACGCGGGTGATTACCGCCTGTACTCTGTCTATGGCTTCAACCGTCTCCACCAGCAACTGCAGACAATAGACATCAGTCAGCCTATGAAATAGTCCACAAGAGTGTTATTCGGTAGACCAGCAGTAAGTGCCTGAAGCTTGTAACTGTGGTTTTCACGGCCTCTACCACGGACTCTATTTAAGAGTCAAGTCCACTGATACAACGGCAATTTTGTCCAAAAGACTGGGTAAAACAGGTGTGGTTATAGCATGTACGGTGTCTTTGGCTTAATCCGTCTCTACCAGCAAGTACAGACAATAAAGAACAGTCAGCCTATGTTTGTGGTCCAAAAGGTTGTTCGCCACAAAGATAGTGCTTGTCTGTACTCGGTGCTTGTGACTTTCACTGTTGCTACCAGTAACTGTACACTCAAGTCATGGGTCAACTAAACCACCTTCTATATTGCATTTCTCTCCGTTGTAGGGATGCAGGCATCAGTTGACACCTCAGGTTCTGTGCTTTAAGGAAGGGTTCATACACTCTACAATTGGTTTATATACTACTACTATGACACTTTTACAAACTCCAACTGTACTTTGGGTTATCACTTGAACAGAAAAGACAAACATCCTTGGAGTTGCATACAAAATGGTAGATCTATACACAAAGCTACCAAGCAGCAAGAGCTACTAGCCTACCTTCTATATTGCTTGTCTCTCCGTAGTAGGGACCCAGGCATCAGCTGACACCTCGGGTTCTGTGCCTTCAGGAAGGCTGCCGAAAGGAGACTCAACTCGTAGCTTTGCTGCAGCTGCGTGGTAGAACTGCACAGGCAGAAGTACAAAATTAAAGATTTATCAACGGTTCTTTGACACACATCCGTCATATTATTAAGTTAGAGGTTCTTTCCAGTCACTTCAAACAAGGAAAGAAATCCGTGGACACCACAGGGTCTGTACCTTGATGCAGGCTATCTCAATGAGTAGCTTTGCTGCAGCTGCGTGGTAGAACTGCATAGATAGTAGTACAAAATTTACTTCCACAAGGTGCAGGACGGCTGATAAATAAGAATTTATCAACGGGTCTTTGGCACATCCACCATATTCTTAAGTTGGGAGACTTTCCGGTGACTT
>JBGSRK010000052.1:0-1596 GCA_041737595.1 Patescibacteria group bacterium
TCTCAAATGGATGGCAGTTGAACACAACAATACTGCACACCATCACATTCATGTCGTCATTCTCGGACAAGACAAAAACGGCAAAAGCGTTCGAATCGACAAAAGCGACTATCCAAAATTAAGGGAATGGGGCGACAGACATTTAGAACGCACACGACCGATTGAATTTGCATACGCCCGCGAAGAGCGAGAACGGAAAGACAAGGAGCGCATCGAAACTCGCAAGAAGGAACGAGAGGCGCAACGCCAGGAGCGAATCAAGGAGGGACTCGAACTTCCCTGGCTGCACAAGAAAATTGTCAGAGAACAATACGAACCCTACGACAAATGGAAAACCGAACAAAAGAACAAGGAAAAGGATCGAAGGCTTGAGAAAACACCTGATGGAAGAGAAAAACCTCAAATTCACGAAACGATTCAGGCAGCAGGCAAAGAATGGTCCAAGCAAAACACTACCGCCGAACTCAAAGACTTAAATACATATCTGTGGGACAACCACGACGAAAGAATACCGGCGGCTGAGTATAAAAAGCTCATCGCCTGGATCAAAGAGAAGGAACGGTCACGACAGCCGGACCAAGCCGAACAACGGAAGACGCCGGACAAAGAGCATCCGCAAAAAGAGAAGGGCTCATTCGAGTATCAGGGTCAGAAGTACGACAAGAACAGCTCGTATGAAAAACTGGCCAAGCTCGATAACAAACTAAGGGAAGCAAAAGCAGAGCGCCTGCCGATTGACCAGTACCAGAAGTTCAGAGGCTGGATAGAAAACGCCGACCGAGCGAGATGGGCTGGAGTCACCGACCGGCAACTGCAAATGTCAAAAGACAAGTTCGCACGCCAGGGCGCTGCCGAAACATCGCCAAACGCAAACCGCTATGTGAATCCGATGCAGCAACAGATGATGTCCAATCCAGTGGTCGGTCTCTTCATGCAAGGCGCATCAATCGCAAACGAGCTCGTTAAATTAGTCGATTTACGAGACAACCGAGACCGGTTGAAGGAGGCAAAAGACGATCTCGAAGAAGCAAAACGAAACAAGCACCAAGACTACGTAAAGCCTGAACGAACGCACGATCAAAAAGCGCGAGATCAGGAGACTATCGAAGACATAGACAAGTCCATAGATGAAAACAAAGACGAGCGCAAGAGACGTCGAAAGGAGAACGAAAAAGAGCGCAGGAAAAGAGACGACGGACTTGATTACATGAGGTAACAAACACGTGAAAGCAAATGATTCCGGCATAGTCGAAACTAATGCCCAAGACTTTCCGGTGTTAGCAGTGAATGTGCTCGACAGGCTTGGTTACCAGGTCTCAAGAGCCAGTAAACAGCTAGATCAGATACTCGCCATCGAACGACTGGACGAGCAAATAGGAAGAGACTGGTGGCGGCATGAGTACCGGGTAGTGGTGCGATGGAGGCGCACCGCCCGCGATGACATGCTCGTCACAATCGAAATCGAAGAAAAGAAAGGATCGGGCACGCAAAGTGATTGTCAGAAACGATGTGACCAGATACTTCTCGAACTTCAAAAGGACGCAAGAAGGGCTTCCGAAGCCAAAGAACATAAAGAGCCAAGCACCGTATACGGCG
>JBGSRK010000075.1:0-1815 GCA_041737595.1 Patescibacteria group bacterium
TAGGATAACTTCTAAGTGTTCCCGTACGACAAGCCCAACAAACACTTGGCCAATAGGGCTCGGACGTACGACAGGAAAGCCGTGGTGCCGGTTGCTGCGGAGTACGTGCTCAACTTCCTCAAGGGGCATAAGCTCCTACAAGATAAAAATAGCAAAGTCGGACAAATTTTAAAATAGCTAGGAAACCCTTAACACTTAAATAGAAAAATTATTCACAGAGCATTCATAACAGAATATACAGTACTCAAGCATACCACAAAATCCAAAAGAATGTAGCAACCTATTCTCTCTTGCACTTTAATACTTTAAAACTTGCATATTTTGTTACTCATCGATGCGCTGCACTATATTGCTGCACATTTTTCTTTGTGGCAATGATACTAACAACCAACATATCATATAATTAGTTACCGGTACCAAGTAGCTTACCTCAGAGTGTACACTAGGCTCCTTTTGACATCTTCACTTGAGAACAAGAGTACCCATGCCATGCAGTTTGTAACATCCCAACACACCCAACAAACACAGAAGGCCAACGCCACTAGCATAGGCAACCACTACAACAGTCCACACACCTTTAGTGTGACCACAGGCAGGGCCAGCACCCTCTTGACCTCCACCCAGTCCAGGTTACACTTACTACTCTATGCCCCATTAGGCAAGAACGCCACACACTTTACCGCCAGCAATGCACAATACAGCACAAGTGTCAGGGCAACCCCAGTTCACTGGGCAAATACATTTGACAATATTAATATATTTCTGACATCCAACACCCACGTACCTTTAGTGTGACCACAGGAAGTGCCATCACCCTTTTGACCTCCACCAAGTCCAGGTTACACTTATTACTCTGTGCCTCATTAGGCAAGAACGGCACACACTTCACCTCCAGCAGCGCATGGTACAGGGCATGAGTCAGCGCATCCCCAGTCCATTTTGCAAAGATAATCGCCACTAAAATAGGCAACAGCATCCTGACATCATTACTGATCTCCATCATAATCACAGAGAGTGAGATCGTTAGCCTAGTCACTCCTCCCATAAATGCTCCGGCACCGACCAAAGCAAAGGCTCCGGGGTCAACCCAGGCCCATGGGTCGTCACCCACAGCTGTAGAGTTACCTAATCCCAACCGTTCTAGTCCTCCCTTGGCTACTCTGTAGTGGTCGGCCAAGTCCAGGGTCCAAAGTCCAACTAATCTACCCATGCATGCACCAATAAAGAGCATAGGGACAAAAAGACCTGAGGATATGGCTGAGCCGGAGGCCCAGGCTGCTCCTAGGAAGTACCAGGCAAGCATCACTGACAGGCTGGAGTAGCTGAAAGCACGGAAACTGCCACGTGTGAGTAGGTGCCGTATACCATCCTCACCTACACAAAGAAAATTGCACATTTAAACTCTTCCAACCATAGACCCAGATAAGGTTTAAAAAACGATAAGGATACGAGGAGGTGGCTAAGTTGGAGGCCCAGACTGCTACTGGAATATATCAGGCAAACATCACAGACAGGATGGAAATACTGAATGTCCAAAAAGTGCCACATGGGAAAAAGTTTGGAAAACAATAATTATACAGCACATAACTACCGTTTCCAAACACAAAACGAGGTTACCAAAAGCCACTCATATACAAGACTACTGTTGTCACATAAATAAGTTTGATAGGTAGCAACAAGGAATATTGTCAGTTGTTTATTTTACCCACTTGTACCACATAGCAATATAGCAATAGCAATAGTTACAAGGAAACCAGACAGACTCCCATGAAAGAAATTAAGAATTAATATCTAACCCTAATTATATTGTCCATT
>JBGSRK010000072.1:0-2549 GCA_041737595.1 Patescibacteria group bacterium
GACATACTCATATTGAATAAGAATATTCCTGCAATTCCCAAAACTGGGAAGCTTAGCCCAAAAATTAGCAAAGGAATAGAAAGAACGAGTGCCGTAATTATTGTCCGCGACCAACCGAAAGTATCTGCAATAAGTCCTCCAAGTGCTTTTCCAAAGAAAATAGATAGAGTAAACATAATGAGCAAGTTCATGTTTGCGTTCCAAGGGAAAGATAATGATAAACCAACAAACGATCTTACAGCAATCACAATTAGCACTAATATCAATACCAGTAGCCTTACGTCAAATTTCTTTCTTATTTCTTTAGAGGAATAATCAATAGACGGTAGTTTAAGCGTAAACATAACAATTATCAGCGCCGATAATAACACTATTAATGGAAAGGTATTAAAATTGATTTCTTTGCTCATTAATGAGCCAATAAATAATCCAATTGCACCGGGTGCAACAAAAAGTCCAGGCACAAATGCCTTTTTTGGTGTTAGATTTAAACTAATGCTTCCTGCACCTACGTGAAACAAAGCATTTCCCAATCCGGCCAAGCTTACAATAATGAACGACGGAAAACTGGTAAATATTAATGAGCTTGCAACAAGTATTGAACCAATAGCCGCCGCAGCACGAGGGCGTCTTACTTTATCAACTATCGCTCCTAAAAAGGCCTGCAATCCAAAGGCTAGTACATTGTACAAAATGACAAGATTGAAAAACTCTGTGCTGCTAATGGCAAGCCGCTTTATCGTTGTGTACATTACCAGAATACAGATTGCATCGATTAAGGCGTGAGTGAGGCCGTAGATGAGGAGGTTGAGGGTGATGTGTTTTTTGTCATTCAATAAATGTCCTTTAACCATGATTCACAAGCTGGTGGCGAGAATCGGCCACCTCGCTTATTATCTATATGCTAATGTAAGCTCCTCGATAAGGTTACTTCGTTTATATCATCTCCAGCAACTGCACCGTTGCTTTCGAAAAGCTAGTCCTAGCTTTTCGCCCCGACCCACTCGTTTGAATAACAAATCGTTGTTATTCCGCACTCGGGCTTCGAGTCTCTCAGTGTGTATGTTTCCCACTTTGCACAAAAGTGCAAACTGAGAAACAAGCTGGTGGCGAGAATCGAACTCGCGACCCCCTCTTTACGAAAGAGATGCTCTGGCCAACTGAGCTACACCAGCATAGGAAATGATTTGGTCTCCAGTATTTTATCATTTTTGAAGTGCGATATATATATCGCTTGGAAAAGTCCAATAAGAATAAAGTTTGATAAAAGTGATGAGCCACCATATGACATAAACGGCAATGCAACTCCCTTCGTTGGAAGTAACCCCAAATTCATGCCAATGTTTACAAAAACCTCAATCCATAGCTTTATGGCAAGCCCCAGTGCTACAAGCTTTACATAGTCGTCTTTTACCTCAAGCGCAATAATGAACATTCTCACGATAAGGATAAGGTACAGAACGATAATGACTAATGCACCTACAAATCCTCTTTCCTCTGCAAATGCAGCAAAAATGAAGTCTGTACGATATTCTGGAAGGAACCTCAGTCTACTCTGCGTACCTTGGCCAACACCTTTACCCAGAAGCTGCCCAGAGCCAATTGCGATTTTTGATTGCTTTACCTGAAATGTTTCTTCCTCAACACCAAGAAAGGTAAGCACTCGCTGCTTTTGATAATCTTTAATAATATTTGATTGCCACATTCCCACTCCAATTCCTGCAAAAATTACCGATATCAGAATAATTACACCGCCGACTTTCAGAAAACGAATATCTTGGTATGAAAGTAGCCCCAGCATAATTATGATTCCAATTAGAAATATGGGGTGAATTGCAATTGCGGCAACTCCAAACGCACCAATTGAGCAAATAAGCATTACGGTCTTCTTTCCTAGAGGATACTGCCATGACCAAACAGCGATCATTATTGCTAATATTCCCGATGCCATAATAGTAGTTCCAGCGTCGGGCTGCATGAAGATTAGTCCTAATGTGAGGGTTATACCACCGAGAAGGTATGCAACTTTATGAAACATATTGCCATTTTTCCTTGTTAGAAAAAAAGCCGTCCACATAATAATGATGTACTTAACAAACTCCGATGGCTGCAGTAGAAATGGGCCAATAACATACCACCTGCGAGTTGCATTTACTAATCCACCTAAGACGAAAAGCCCAGCGAGAAGAATAATTGACCCACCAATTAGCGTCACCTGTACAATAATGCTTTCTGACCACGATAAATCAATACGAGACAAAGCGATCATTATCAAAAATGCGACTAGAAAAAACACCGCTTGCTTAAGGACGACATTATCTGCATTAAATGCGAATAATTGTAGGTCGGGAGAGGTACTATAAAGAGTAAAGATACTCAGCAAAACAATAATAATTGGAACAACAACCAGAATTGGGTCAAATAACTTGGGATAGTGAATCCTCATGTACTATTCTAATTCTTTCGTCTCAAAAATGCAGGGATCTCTAATTCATCATCTTCCTGGCTATTTTGTGCCAGGTCTGGCTTCTTTGGAGATTTATCCGTTA
>JBGSRK010000054.1:0-3473 GCA_041737595.1 Patescibacteria group bacterium
AAATTTTTTTTATGCTTTTAAATTCTTGCCTGTAAAAAATATTCCCGTTATCTTATTTTTGAACTAATCATCTATTTAGTGAAACTTTCAGGGAGGATTTCCGACTATGAATCGTTCTGAACTTATTGATGCTATTGCGGAGCACACAGGAGCGACAAAAACAGATACCGATAAATTGCTGGGAGCTTTTATCGAAGTCGTAACAAAAAACATTAAAGATCCAGACGGTGTTCGTTTGGTAGGTTTTGGAACGTTCAAAACCTCAAAGCGTAAAGCACGCACGGGCAGAAACCCCCAAACTGGCGAAGAGATCAAAATCCCTGCTCGCGTTGCGCCTGTATTCAAACCAGGTCAAGACCTCAAAGACGCAGCAGGTGGCAAAAAAAGTTGATTTTTAAACCGTCCATTTAAGATTTCCATATAAATATGGCCTGCGAAACTCACTGAATAGGATCAATGATTCATATTCAGTGAGATCTCTTCTTCTTGATGTTGATCAGCACCCCGATAAATATGCTGTTTCAAAAATTCCCGTTCATCAGCGAGTCTGTTTTCAAAAACATCTTTGGACCAAACGCGTCTTTCGGGATCCCACCTATAACTGTTTGCCTTTAGCAGGTCTTTGGTGTCAAAAGCAGCTCCGGTGGCAAAAATTCGGTATTCACGCAAAAAACTATACTCGATAAGCTCTTTTAAGCGTGGCGCTATGATGCGAAATGTCGTCGCGCAATCAAAGAGAGCGCGATGCGCGAAGGGATTGACAAAACCGTGATCCGCAGCCAAATAGTTGAGAGAACGCGTTTTAAAACCATGGCCTTTCCAATCAATAAATCGTAGTGAGCACCCCCAATGCACTGCTGTCAGGTCAAGCTCACTTTGCTTCAAGAGGAAAGTGCGATCAAATAGCGCATTATGGGCAATAGCAATAGAGGCTCGCGAGAAATAGTCGCTCACGATTTTCCAATCAATCTGTTTATCTTTTAAATAGACATCTTCCAGTCCCGTCAGTTTTTTGATTTCTTCTGTCAGGGGCTGCTGAGGATCCTGTAGAGCTCCATACATGTTCCCTACCATAGGCTCATAGCCTTCTTCCAAACCAAACTCAAGGATACCGATCTCGATTATTTTATCATTCGCAAAGTCCGTACCTGTTGTTTCAAGATCGACAATAATTCCGTAATCCATGAAGCTCCTTTCTTGAATTCAAAAGACCAATTTGAACCGACCTTAGCATCTTGGGGGAAGAGCGCCACCTCTATTTTAATCTGGCCTTAACCCATCTTTCTCATCAAAACAGGTATATTAAAATATATAACATATTGTTTTTATTTATTTATTTTGTTTTTTTCTTGGGCAATCCCCTCTTTCATCCGATAGCCCAGAAGAAGGTTATTAGGACGACCTTATTCTTAGTTAGAATCAGAAGAGACAAACGATGGGAAGCAGAACATCACTAAAAACAAGGTCAACTTCCGCCATCAATCGGCAGGAAGACCTGATTGAGGATTTTGAAGATTGCGCTTCAGCGCTTACTCATGAATCAGGGCTTAGTGAATATGCGGTTGAGACCCTCCACCCCAGCCTCCTGCGCCTTGAGCGGGGTGATATCACCATTTTTCTTACAACCGGCAACGTGGTTCATAACAAAGAGATTGCTGAAATCCTGATGACCCATATCGATCGACCCGAGGTGGCATTTTCTTATGTCACGACAACATCAAACCTGACACCTGACTTTGACACTTTGATGAACAAAAAGATCAATATTCTTATTTTGCCTCTGTCGATGAATCAGCTCCGCTTCTCTATCGATAATATTTATTATAATCAAAAAAGGATCTTATCGTCAGAGATGATACGCCAAGAGATCCAACACTCCAACGACTCTGTCAAATATGTACTCAAGGCCTCACAAGAGCTGACAGGCATTCATGATACGACCAAGCTGCTCTCGCTTATCCTGAAAAAAACCAGAGAAGTTTGCCAGGCAGATGCCGGCTCCATCTATGTAGTCGCATGGAATGATCATAAAAGCAAGCGCGGCACCATCGAGTTCCGTGTCACTCAAAATGAGTCAATATCTCAACAGTTTACAACCTTTAAAATGCCCATCGATGACACCTCGATCGTAGGAAATGCGGTTCTGCATGAGGTGGCGATTAATATTCCAGATCTTTATCAATTCGATCCTGATCCTGAGAAAAACCAGTATAATCTCCGCCACAACCGTTCATGGGATATCAAAACAGGCTACCAGTGCCGATCGATGCTCACACTACCGATGTTTGATATCGAAAAGCGCGTCATCGGCGTCATTCAGCTCATCAACCGCAAGAAAAAAGGGGTTAAGAAGCTTGTTACCCAAAGCGATTTTGACAATGAGGTCATTGCGTTTGACGAAAAAACGGTCGATTACGCGAAAATCGTTGCCCAGCAATCAGGTATTGCTCTGGAAAATGCCTTATTGAATGAAGAAAAAGAACAGCTATTTGATAGTTTTGTGCTTGCTTCAGTTACCGCCATTGAACAGAGAGATCCGCTCTCTATGGGTCACGCGGGTCGTGTTGCAGAAATGGTGAATAGGTTCGCTGAAGCAATCAACAGCTGCAGTGAGGGAAGTTTTGCGAGCACAAAATTCACCAAAGATCAGGTAAAAGAGCTGGAGTTTGCCTCCCTACTTCATGACTTTGGTAAAATTGGTGTCAATGAAAATATTCTCACCAAAAAGAAAAAGCTTTACGAATGGCAACAGGAGCTGCTTCGAGAGAGGTTTTGCCACGCAAAAACCTGCATCGAGGTTTCATCGTTAAAAGATCTGATCGATCATATCAGAACAAGCGGCGTCCGCGGTAAAGACCTGATGAGCTCTTCTATCCTTGAAGTCATGGAAGAAAACTATCACCTCCTCGATGAGCTTTATGAACTGATCGATAAATCAAATAACTGCCACAATTTGTCGCCCCTTGAGATGAAGAGGCTCGAAGAGCTATCAAAAATACGATTCACGGCAATCGATGATAGCGAGAGAGAAATCATAACAGCGATTGAAATCGAAGCTCTGAGTATTATGGATGGGGTGCTTACGGACCGGGAAAAGAATTTGATGGAAACCCACGCCTCAAAAACTTACGAGCTGCTACGCAAGATTCCGTGGCTCGAGTGCTACTCCAAAGTCCCTGAAATTGCGGCAAAACATCATGAAAAACTGGATGGAAGTGGCTATCCCTTTCATTGTCAGGTCGACGATATCCCCCTGCAGTCGCAGATCCTTTGTATCGTCGATATGTATGACACTTTTGCCAATCACTTGAAAGAATCTTATAAAACCTCGGAAGCTGCGATCTCCCTCTTAAAAGCCGAGGCAAATGCAAAGAAAATCAACGAAGAGCTTCTTAATATCTTTATAAATAATAAAATTTACGAAGAGTGATCTTTGTCACTCCAAACCAAGCGAGAGATCTTTCGCTCCGTTC
>JBGSRK010000014.1:0-64167 GCA_041737595.1 Patescibacteria group bacterium
GGCCATTGATCAAGCTAAATACATTATCTTTGAAGAAAAACTCCAAGAAATCGGTCGGATGACCGGTGGTTGGATAAAATCAGTTAAGTAGAAACTACCAGAGGACGGACCGCGTTGTTGTTCCAGTGATTGTCGGAATTGTCGTAGTTGACGTTCGCGAGTCCACCGTTGTCGGAGTTACCACCGATCAAGCGGTTCGAAGCACTCTTGAAATATTATCTTCCTTCGTCCATGCACCATGGCTTCATTGCTGTTGCCATTGTATTTTATCAGAGAGCTGCATCAGTATCAGAACCTCTCATAAAGGAAGACAAGGAGTTTCTTTTCCTTCTTTTGGAAGGGAGTAACAGTCCGTCTACCAGCCGTAACCGATAAACCGATGAGACGTCACCCGTAAACATGATATATGTAAATCGTGGGAATTGCTATTTTGTAGCGAAAGGCTCCGCCTTGCAAGAGCAAGACGGAGCCTTGGGATCCCAAGGAACCAAGTTCCAAGTGACCAATGTAGGCCTTCGGCCTACGCCAGAACTCCCAGAGGACGGACCGCGTGGCTGCGCCAGCGACTGCCGGAAGTGTCGTCCACGACGTTCGCGAGTCCACCGTAGTCGGAGCGACCACCGATAAAGCGGGACGAAGCACTCTTGAAGAACTCCTCGTACCAACACCAGGTGCTGGTGGTGCCGTCATCCTTGCGCGGCATGTTCATGTAGAGTTGCGGGATGATGTTGGCCTCGATAGCCATCTCCAAGCGAACCTGAGTCGGCTCGAGGCCGAGGCGCTCAGCAATGGCCGCCTTCAAGTGGTCTTCCCACTCGATGGAGGAGATGCCGAAGCGACTGGTCTGCGGACCGTACTGGTAGCGTGCGAGCTTACCATCCTTGCGGAGGCGGTCGATCACGCGACCCATGAAATCACGGTCCTTGGCGAACATCTGCTTGCCGTCGTTATAGTTCGGCTTCTTGCGGGTGTCGATGAGGACGACCCTTCCTGGGAGAAGGTCACCACTCGCCTTGACGAGGGTTCCATCATCGTTACGGTGATACAGGTTGCCGTTTTCGGCCTGATCCCAGTACCAGCTCTCGGGCTGGATCTTCCAGCCATCAAACGACGTGTTACGCATGAGGACAGTCGACGGCAAGAAGTGGACTTCAAGGCCCAGCTTCTTCCACTCGGCGATCTTCGCGTAACCGTAGCGCTCGATGGTCTCCCGCATCAGCGTGAGGTCGAACTCCTGGCCAAAGAAGGCCAGGTGGGCGACACGTTCCGCGTCGAGAAGGTTCATGACCCACTCGTCGGGGATGAATGCCGAACTACCGTTGATCGCTTGCGCGATCTTGTCCAGTGTTGCCGCGTTGTTCTTGGCAACTTTGAACACCTCCATGGTGACGCCGCGCTTTACGAGCTTGCGCTCAAAGTCGGCGCCGTCGGATAACGATTCGAACAATTTCTCAGACATGTGACCATCTCCTATGGTCGTGGCATCCTCTGATGCCTCCGCTCCCTTATTGGAGCAGCAAAGAAATTACGAATTTCAATTTCATAAGTTCTTTGCCACCCCAATTTGGGATTCTGTAAATTCTGACTTGCAAGGTACAATAGTACGTGATTATAGCATAGTTTATATGGTTCTGTCAAGATTTTTGTGGCTAACTCTACGGATTCCCACTCAAAAACACTCTCGGATTGATGGGAATGTGGAATACATTGATTTGAAAGTGTAGATGCGGACCCGTAGACCAACCTGTATCTCCACGAGTGCCGACAATAGTGCCCATTTCCACCTCTTGCCCCTTAACAACACTTATTACAATAGAATATCATTCTGGCAGAAGAAGAAAGATCAAGCCGATGTTGATCTGAAAGAGCTTTATAAATTTCGACAGTCACTTATTGAGAAGAATATTTCTGGCGTTTACTCAGACGATATTTTCAAGGAACAAAATGCGATACTTGAGGGAAAGATAAAGGACGTTATGTTTGTAAAAAGTGATGAAGTAATGACAAAGTACAATCTTGAGTCAATTACGAAGTTTATAGAAAACAAGTTTGAAAACCTCGCTGAGACATACAAAAACTCCAACCTAGATCAGGTCAGAGCTCTTATGTGTTCGATATTTCCATCTGGATTGCAGTGGAACTATTCGGGCTATTCGAACACCGATATTTCCCCTTTCTACAAGGGAATTATGACTATGAAAGATGGGGGTGTCTCTTTTGGTAGTCCCAACGGGAGTCGAACCCGTGTTACTAGAATGAGAATCTAGCGTCCTAACCACTAGACGATGGGACCTCGTCGGAATCATTTGTCAGGTTTGGACTTTGGCTTAAGCCAAGTCTACATTTTTTCAAGATCTCTCCTCTCCAATCAAAATCGACAGATTTTAACTAAAAAGAAACTAATTAACCAAACTGACTTCTATAAATTTTATTGCGAAATTGATTTTAACAAAAATAACTCTCTTATTCAATCATTCAATATAATTAATAAGAAACCATCTAGAATATTTTATTAAAAAGTTAATTATAAAATAGTTATTATTCGGCGAGTTCTGCTTGTTCTGTTGATAGGCCATCAAGAAACTCATTAATTTGTTTTTTTTCTTCTTCACCCATTTCAATATAACTTCCAAAAAAATCCATCCAAACAATTTCTGGTTCAACTGGCATCCCCATTTCAATGAATTCTTGATAATACCCAGTATTGTTATCTAAATATGACTGGAGTAATGTTGTTTTCTTTTCAATGTCTTTAATACTATATAATTTTGCTTGTAGTTCTAATATTATTTGTTGGTATTGTTCTTCTTGATCTTTTATTTCTTGGCTGGTTTCTGCAGTAATTTCAGGTAAAGCTTGTTTTAAAATATCTATTCTATCAATCTCTGCTTGTATTTCCTTATCAGTATTTATTTCTGGTGTGCCTTCTACTTCTAATCCATCCATAATATTCTCCTTTTATAAAACTATAATATCAAATAATAAAATAATCCGCCAGTTGGCGGATTATTTTATTGAAGAGATATCTCTCAAGTTCTCTTTAAATTTCGAATTATGCTTTACCCATAATTCTGTACATTCCTGTACCACATTCAGGACATTTGCCCTTCATTGCTTTTCGTCCGTTTTTCATTGTTACTTCTTCTGCATCAGCCATTTCTCTTTTGGCTTTACATTTTACGCAATATCCTTCTGCCATCTTTGCCTCCTTTCAAGGTTTAGACTTAATAATACGCTTGATATAAGAATGAGCCACCGCTTTTAGCTTGTCAAGCACAATTTGTGGATAAGTAAGATAACTTGTACCCCTAAATTATATACTTTCCCCTTTATAAAGGTATTAATTGCTTTTTTTAAATTCTGTAAAAATATCTACTGCAGCGACTGCTCCTTCGCTTGCGGCCGTAACTATTTGTCTTAAACCATTTGAATTTGTAGTAATATCTCCGGCTGCCCAAACACCTTTTACAGAGGTTTTTTGTGCCACATCTACGATAACTAGATCTTTGTCTGTTGTTTTGAGCCCTAATGATTTATAAAGTATTGTCTGAGGTGTTTGCCCAATCTCTATAAATACGCCATCTAATTTTAATTCATTTTTTTTACCTTCAAGTAAAATACTTTCTACTTTGTCTACTCCATGAATTTCTTTAACATTTGTTTCAAATAAAATTTCTATTCTTTTATCTTTTTTTAATTTATCTTGCCAAGCTGGTTCTGCGCGGAGCTCAGGTTTTCTTACAATTAAATAAACTTTCTTTGCAATATCAGCAAGATAAAGGGCAGCAGTGACAGCAGAATCTCCACCACCAACAACGGCAACAATTTTTTCTCTATAAAAAAATCCGTCACAAGTGGCACAATACGCAACTCCTTTACCTTCAAGTTCGTTTTCCCCTGGCACACCTAATTTATTTCTTGCCATTCCTAATGCTAAAAGAACAGATTTTGCTTGATATTCAGCGTTTCTACCTAATAAAGTAAATCCTTCTTTTGTTTTAATGATCGATTGTATATCATCAGATTTTGGGCTTGCCCCAAAACGCCTTAGTTGATTAAGCATTCTGTCTGCAAGATCGTGTCCTGGTGTAACATCTTCAAGCCCAGGATAATTTTCAATGTCATAAGACTCTGACATATTACCACCAGGTGTTTGTCCAATTATCTCAAAATCTACTTTATATCTTGCAGCATAAATTCCAGCAGATATCCCTGCTGGTCCAGCTCCTACAATTACTAAATCATGTTTCTCTCTTTTCATAATAACCTTTCTAACAACGTCTTATTATAACACAACAAATATTTTGAATTTTAAACGAAAATTATGGCCTAATACTAAGCAATCCCTGCAAACCCGAAAGACATTAATCCTAATACGACTGCAGATAAAAGTAGTGCAACTCTGAAATTAAAAAGGTGACTTCTTGAGGCGTTGAGACCTAATCTTCTAATCATTATTCCATCTACTATAATTAATCCAAAGATAAAAAACCAAAGCGCAAAATAAGGAGCCTTAGAAGGGAATGTAGTATTGTCTAATGAAAATTCTGGGATTAATTTTTGGCTACCAAGTACATTTTGTGTTTCTGAATCTTTCGCACTAGCAAAAGCAGTTTTAGGTTCACCGAAAATTTGGACAACGACTGTGGTTAAATTTCCGTTAATTTTACCACTACCAACCGCAACACCAATTTCTTGAAATCTATTATTTAAAATATTTTCTTTGTGAGTAGGGCTATTCATCCATGCCTTAACTGTTTCGTCTGAGTTTGAAAATCCTCGGGCTAAATTTTCTCCGGCAAGTAAATATTGATATCCTGTATTCGAAACAAAATCCCATGCTGTTTCACCATTTGGTCCCGAGTGATCCCAATAATTTTTATTAAACATATCTTTGAGTTTTAATTCAGCGGCTTTGTCTAAAGTTTCATTTTCATATAGTTCATTAAGATTAATATTATCTCTCTCTTTATTCGAAAGAATAATAATGTTTTTTGCAATTGCTTTTGCATCTCCATTCATTATTACAGGACCAGAATACATTGTTGTTCCCATCATAAATTGTGAAACGAGTAGCGCTATTGAATATAAAGATAGTGCTTTGTGACGGAAAGCATGAGGGCGATAGGCATTCCCTTTATGAGGAACAAATAAATGTTTGAACAGTTTTTTAATTCTTTTGAGCATTATCCCCTGCAACTTTTTTAACTGTAGAAAATAGTGATTCTGGAGTTGAATCAACTTTTAAAACAAACTCATCTGCACCATATGTAAGACATTTTTCTCGATTATATTTATCTCCATAGTTTGTATAAATAACAATTGGTGTTTTAGCAGTTTTTCCATCTTGGCGTAATAACTCCAAAACCTCAATACCAGATAGGCCTGGTAACATTAAATCAAGAACAATAATGTCGGGGTTAGTTTCTTTAGCCATTTGCACCCCACCACTTCCTTCGTGGCAAATAGTAACGTTCCAGCCTTCAGATGTAAATTTTTGAGAATACATTGCAGAAAGTTGTTTATCATCTTCTATTAATAATAATTTCATATAACTCCTTATTTTAATAAAAATAGCAGTCCAATTATTGCATGGAAAATTGCAATAATTAATAATAAAACCCCACCAATTTTATGCCAGCTAAAAGGAACCTTAATTTTACCCAAACCAGACAAAACTTGGAAGGTTAAGTAACTTAAAATAAAGACTCCACCTAAGATAATAATATATTTTATTTGCATAAATATATTATAGCAAATATTAACTATTTTTACGTTATTTAAGAGTTCCGACTACTGGATATTTTGTGATAGATGATTTTACATGTCTAGAATAAAAAGCATCTGTAAGATCTACTCCAGCGGGATGACCATAATGGTAACCATTTACAAAAACACTTGTAAGGTCATATACAGTTCCATCTATTGCAAGATAAGCAGGTTGATCATTTTTCCCATCATATTGGGCAAGTTCATCTGTAGTATAATATTTTTCAGTTTGAGTGTTTGAGACATTTGTTGTGGTGTCTTTAGTTATAATACTAGTAGTATTATCTATTTGAGTTGTTTGGTCTTGATTTGTAATTGCACTAACACTCTCTGTTTTTGGTTTATAAATATATATTAAATCAACATATAAAAATCCTAAAACAAATATTAAATAGAATAATATAAGAAAAATTTTGCTAAAAATATTCCAAATTTTCCAACGCATAAATGAAAGTCTTATCGCATAAAATGAATGTATAGTAAAAAAGATTAACCCCAAAATTGGTAAAAGATTATTATGGAGATTTGTAGCTATACTTGGGTCTATTATTCCCTTTGTCATTCCAAAGCCACTAATAAAATAGGTAAACATAACAAAAAGCAATCCCCAGGCAGCAACCCTATCAATTTTACACATATAGTAACTCAGACATTTACTCAATGGACCCTCCTATTTTTTTTCTAATTTACCATCTTTTAGTGAAAAAGTCAGATCAGTTTTGCCCGCAACAGAAAGATCATGAGTAACAGCTACAATAGTTGTATTCTCAGAACGTGAAAGTTTGTGTAATAAATCAAAAATTATTTTTCCGGTAGCACTATCAAGATTCCCTGTTGGTTCATCTGCTAGAATTAACTTTGGTTTATTTGCAAGCGCACGAGCTATTGCTACTCTTTGTTGTTCCCCACCAGAAAGCTTTCCAGGTTTTCTATTATGTTTGTCTTTACTTAACCCAACTTCTATTAGCAGTTTAGAAGCTCTTTCTGCTCTTTCTATTTTCTTTACATGAGCAAATTCCATGGCAATCATAATATTTTCTATAGCAGTAAGATTTGGGATTAAATTATAGTTTTGAAAAACAAAACCAATTTTTTTTGAACGGTAATCTACTTGCTGTGCTTCAGTCATTAACACAACATCTTTCCCATCTATAATTACTTCTCCTGAAGTTGGTTTATCTAAAGCCCCAAGAATTGAAAGTAATGTACTTTTACCACTTCCACTTTTACCAATAATTGAAACAAATTTTCCTTGTGGGATACTAAGTGAAATATTATTTACAGCTTTTACAATGTTGTCGCCAGATTTATAGATTTTTGTTGCTTTTTTTACTTCTAACATATTTACTCCTTATTCCGCCCTCATTACTTCGGCGGGTCTTACTTTTGATATAAAATAGGCTGGGATTGCACTGCCAACAATTGCGATAATAAATGCAGCTAAAATTGCATACAAAATGATATCAGGACCAACATTAACTTGAATATTTTTAATATTTGTTGTTCCCATTTCCATTATTCTTCCCATACCTCTACCTGCTTGTTGGGGTGCTTGTGTTGTTGAACTACTACTATTTTGAACCAATAATTTTGTAATTGGGCTTGCACCTAAGAATCCTATAAATGTTCCGATTATCATCCCCATAGAAGTCAAGGTGATTGATTCAACTATAAATTGAGCCATCACCCTTATATTTGTAGCCCCAATTGCCTTTAGAACTCCAATTTCACGTCTTCTTTCGCGCACAATCATCATCATTGTGAGCAAAATAATAACAGCACCAGCTATCATTGACCCAATTAAACTTATTGTAGAAATACTTTTAATATTTTCAAGTGGTTCAATAGCAGTTTTTGCTTGATCTGCTCCATTCGTAATATCTACTGAGTCTCCTAGTACATTTTTTGCTTCAGTTACTACTTCATCAATATCACTAATTGAAGCTACGGTTACTATTGCACTTGAAATCTCTCCAGTTTGTTCAGTTAGTGTTTGAAGAGATATAAGAGGAACAATTACCTGGTTGTTGGAAAAGCTATTACCAGAATCATAAATGCCTACCACTTTTATATCTTTGTCATATGCTGTAAATGTTGAACCTAAAACAAGAGAGTTCTTTTCAGCAAGATCCTTCCCAATGATAGAAATATTTTCTGTTTCATCTCCATTAAATACTTCTCCTGAAGTTAATTTAAAATCACCTCCTCCAATACTTTGAGATAGATTTGTTGGATTATTTGTTCCAAGGATCATTACGGGTGGAGTAAAAGATCTTGTAGTAGAAGTTGATGTTGTCCCTTCGGTTGGTGTATCAGATGGTGGTTGTCCTCCACCAGTTTGGTTAAATCTTTGCCCAAGTGAACCAGCATCAATTGCAGAAACTAAACTTGAATTATCCGTTGTTAATCTATTATTTAAACTCTGAATAGTACCAGTAACATTTTTTATTTCATTAACCTTATCAATTTGAGCACTTGTTAAAGGTTCTCCTCCTCCTTCAAATCCTCTTACTCCCGCAGGAGAAATTGTTATAGTATTCCCTATTGATGTTTTGACTGATGCAATCTTTTCATCAACCGCGTTTCTTGCAATCAACATGGTTAGGGTAAGCCCAATACTTAAACCTAAAATAAATACAATAGAAACTGTCCGAATAGAATTTCGGAAAGCATTTTTAATGCCTCTTTTAATTACCTCCATAAAACTCCTTTTGTTTATACTATTTATTATACGTTAAGGTTTTGAAATATATTTCAAAAAAAGTTTAGATTAGACTATTTTTAATTTTGGCCATCGTTCTAACCATTTTTTATCTTCAATACGTTTATTAAAAATGTTTTCATAATATTTATTATTTTGATGGCATGGTGCAATAATGAGTTTAAGTTTTAATAAATCATCAATTCCCCAAGGGGCTAATAACACTACATTATCATTTTCATCTAAAGCTGCAGCGACACAGGTTGCTGTTTCTACCCAATGTGCCAATCCATCTTCGGCAGAATTATATGGTGGTACATTATTATATTTATGGGCATAAGCTTGATTTACAATTTCCCAATTTAAATCTAATTTTTTTTTAAGCTTTTTAGACAAAATTTCATCATTTTTTTCTGAACAATTATTTTTATCAAAATATGCCAGATCTATATCCTTATATAGGTATTGTGGTTCAAAATTATGTTGAATATCCCAAACAGTATCTCTAATAAACCCAGCTCCAATAAACCAATTAGGGAGATTTGCTGATTTTGCAGTTTTTAACACGCTCATCATAAAATCACTTTGTTCTATGAAGGTTATTAAATCTTTTTTATTATTAATCAAATATTTATTCCTATTTTGGATGTAATTATTTATAAAATTTAATTCGGGAAGAGGGATTTTCCTCACTCCGATTCGGTATCCGGACGCTAGACTTAGAATGTTCACTCATTCACATTCTACGCGCTCCCTTCGAATCATTCTTATCTTATCATAATCAAACTTCTTGGTTCGGGAGGAGGGATTCGAACCCCCGAATGCATGGACCAGAACCATGTGCCTTACCACTTGGCGACTCCCGATTATAAATTATCAAATAACTTTTTTAATTTCTTACCACCTCTCAGAGTCTTCGAGTATTTTTCCCTTTTTAAAGCCTCGTCATATGTTGTAAATGACTCAGAATAAATTAGAATTAATGGTCTTCTACTTTTGGTGGCAAATACGCGACCCATTTTATGGTCTAAAAGTCTTTTGGTCAAATTTGAGGTGGAACCCTTGTATAGCTTTCCGTCTTTTTCGCTACGTAATACATAAAAGTGATTCATAGTCTCTCTTATCTTACCACTTGCCTGCCCGAGACGACACGTCTCGTGTCGGCCAGAGGCGACTCCCGATTGCATATTTAGTATATGTTAAAAATAGATTCTGAATCAAGTTTAGAATTACAAATAACATTTATTCTATATTTTTAATTTTGTAGGACTCTTCAAGTCCGCCAATTTCACGAAATTTAAAAGTATTCCCAAGTTTTAAACCCATCATTTTTTGGGCAATTGGAGATTCGTTTGAAATCACACCCTTAAGTGGGTTAGCAGTAGCACGACTCATTATTATAAATTCACGTTTATCGCCATTAGCTAAATCCTCTAAAGTTACCCGAGTACCCAAAATTACAGAAGCGGGTTCTTTTTCATTAAATTCAGTTAATACGGCTTCATCTAAAATAGACAAGACCTCAGATAGCTGATTTTTAAAGACAGCTAATTTTAGAGCGTCTCCGTTTTTCTTACGCTCTTCTTTTTTTGCAGCAATTTCAAGCTCTTTTTTCTTTGTTTTAAGAGCATCAAGTGCAAGTTTAGTAATTTTAATTTTATTTTCTATTGGTGTCATTGTGCGGACATTGTACACCAAATATACCCAAACGTAAAGATTATTTTATTGTTTTGATTGCTTTTGAAATTCGGCTTTCAGATTCTTCTTTTCCAAGAGCCCAGAGTAGTTCGGTGGGACTTGGTGATCTTTCTTCACCAGAAAGAGCGAAACGAACTGGCCAAAAAACATCTCCATTTGAAAGATTATTCTCTTCAACTACTTTTTTTAACACATTTTCAAAATCTACAATACTCATCTCCTCCCACGTCACTAAAGTGAAGTAGGCAAGTGCTTTGGTTACGAGGTTGAGAGCTTTAATAGTATCTTCTTTATTAGATTTTTTGAAAATAAGTGATTTTGGGTCATATTTAGGTAAATTAATATAAAAATCAGTATTTTCTAAAATATCAGATAATTTTGTGAGTCTGGTTTTTTCTATTTCTAAAATACGATCAAAATTAGAAAGAGTTAATATTTTTGCATCAGGATACAATTCGTTTATAATTTTTTGCAATTTTTTTGTTTCTGTTTTTCTAATATATTGACCATTCATCCAATCAAGTCTTTTTAAATCAAAAACAGCTGGCGATTTATTTATATCAGAAAGTTCAAATCTTTTTATAAGTTCATCTTTAGAAAAAAACTCATCTTCTGTTTTAGGGTTCCACCCTAAAAGTACTAAGAAATTAAGAAGTGCTTCAGGTAGATATCCTTTCTTTTTATAATCTACTACAGACGTGTCTCCATCCCTCTTAGAAAGCTTTTTACCTGATTCACCTATGGTTACTGGCATATGTGCAAAGCGTGGCACCTCCCAGCCTAGGGCTTCGTATATAGCAATATTTTTAGGGGTTGAGGGAATCCATTCTTCCCCACGGATAATATCTGTTACCCCGGAATCATGGTCATCTATAGCGGAGGCTAAAAAATATGTAGGCCAGCCATCAGATTTCATAAGTATCTGATCATCTGAAAGCGCATATTCAAGACTCATTTTTCCCCGAACGGCATCATCCCAATTTGCTCTACCCTCTTCTGGCATGGCGAATCGAATAACATAAGGTGTATTATTTGCTTCTAAATCTGAAATTTTTTCTTTAGATAATTTTCGACAGTGTTTATCATAACCAGGTGGGAGACTATTTGCTTCTTGAAATTCTCGAATATCCTTAAGTCTTTCTTTTGAACAAAAACATTTATAAGCCTTCCCTTCAGAAACTAACTTTTCGGCATAATTTTTATGTATTTCTTTTCGGTTTGATTGATAGATTATTTCATCATCAAAATCTAACCCCATCCATTTTAATGAACTTTCAAATTCTAGAACTGCCCCTTCCACTAATCTTTCGCGGTCAGTGTCCTCAATTCTTAATAAAAATTTACCATTATTGTGTTTTGCCCAAAGATATGAAAATAACGCAGTGCGCATTGCACCTACATGTAGGCCTCCTGTTGGACTTGGGGCAAATCTTGTTACAACTTTATTCATGAAATCATTTTAACTTGAAAATAAGATATTCTCAATCAAAAAAGACCGCATGTGTGGTCTTTAATATTTATGAATAAGGCTGTTGCAAAACTCTCCGAAACGTCATTGCGAGGAGTATTTTTAGTAAAATACGACGTGGCAATCTAAAACTTAAGCATAAAAGAGATTGCTTCGCAGGTTCGCAATGACGTTAGAAAAACGTTTTTCAACAGCCTTATTTACATAAGCTCTGGTGAATCTGGCTCACAAATACCATTACAAGAAATACAATTTTTTAAAAAATGAATTTGTAAACTTGGATCTGGATAAGTAGTTACCATTTTTTTAATAATACAGGCCACGTTTGGGCCACATTTATACTTTACTTTTGCAGTGTCAATTTTAACCGATTCCAATAGAATTCCCCCTACTTTTTAATTATACGCAACTTACGATTATGCATTATTAAGGTTATATAATCAAGAGATTCTTTTTGCCCGCGATAGACCAAACTTAATTACTTCTAGATATACCAAGTAAACGATACTAGCAATAATTATCATTGGCCACATTATGGCAGGGATTGGTGCCATTTTTGCAAAATTATTAAGCCCAGGGATATACACAACTAAAAAGACAAAAACAATAGAAGCTATAGCAGCATATATAAGTTTCATGTTACCAAAAAATAATTTATAAACAGGTTTTGTGGTTGAACGCAAAGAAAAACTATTTAATATTTGTCCTAAAGCAAAAACTGTATAGGTTATTGCAGTACCCGTAAATAAAAGATTTAAATCAGGTTTTACCCCTATTTGCCAACCATTTGAATACATAAATATTAAAAAGACAGAAACAGATATTATACTTAGTCCAATTCCTGAACGTAAAACATAATAGATGCTATTTATATTAAACAGTGGTATTTTTCTATTCCTGGGTTTTCTTGCCATAACATCATCTTCTTCAGTATCTACTCCAAGTGCAAAAGCAGAGAAAGTTTCTGCCCCATAATCCATTAGAAGTATTTGGATTGCAAAAAGAGGCATTATCCCAAGTACAATTCCTGCAACAACTGAAGAAAGAGCGGCTACGTGAGTAGTAAATTCGAATTTAGTAAATTTTTCAATATTTTCATAAACTATTCTCCCCTCTTTTACGGCCCAAACAATTGATGAATAACTATCATTTAAAAGGACCATATCTGATGATTCACGAGAAACATCTGTCCCAGAAATACCCATTGCAATACCGACATCTGATGATTTTAAAGCAGGTGAATCATTTACCCCATCCCCTGTTACGGCAACAATGTTATGCATTTTCTGTAACGCTTTTACAATTCGAAGCTTATGCATTGGGTCAACTCGGGCAAAAATAATATCCTCATCATGTAAAAGTTCTATAAGTCCATGATCATTTAGTTGATTTAATTTCTCTCCATTTATTACTTTAGGATTTTCAGAAAGACCAACTCTTTGTGCAATTGCCGAAGCTGTAAGACCATGGTCACCAGTTACCATAATTGTTCTAATCCCAGCCTTTTTGGCTATTTTAATAGTCTCTTTTACTTCAGCTCTTGGGGGATCGATAATCCCATAAAGCCCCAAAAAAACTAAATCACCTTCAATTTTTTTGTTATCTTTCTTTTTATAGGCGCAGGCTATTACTCTTAGAGCTCTAGAAGATAGATTATCAGTAATATTTTTTATATTATGGATATCTTTAGGGGTAATATCTAACTCATGACCATTTTTATAAATCTTTTTACACATTGAAATAATTGGATCTGTTGCTCCTTTAAAATATACCGTTTCTTCCCCTTTCTCTTTAATAACTTTGGCCATGAATTTTCTTTCTGAGGTAAATGGGATTTCTTCTGTTACAATTGCCTTTTCACGAACTTTAAATGTATTAATCCCAAACTTTTCTGCTGCAACCAAAATAGAAACTTCTGTCGGGTCACCTATATATTCTGGTCCATTTGGTTTTTCATAATTTATATCAGAATTGTTTGCATAAACTCCAGTATTAAAAAATTTATTAAGAATCCTTTTTTCTGTTATCCCCAATGGAAGTTCATTATGTAATATTTCCCCAGAGCTACCATAACCAGAACCAGTAACAGAATACATTTCGCCGTCAAAATAAATATCTTTAACAGTCATTTCATTTTTTGTTAGAGTTCCTGTTTTATCAGTTACAATAACATTTATTTCCCCTAAAGTTTCAACAGTTGAAAGTTTTTTTATGGCAGATTTTCTTTTAGCCATTCTCCGTGCACCAATCGCAAGTGCAACTGAAATTGTGGCAGGCAAGCCTTCTGGAACAATTGCTGCGGCAATTTGAACTGCAAATAAAAGCCCCTCAGAAAGATTAAAATATCTATTTATCAGATAATAAGCCAGAAGCAGCCCAAACATAACAAAAACAAATGATTTTGCTACAATTTTTGCAATATGATCAGTTTCTTTTTGAAGTGGAGATTTTTGTACATTAACTTTTGTTGTTTCTTGAGCAATTTTACCTAGTTGGCTCGACATCCCAGTTGCAACAACAACTCCAATCCCATTCCCAGAAATAATTTGAGTTCCGGCGAATAAAGAACCTAAAATATCCCCTAGTTCAAGATTTCTATTTTCCCTGCCCAGGGCTTTTTTTTCTTGAGGTTCAGATTCCCCTGTTATAGTAGAATCGTTAGTATAAAGTTCATTTGTTTGTATAAGTCTAATATCTGCAGAAACCTTATCCCCTTCTGAAAGATATACGATATCCCCAGGAACAAGTTCAGTTGAATCTATTTTCTTTTTGTTCCCATCTCTTATCACAGTTACTGTTTGTGGGAGGTGGCTATTTAGGGCTTCGATTGTTTTTTCTGCCCTATGCTCTTGGATAAAACCAATAAGAGCATTTATAAATACAATTAAAAGTATAACGATACTATCCTTATATGAGCCAATAATTGCTGAAAATATTGCAGCTGAAAGAAGAATAATTATTAATAAGTCTGTAAACTGTTTTAAAAAAGAGAATATAAGTGAAGCTTTTTTGCCACCTTTAAGTATATTTGGACCATATTTTCTTGTACGATCGGCAACTTCAATATCAGAAAGACCCTCCTTAGTCGTTCTTAGATTTTTAAGTACTTCAGAAATGTTATCATATAGATACGTAAGCATCTGTACGTAATTTTAACTTAAATATATGTTATTTTAAAGATAGAAAAATAGCGCATAAAGTACTTAAATTTTAAATAGTTAATATATCTCTCTCGCAGCTTCAATAATAGTTCTCATCTCTTTGTATTTATCCTCTGTCCCCATACAAAAGAAATTACGACAAACCTCTGGTCTTTTTTCGTGGATCGAACAAATATTATTTTTAAGATATATACAGCTTCCATCATTTTTTTGTTTTAAGATATTAGCCCCATATTCGGAGGCAAATTTAAAATCATCAATTATCTCAATATCATTAAAAACAGTTAAATATTTACTTGAATAATATTCTTCTTTATTTAGGTTGATTAAAAATAGCTTACAACATAATCCGCACATCTTACATTTTAGTTTAGACATAATTAAATTTTATCATAAAAAATATTATATAAATTAGTGAAGAAATTTATCTAGTTCTTTAGCTTCTTCGCTTACCAAAAGAGACATCTCGTTATAACCAAGTAAACTAAGGCCATCAAGACTCCTAACACGCGAAAGAGCAACATAACCAAGGCCGTAGGTAAAAGCACGAGAAAGGTCAATTTCTGCATAATCAAGGGTCATCCCCTGGCTCTTATGAATTGTAATTGCCCAAGCCAAACGCAAAGGGACCTGTTCTATCCAAGCATTTGAATTTGGGTCATCAGCCCCCCACTTAATTGGGGCCGCTATAATTTCTTTACCTTTAAAAGTACGCACAATAGGATAACCTTTTTCTGGGTCAAAGCCGATTATTTCTCCTGTGGTGCCATTAACATAACCTTTTGGAAAGTTATTAGAGACAAACATTACAACAGCTCCAACTTTAAGTAATAATTTTTCGGGGGCCATGCAACCTTTTTTCATTTGAGTGACAAAAAATTTCTCACCACCAGCTTTCATTTTGAAAGTAATTTCTTCCTCTGGAATTAATTCTAATCTTACTAAATTATATTCGTCTACGTTTGAATTATGTGTAAAAAGTTTTGTCGGAATAATATTTTTTGAAAAGGGATATTTAAAACGTTCTCTTAATAATTGACAAGAATCTTCTGTGACACGTGATTCCCTTATCTCATTTAAGAGTCGATATAAATCATTACTTTCGTTTTGACGATATTGCTTTTCAAGATAACAAACAGCTAAATCCATCTGTGACCAAACAGCAGATTGATTTATAAAATCTCCTCCATTTTTAACTCTTGAAACTGGTGGAAGCTGGAAAAAGTCTCCACAAAGAACAATTTGTAAACCTCCAAATGGCCCAAAATCTGTTCTAACTCTTCGACAAATATCATCTAACATATCAAGACGATGAGCGTGAAGCATTGAAATTTCATCAATAATTAGTACCTTAGCTTCTTGAATTCTTTTAATTGCTTGTTTGTTATGAGTAAATAATTTTTTAATGTCAGATTTGGTCATTTTATCTTTGATACCCATTCCTGCCCAAGAATGAATAGTAATGCCTCCTAAATGAGTGGCCGCAATGCCAGTTGATGCCGTAATGCCAACAGGAATCTTTTTTTTATTTAAATATTCAATAAATTGGTTTAATAAATAAGTCTTTCCAGTACCAGCTTGACCAGTAATAAGAGTATTACGTCCACTGACTAATATTTCAAATGCTTCTTCTTGTGTCATTGAGCTATTATCTATTTTATTGACCCTTTTTACTAGTAGACAATATATATTTGATTGTTAAATATGTGTGTTATTTATCTAACTAAGTAAGCGCAGGGACTAAATAAAGTGAAGACCGCCTTTCAGCGGCCTTCTTTAGGTTTCCGTTGATAAGCGGTCAGTTGCATTTTATGGAGGATCTTGGCCTTATCCGAAGAGCCGGCAGTACAGAGCGTAACCTGTTATACCTAGTACCGCCAATCCTGCGATAAGAAGGAACATTCGTCCTTTTGCTCGCGCTTCTTGGGCGGCAAGATTGGAATAGTAGGCTTGTCCAGCGGATTCGGGGAAGTACTCATCAAGAAGCATCTCCTCTTCTAATGGACTCATAGTTCTGGACTGCATGAACATCGGTGTTTCCTTCCCAGCCGGGTTGGCTAAAAGCAAAAACCACAGAACTTCAGTCAATACCTTGTAGCCACCACCTTGAGCAATGTTGCGGTTTGAATCCCCGCCCAACAGCTCATTAGACGAATCCAGCCATTTCTCCCGTTCTTCACGGAAGTAATAGCCACCGACAGCATTAGAGAACCGTCGTTCCCAATCGCTCCCACCTTCTCGCTTGCCAGCTAGATAAGCTAGAACGTCTTCTGCGACTTCGATGCCGTAAGGCATATTGTCGCGCATTCCCATGATGGAAAGACCACCCAGCTCCTCATGAGGCTTCTCCTGGAAAACTAACCTTTCTGCCTCGGATGGATAGAGCCTTTCCAGATTACGGATGTAGTCCTGGTAACGCTCCTCTTTGATCTTTGCCATACGGGCGTCGTCCTCGGGTCCATAACTAACGAGATACCTGGCTGTAAGTAGGCCATTCCAGTCAGCCATGGGGTTGATACAATTGCACGTTCCTCCTTCTCCTCGGTTTACGAACGGACAACCGTTACACATCGAAAATCCCCACATGATATCCTCCTAGGTTCTGAATCAAGAAGGGTCACACTATTTTTAGTGTAACCCTCGGATTGAATTCCATTGATATATTAGCATAAAAATTACTTAGCAGAAAGTATTATGAGCTCCATAAACAGAAATATATTGATATAATTGACCTATTCAACGAAGTAAAACAGGCCAGAATTAAATAAAAAATCATTAATTTATATCATATATTTTTCAGGAAACATGCGGCTGTAAGTATAGTTCATTGAAGTTAGAAAATTTAAAAATGGGATAAATACAAAAGGGACAAGACCTAAAAGAGTAATATCAAACATCCAAGAAATATACATTCCAATTATCATAATTGGTACAACAAAAGTTGAAGTGTGGTGGTGATAATATTTTTTAGAAACAATTTTAATTCTTTTTGAAAATTCCCATATAAATAATGGCCAAAGTAAAGTTAACATTTTTGGATCTAGTTCAGTTTTTTTCCCATCCAACGCTAAAAAAAATCTCCAGGTACGGTACATCCAATAAAACGGGAAAAGGCCAAATGTTATAAGAGTTAATAAAATAAATTGAGAAGCCGTGATAACAATAACTTCTTTTTTAATTTTATTTGCAAACTCCCCTGCTTTTGCACAATCAACCCAATCATGTTTACATTTTTTTGAATCTAGAATTTCCCGACAGATTGGACAAATTTCCTCAGAACAATAAAGGTGATGTAGTTTATTCTTTTTTACACCACATTTTTTACAATCTTTTTCAGCTGGGAGTCTTTTTGCGCTTTTCCCGGCATCATTAATTATATAGTCAAAATCACAACCAGAGCTCTTGCTGATTGTTTTATTACACAAAATACATTTTTCAACTTCTTTTACCATTTGTGAAGAGATTATACTGCTATTATGCCTTTAAAACAAGATAAAAACAGTATTGTCATAAAAAAAGATCAATATTTATGATAAAATAGGCCGATGGCAAATATAGGAATAGATTTAGATGAAGTACTTGCGGATTTTAATACATCCTTTATTGAATTTCATAATAAAAAATATAACTCAAAATTAAACCCAAATAATATAAAGGATTATTTTTTAAGAAATTTAGTTGATATATCTGCAGAAGAGGAAATGAAAAGATTGATTGAATTTTGCGATACAGGTCTTTTAAAAACAGTTTCCCCCTTCCCAGAAGCCATAATAAGTGTCAAAAATCTTTTAAAAAATAATAATTTATATTTAATTACAGCACGTCCAAATTTTATGGAAGAAGATACCTTGGAGTGGGTAGAAAAATATTTCCCAAACACATTTAAAGAGGTCATTATTACAAGTCATGTTTTGGATGGTAAAATTGAAAAATCAGAGGTTTGTCTTTCTAATAATATTAATTATATGATAGAAGATAATAGCTATTATGCTAATGAATGTGCTTCTTTTGGTGTCATTTCTTTTTTACTAACACGATCTTGGAATATCAATGATACTTTAAAATCGGGGGTAATTAGAGTTTCGAGTTGGAAAGATATTGAGGATAAAATAAATGAAAATATTTGATGTTTGTGTAGTTGGTTCTGGACCTGCAGGGCTTATGTCTGCAATAACTGCTGGCAGTGCGGGACGATCTGTTATTCTTTTAGAAAAAAATGGAAAAATAGGCCGTAAAATTCTCGCAACTGGAAATGGCAGATGTAATATTACAAATAAGAATATAAATATTTCAAGATATCACGGAGGGGATAAAAATTTTATCACTGAAGTAATAAATAAGTTTGATCAAAATAAAACTATAAATTATTTTGAATCATTAGGCATTTTATTAAAAGAAGAAGACAAGGGAAGAATTTTCCCAGTCACAAATCAAGCACAAACAATTGTGGATGCTCTTACACATGAACTTGAAAAAAATAATGTGAAAATAGAACTTCAAACTGAAGTAAAAAACATTGTAAAGGAAGATGATTTTATAATTACTCTTATTTCTGGTAATGTTATTTTTGCACGTAAATTAATATTAGCGACTGGTGGGAAAGCAGCACATCAATTTGGTTCTTCTGGTGATGGTATATTTTGGGCAAGAAATTTTGGTCATACAATTACTCAAATTCATGCAGCCCTTTGTCCTATTGAGGTAAACGAAAGTTGGGTTCGTGATATACAAGGGTTGAGAGTTGAAGCAAAATTAACTGCTATGGTAGATAATAAAAAAATTGCAGAATTTTATGGTGATACTCTTTTCACCCATTTTGGGATATCTGGCCCTGCTCCAATGGCATTTTCCGGGGATATATCACCCTTGATAAATAAATCTGAAATAAAAATAATAATAGATTTATTCTCAAATATAGAGGTTTTAGAGCTAGATAATAAACTGGAAAAAATATTTAAAAATGCAGGTAAAAAATCTGTTAAAAATTCCTTAAGTGGAGTTATCCCCCAAAATCTTGTACCAATTATCCTTAAAATTATAGAAATTGATGAAAATAAAAAAGCCGCTGAGATATCAGCAAAATACAGAAAAAATATAGTTAATGCATTAAAAAATTTAACTATCACGGTTAAATCAATAAGGCCCTTAAAAGAAGCACAAGTAACAAGGGGCGGGGTTGAACTTTCTGAAATTAACTCAAAAACACTTGAATCAAAAATTATAAAAAATTTATATTTTGCAGGTGAAATTATGGATGTTGATGGAGACTCTGGTGGATTTAATCTTCAGTGGGCCTGGTCTTCAGGGTATTTAGCGGGTAATAGTATTTAGTCTAAATTATCTAAATATGGTTTAATAAAACTACTTCTAGATGGGTGTCTAAGTTTTAATAAAACCTTTGATTCTATTTGTCTTATTCTTTCTCGAGTAATTCCAAATATTTTTCCAATGTCATCATATGTATGAGTATCTTCTCCATTTAAACCATATCTAAGTTCTATTATTTTTTTTTGTTTATCCGTAAAATCGTTAAGTAATACATTTAAATCTTCTTTTAAGAGTTTTTTGATTACCAACTTAGCTGTATCCTCAGATAATAATTGTTCATCAACTTCTTCTGATTCGACATCTAGTGGCTCTTCTGCCATATTTCTATAACTCTTACTTTTTGCAATTTCGAAGTCTCTAGTTGGTATGCCTTTAAATTTTCTAGTTTTATTATCTTTAACTTCTTCTTTTATTGTTTCTAATCTAGCTCTTTCTTTATTTAAATTATCAATAAGTGGTATTAAATCACTAATTATAGACTTATATTCTTTAATACGAAAGCTATTAGATAGTGCATTTCCAATAATAAGTTTATCCCTCCATCTGTTTATAATATCTGTGCAAGTCTTTTCGCGTTTTTCTCTTAATATATCAAGTTTTCGTCTTGCTTTAGCTATCTCCTCTTTAACCTCAGCAGCTTCTCTTCTTTTTACAATAAAAGTTTTTTCTTTATCTGTTTTTAAATCTTTTAGTTTTTGTAATTTTTCTTGGTAATCTTTGAGGAGTATGTCCAGTTCTGCTTCAATTGAATTTTCTTCATCAAGAGAATCAGTATCTAAAATTTCTTGATATAATTTAGATATATCATCTACATCAAGCTCTCCTAAATACGAACGTTTATTCCAAATTTCATAATTAAGTTTACGGGAAAGAACCTCGATTGCATTTTCCAAATCTTTTTCTAATATTAATAATTCTTTTTGTGCAGAAATTGTTGCATCGTGTTCTTGGACTTCATCAGATAAATTTTCATAATGTTCAATATTTATATCTGGATCTTTTTCAGTGTATCTTTTGAATGAATTCTTTATACTATAATAAATTTTAGAATATAAATTTAAATTATCTTCATTAATATTATCAAGTTCTTCTACATATTCTCTGATTGCTTCAATTAATCCAGTAATTCCTAATTGTCTTAAATCTTCAACAAATTGAGCTTTTTCAGCATATTCTTCAACAAACTTGTCAACTAAGGGTTCATATAAATAAATAAGACGATCAAGCGCCTCTTCGTTTCCAGCTTTTAACTCTTTTAATAAGGAAAATATAGTTTCTGAGTCTCTATAACTTCTTTCATTGCGTTTTTTTTGTGCTATAAAATCACTTTCGGTATTTTCTAATCCAAGATGTTCCATATACCAAAGTATATTAGTTAAAGTAAAAATAAACAATATTTAAAAAAAGAAAGACCCGCACTGTATGCGCGGGATCTCCCCTTATACATTAGTGCGGGTAGTGATTGAGGTGCTATGCAACCAGGGCTTCGTCTGGCAGCATCTTGATGGGTTTCTTCTCCCAGTGATCGCACTTAGGAGGTAGAACGAAGGTTGTGCAGGCTACACCTGGGCTCCTTGGGTTAAGGAGTAGATAGTAGGTGTAACGTGAAAGCTGATGGTTCTTCCTTGTACGATCAAGGATCGTCTTTCTGACATTCTTGTGTCGCTTCCCCATATCGTGATGTGAAATAGCGACATGTACCTCCCGAACATCAGGTTTGTACAAGATAGTTGTCTTGACATTGATGTTTTGAATCTTCTGCTCCATTGTTGCGAGCATCTCCTCTGGCGATTGCAAGAACAGCGCCTCCCCGAGTTGTGGATTTCCAGGCATCTATCGTTTCTTACGTGGTTTAGTGGATGGAGGTGATTTGCCCTTCTTTTGTTTGGGTTTTTTGTTTTCACGACCTCCACGGTTTCTGGGATGTGCCACTAGAGCACCTCCTTAGTCATACTCACTGCTTCTGATTTGATCGGCTTTCTCGGTTTCAATCTCCCTTTTGCTGAGTATGCCCGACTTGTTGAGCAGTTCATAAGCATACTCGCCAATCAGATTAGATGCAACATCTTCAAGCGAGTTTAAGGGTGGTTTTTGATTGAGTCCATAATCCCTTATGTTCTCAATTGCAGAATCCTCTGCTTCGATTCCAGATTCCACCCGATCAATCCGCTCAATGAAGGATAGGAGATACAAACCTCCCTTATTTTCGACGCAGGCGGTCAGCATGATCATTTCAAGATCATAGTCCGAGTCCCCGATCATCTTTATGATATGGGTCATAATCTCGGTTACTCTCCCTATTACCCATTCATTGACTTTCATGTTCCCCCCTACTGTGTTTTGCCCTCTTGTGGATATTAGTGAAGTGTTCCAAGATCTTTTTAGAGACTAAAACGAGAAAATTATTAGTCTCTTTAAAGATGTCTGGATCGATAGCTTCACCAGCAATGAAGTCTTCGAGGGTTTCATGAAAATCAGTAATAGCATCGATTGGGTCTGGATAGTCCTCCTTGATTGCTTCGAGAACTTCGGAATACCAACCGATCTTCTTGGCGAGGAAGAAGCAAAGTGCCCCTTCATCTACTAGTAGGTCCTCTTCCAAGAGAAAAAGCCATTCGATGGTGTTTGATGTAGTAATAAGTATTTCGAGATGTTCGTCTACAATCTCATCTGCTGCACCACCGATAATGCGGGCCATTTCGAGGACCGCAAAGCCACTCTCTATATCACGTACGATTGATGAGGAAACGGTAACTGTTACATCGCTGTACATAGTACCTCACCTCATTTCGTATCATTGGAAGTTGGGTCTATTTTATTACAAAATATAAAAGAAGCAAGGGATACATATAAATATATTTAAATATTAGTTAGTAAACTATTTAAGAAAGACCCGCACGTGTGCGAGTCAATCTTAATCGCTTAGTGCGGGCTAGAATCCGCCATCATTAGTGGCGGGAATGGGTATTCGAGCGTTGTAACAACTGGATAATGGTCAGATGGGTATCTACCAGAACGACTGTATTTGATTATCTGCCCACCAGAGACCTTCCATTCTGGTGATGCAAATATCATGTCGATTCGTGGTCCGCCAGAACCAGTAAAACCATGGAATGTTCCAATGGGTTTATCTGATTCTTCGATACAATCACGAAGTAGGTCGAAATTTCTTGCAGACTCGACCGAGTTACTTCTAAGAACGTTGAAGGTTGATGAATCTGCTGATTCATTGAAGTCTCCGCCAAGAATAACAAGATTACCGTTGTTGTTATGCACCCAACTCGCGAGCATTCTGACTGACTCTTTTCGCGATTCACTTGATTCATGGTCAAGATGAGTTGAGGCAACTGCAATTGGTTGTGATTGAAATTCATCCCACAGCGTTAGAGAAGTGTAGCAACGAGGTATTCTATTCCCCCAACTTACTGATTCAGTAAGTTTAGGAGCGTTTGAAAACCAGAGTCTTTCCGTTGTGTTGACCTGAACTCTAAATCGGTCTTCACGAAAGAAAATAACTGGGTATCCTCGCCATTGCTTCCCAATACCGGCTGTTGCGACTCGGTAACCTAGAACTTTTGATTTCAGGTAACTGAGTTGCATCGGGGTTGCTTCTTGAATCATGATGATGTCTGGGGCTACTTCTTTGATGACATCAACGACCATTGTTCTCCTGAAAAGCCAAGAGTCTAATCCGTCAAAAGCCATACTTGTTCTGATATTAAAGCTCATGACGATAAGCCCATCTCTTTCGGGCCAGACCATCGGTTCAGTTCCTTGTTGTATTCCACTCAAAGGTACTACTGCAATAAGCAGCAATACTATGGCTAAAAGCCTTAGTTTCCTGCTCATCGCTTACTCCTTTTCTTGGGAGATTGTGATGGTATTTTAAATTAATAAACCTACAAATGCAAATTAAACAATTTAAGATATTATTTTTTATTATTAGATAGTTTATTTTCGTGACGTTTTTTAGTTCTCTTGCGAAGTTCTTTAATTAGTTTTCTAGGATCAGTTGGGACATACCCTCCACGAAGAACCTTTGAAAGATAAAACCTTGAAGAAAGATAGAATAAAAGTGCCAATGCAAGGATTGCAGAAACACTAACTAATATATTTTCTTTAAGGCCCGCTGAAGCAAGAATAGTGGGTGGGGTATCCCCTCCTCCAGTTTCTATTTCAGGTGTTTCTGGTGGCACCTCAGGTTGGTAGTTCCCAAAAATAAAATTTTGTGTAGAAGTGTCTGTAGTTACGTTATGTGAATCTGTTAAACCAGTTGTACTTTCCCAACCATCTTTAAGTATTTCGGTTACAGTATAATCGCCTTGATCAAGTTCAGTTAAAGTAGCTTGGCCAATTAAGTCAGTAGTTACTGTTTCTGAAACATTATTACCAATTACTTTAAATTGCCAGCCCGAAAGGTATGACTCACTAGTTTCTCTTATCCCATTATGGTTTAAATCATTATATTTTCTTATGGTTAATGATATTTTTGGTGTCTCAGGTGTTTCGGGTATTGGCGTTGGTGCTGGTGCTGGGCGAATTCTTTTACCAACTCCAATAACTATGTTTCCACATGATTTTAAAATACCATAAGCCATAGAACCATCATAATTTTGGTAAATATATGCATCAATTGAAGTAGATAAAAAACTTACAGAAGGGTGACGTTTATAAAGAGGATAAGAAAGACCAGTTATCTTAGTAGAACCAGAGATGTTATGCCTACCCATGGTATATACATTAGTAGCAATAACCTTATTTGCAACAAGGACCTGGTTTGTCTTTGTTACTCTACCTTCTTTTAAATTTGGAATATCAGAAATATCAAACCCATATTTTTTAAAAAGTGCTTTAAGCTCTTTTGAGGTTTGATAAGTTTTACCGGTTCCGTTATTTAATTTATTAGTTAGTTCAGTTTTTGTTAGTGTTCCACAATAAATTACTGAATTGCCATCACAATCTCTAGCTCCAGCAAATGCAACAGGTATAAATAATGAAATATTTAAAAATATTACTAAACTTATTAAAGCTATTTTCTGAATATATATTTTGTTCATTTTCCCCCTAAAATTATTACATATATATTATGTTTCTTTTAAATAATTATGTCAACCAATAAAGTAAAAAAGCACCGAATTTTAGCTCGGTGCTTTAATCTATTTTAAATATCTTATTTGAAAATTTTAAATTTCTTTTTTGGTGGTTCCGCTTTTGTTTCTGGTGTAACAGTTTTATATGGTTTTTGTTTATTTTGACTTGTTTTTGTATGGAGCGTAAACCTTTCAGATTCCTTATCTAAATCATAGAAATCATCTACTTCATTAATTAGTTTAGCCGATGTACTTTTCCCAAAAGATATTACTTCTGCTCGACAACCCTCTGCTTTAACATGGTGGAGAAGGTCTACATAATCTCCATCTCCTGAAATAAGAACTACTGCATCTAATTTTGGTGCCATCTTCAAAACATCAACTGCAACACCAACATCCCAGTCACCTTTTTTCTGCCCAGATACAAAAGTTTGAAGTTCTTTTGATTTAACTTCAAAACCAAGACCAGAAAGAGCATCAAAAAATGTTTGTTCTTCTGGCATATCAGCCTTAATTGTATAAGCAATCGCTCTAATTAGTTTTCGACCAGAAATTGCTTCTTTTAATATTTCGCCAAAGTTAACTTTGTGCCCATAAAGTGCTTTTGCACTGTAATATAAATTTTGGACATCAACAAAAACACCAACTCTTTGATCGGGGTTTTTTAAATTATTTAACATTTTCCTCCTTAAATTTTATAATAATATTAGAAATGTGGACTTATTAAAAACTGAATTTTTCTGGCGGTAGATCAAGTGTTTGCCAATTTCCAAATTCATCTTTTTTAAAAACAGTTACTTTATAAGAAAACTCATCTTCTGAAACAACAAATTCTACATCAGCGCCACCAGCTCCCTTATGATAATGGGCTTTTCTATCTAATATTTTAGGGTGAGAAGTTCTTTCAATTTTTAAACTTCCCAAGGGTGAATCAAATTCTAACGCTTCAATTTTTTGGGGAAGTTTATTCCCTATGTCATCTTCCAAAACATTGTTAGAGACATGAGATTCAAATTTCCCAAATCTATTTTCTATCTTATCTTTTAGATCTTGCCATCTTTCATCGTTCATTTTAAACCATATCTTTCTGAGCAGGTGCTACTGTGAAATATTCTACTCCCTTATATTCTAACTTATTACCTACTTCAAGTCGAGTAATGGAAGCATTTCTAATTTCAGTTTTATTAATTTCAGAAAAATCAACTAAGTTAGTTAGAACTTGAACTGCAGCTATAACTTCACCATGAGTTATTACAGCAATATTTTTCCCTTGGTTTTTTTTACTTATATCTTGAATAAATTCCTCAGTACGATGTAAAACTTCAGCTATTGGCTCACCAAACTTTAAAAACCTCTCTGGGTGGTTAATGTAAATATCAATTTGTTTTTTATTACGTTTATTTTTTTCAATACCTTCCCAGACCTTAATATTAATTTCTATCAGCCTTTTATCAATATGTACTTTATTACTTTCAGCAATTATTTTTGCAGTTTCTCTCGCACGAAAAAGAGGGCTAGAATAATAAGAATTAATACCAATATTATTTAAGTATTTTTTAATTATTTGAGCCTGAAATTCTCCAAGCTTTGATAATTTAAAATTAGGTAATTGACCATAAATAATTTTTTTAGGGTTAAATACTTCACCATGTCTTATAAAAAATATGTTTGTTTTTTTCAAATAATTCCCTCTACGATTTTTGTTAACTCTTCCGTAGAGATTGTATCAGATGAACCAATTTGGTAAAGTGCTTTATCTTTAAAAATAGCTTTTGTATCTCCAATTATCCAAAAGATGATTCCATGAAAGGTTTTTTCTGAATATTCCATGTTTGATTCCAAAACAAAATCATCAAAAATTTTTTCGTTAGAAATATTTGATTTTTCAATTAATATAGTAAGAGTTTTTGATTTATCTGGTAAATATTCATAAATATATGTAATTTTATCGTCTTTTGCATTGGTTTGATAATTTATCTCATAACCAGGAGGTATATATTTAGGTTTAGTATATTCAAACGATATATTTTCCTCAGCTTTTTTTACTGCTCTATCGGGGTTTATGGCATAAAAATTTACATATAAAACAAATAATATAAAACAAAAAATAATGAAAAAAATAACAATTAATGTTAAATATATGCCTTTGTGTTTTTTTGGTGTTTTTTTTGAACTAGTTTTTTTATTTTTAGATGATTCAACGAGCCCCTTGGCAAAAAAACTCTTAAGTGCAGTAGATTTTTGTTTCTGTTTTAGGGTGATATTTTCTTTACTTTCGTTAGTTAAAAGTGGAAATCTTTGATCTTCGTTAGTATCTGCAAAATTAATAGTTACTTCATCTTTTGGTGTTGCAAGAGTTACTTTTGATTCTTCAATCATATCATCATGGGGTATTGGGAGCTCTGGTTCATCTATTGGGTTTGGTTGATTATCCATTAAATCAAGCCCATGTATTTTATCCGCTCTTGCTCTTTCATGTTTAATAATTGGATGATGTTTAGTTTCTTCTTTTAATTTAATTTTAGTGTTTCTTGTATTTGTAATTTTTGAGCTAATATTTTTTTGTTCTAAAAGAGTTTCTTTTAATATTTGATCAAGTGCTAAATTTTCAGCTTCTAAAATGTCAAGCTCAACTTCTTCTTCTTTAAGCTCTGGGCTTTCATCATTTTGAGAAATAATTTTTGCTCTTGGTGGTTCTGGAATTTCGCTAATTTTTGGTTCTTCAATTTTATTAACTTCAAGAGCCTCTCCACAATTAGTGCAAAATAATTTTCCATTAATTTTTATTCCATCAGTCTCTTGTCCGCAGTTTTTACACTGCATATTTAACCCTCCAGTTATTGCTTATATTATAGTCAAAAAGGTATATCCTCATTAACTAAATTATCAGAATATGGTGATCTATAAAGCTCAGTATTTAAATGTTTAATATATTGAGTGTATAAATCTGACCCTAATTCTCCGTGTATATGTTTATAAGCAATATTTAATTTAGAAGATGAATTATCTAACGTCCAAACTGCAATAGCCTCTGTGGTTTTTGGTACAACGGGACTTCCATATTCTATTTCCCCATGATGAGAAAGTATAATATGAACAATTTCATCTAAAAGATCTTCTGGCATATCCTTTGGAGCAGACGAATTAACCTTTTCAGCCCCTAAATATATATGCCCTAAAAGTTTTCCTTTGTTTGTGAAGGTTATAGCAGTAGAAATCTCAAATTCCATGGCTTTACCTATATCATGTAAAATAATGCCAGCGTTAACTAGATCCATATTAATTTTAGGAAAATGAAATTTTAATGATTTTGCGGCTTCTAGCATTTCTGTAACATGTTCTATCAAACCACCATAATATCCATGATGAACATATAGACCAGCGGGGCTTTTTTTGTAAATTTCAATAAAATTTTCAGTAAATACATTCTTGAGTAACAATTTAATGTGAGGGTTTTTTATATCGTTTATGGTTTTATTGACATCCTCCCACATTTTATCTATGTCAAATTGAGATCTTTGTTGTAAATCTTCGATTTCATATTTATCTGTGATACTCAGATTGGTAACTCTAAGTTGCGGACCATTAAATTCATCGATAGTCCCATTAACTAAAACAACTTCACCTTCAGATACAGTGGCACAATTTACAAAATCATCAGACCATATTTTACCCTTAAGAGTGCCCGTTCTATCAGCAAATTCAATATCTATATAAGGTTTATTGTTTCTTGAGGCTTTTTTAACATATGACTTAACGGCGAAGGTTTCGCCAAAGATTGAATCACCAATTTTAAAATTTTCTATAAATATTTTTTTCATTAATAAATGCTCCTAAGTGCAATATACAATATAAACCCTAGAACTACTCCAACAAGAGTTCCAATCGATATAAAAATAAAGGCATAATCGTTATTTGATTGGTTAGTTTTCTCCATGAGTATATTTTATGCTTTTTATAATTACAAATCAATTATTTTGATAGAACACTCTTTTTATAATCATCAAGATTTTCAAGAGCAATACCAGTCCCTTTTGCTACACATAAAAGAGCATCTGAAGCAACGTGGCAAGGTATCCCAAGCGCTTTTGTAAATAATCTATCAAGATTGCGGAGCAAAGAACCTCCACCAGTCATAACCATTCCACGGTCAATTATATCTGAAGAAAGTTCTGGAGGAGCTTGTTCAAGCACACTTTTAATTGCAATGATAATTTTTTCTAAATCATTTTGTATAGCCTCAGTCACTTCATTTGCATTTATTGTTATAGTTTTAGGTAATCCGGCAATCATATCTCGACCCCTAATTTCAATAGTTTTTTCTTTATCAGATTTTAAAGCAGAACCAATTTCTATTTTGATTTCTTCTGCGGTTTGATCACCAACAGAAAGACCATATTTTTTTCTAACATATTCACTAATAGCTTGGTCTAGTTTATTCCCACCAATTCGAACAGAATTTGAGGCAACTATCCCCCCAAGAGAAATAATTGCAACTTCAGTTGTTCCCCCACCAATATCTACAATTAGATTACCTGCAGCCGCATCAATAGGAATATCAGCACCAATAGCAGCAGCAACAGGTTCTGGAATAATATATGCTTCCTTTGCTCCAGCTTGTTTAGTTGCATCAATTACGGCTCTTTTCTCTGTTGATGTTGCCCCAGCCGGAACGCAAATCATAACCTCTGGTCTAAAAAGTCTAATTGGCCCAGACACTTTATTAATAAAATATCTAATCATAGCTTCGGTGACACGATAATCCGCAATTACTCCATCTCGAAGAGGTCTATAAGCTGTAATTGTGTCAGGAGTACGCCCTACCATTTCTTTTGCTTCTTCACCAATGGCAAGTACTTTATTATCATCAGTAACAGCAACAACGGAAGGTTCGTTAATTACAATCCCTTGCTTAGGTAAATATACCAAAACATTAGCTGTCCCCAAATCTATTCCAATTCTTTTTGTTAACATAGCTCGCTTATTTTAACAGAAAATATTCTAACTTAAAAGTGTCATAAGTGCTTCATATTTTGGTTTTATTATTTTTTTAGATTCAGGAAAATGAAGTTTTTTCCATTTGTTTTCTAGTTTTTTTCTAACAGCAACCCTAGCTTCGTCTTGGTCTAAACCTTCATAAATAAATGCGGCCTTAAATATTCCTGAGATATTGTCAAAGTTACTCATTGTATCTGCCTCGGCAATTATCTTTTCTTCAATTGATTTACGATTATTTTTTATTGAGCCTCTATGATTTAATATACACTTTTTTACTATTTTAATTTTGTTTATTGGATAGTTAATATTTAAAAGAAAATCATTAGCAATTTTTGCACCTATAATATGGTGGTCCTTTCTTCCATGCATAATAGAACCAATATCATGAAGCCATGCTGAAATTTCTATAATTTCTTTATCACCACCCAACTTTTTGGAAAGTTCTAAAGCATATTTTACAACAGGTTTAAAATGAAACTCATATGGCTCATAACCATATTTACTTGAAGGTTTCATACATTCTTTTTTCACAAAATTACGAACCTGTGAAATATAATTCATTATTATTCTTCTTTAAGTTTAACTCTTTTAATTTTTGCACCAAGTGCTCGAAATTTCTGTTCTATATTTTCATATCCTCTGTCGATAATTTCTATTTGATCAAGTCTAGATTCGCCCTGAGCAATTATAGCCGCAATTATTAAGGTTGCCCCAGCTCGAAGATCAAAACTCGTAATTCTTGTGCCAAAAAGTGGTGTTGGCCCCGTGATAGATGCTTGATGTGCATCTCTCATAACACAGCTTGCTCCCATTTTTGAAAGTTCAGATATATAACCTAATCGTCCTTCAAAAATTGTTTCATAAATTTCAGAGGTGCCAGTGCTTTGAGTCGCAAGTATAGACATAGGTGCTTGTAAATCTGTAGCGAAACCAGGAAATATCTCTGTTCTTATTTTAAAAGACTTAATATCATGAGTAGGAGTTATATGTAAAATATCATCATTTATTTTATAATTAATCCCACATCGATCAAATTTTGATAAAAGGCTCTCTTGATGTTTTCGAATAAAACCTTCAATTTTTACATCACCCTTTGAGGAGGCGGCAGCAATAGCAAAAGTCCCAGCCTCTATTTGGTCAGGTATTATTGTATAAGTAATTGCTTTCAGCTTTGTTACACCTGAAATTTTTAAATTATGTGTACCAATGCCTTCAATTTTAGCACCAGATTTTACTAAAAAATTACAGAGATCTTGTACATGAGGTTCGGTGGCTGCCATACAAATATCAGTAGTACCTCTGGTTAAAACAGCAGTAATAATAATATTTTCAGTGCCAGTGACAGAAAATTCTGCACATAGATTAACTCCCCCTAAATTATTACCAGTAATAAAATAGCTATTATTTTTTTGGGTTGTGACTGCACCCATTTTTTTTAAAGCAGTTAAGTGTACATCTATTGGCCTTGAGCCAATTAGACAACCCCCGGGGTGTGGAATAGATACTTTTTTATTTCTAACTAAAAAAGGCGCGATAAACAAAATTGATGCCCGAAGATTTCTAATCATATCTTTATCTGGATCAGATTTTTTTAAATTAGAATTATCTATATTAAGTATATTATTTTCAAAATTTACCTCTGCACCTGATTTTTCTAATATTTTAATCATCGATAATACGTCTTTAATATTTGGAACATTTTTTATTGTAACCTTCCCATTAATTAAAGCAGTAGAAGCAATAATTGGAAGAGCAGCATTTTTAGATCCAGATATTTTAACTTTACCTTTTAGTCTTGTTGGTCCATTGATTACAAATTGTTCCATGTGAGCTATTATATCTTTTCTTGTGTATAAAATACAGTATTTAAGTTATAATATTTATTGAAATGTCAAAAGGACCACATCCTGCTACTCGATTAATAGTATACCCAGTAATTGCTGTGTGTTTTTTTGTGTTATTTTATTTTTTAGCTCTTTCAGCTACTGGTTATAAACTAGAATTTAAAAATGGCAAAATTACAACCACAGCAACTGGTATGATTGTTGTTGCTACAAAACCTGGTGCTGCAAAAGTATCAGTTGATAATAAATTAGAAATAAAACAAACTCCACTCTTTAGTTTTCTTAATTTAACTATTAAGGGAGTATCTATTGGAGAACATAAAGTTAAAATAGAAAAAGAAGGTTATGAAACATGGGAAGGAGTTTTTAATGTTAAACCAAAGCTTGTTTCCTGGGTTGATTACATAATTTTGGTACCACAGAATAAGAAAACAACAAATTTTAAACTACCAGGCACAGTGACAGATACAGTATTGAATGATGGTAAAACCAGGGCTGCCGTTTTAGCAGAAGATACAAAAACAAACTTTAGAACCTATTGGGATATTAATCTTCAAACCAAAGAAAAACAAAAAATTAGAGAAGAAAAAATATTAACCGGTGAAAAGGTCGATCTAATAACCTATAACTATAATGCATCCCGTCTTCTTATCACAAAGACTATAGAAGAGAATAAGTCGAACATTGTTTTAGAATCAAAATTTAATGGTAGTGTGTGGAATATAACGTCTCTATACCAAATGAATTTTAATAGTCTTAAATTTTCGCCTAGTGCAAAAAATGAGCTATATGTTTCTAAAGAGAGCAATCTTTATAAACTTGATTATGATAAAAAGAATATGAGTGCCGTTATAGCAAATAATGTTATAAATTTTTATACAAATAATAATGATATTTATCTAATTAAAAAAACTGAGGATAATATTGGTCTTTGGAGGCTTAATAATAATCAAAAATTAGAGATTGTTGTAAAGGTATTGCCGGCTTCAGAGGGATATCAATTTAAACACCTTACAAGTTCTGATTCATTTATTGTACTTTCTGAGAAAGATAAAGAATTACTATTATATCAAAAAGATAATAATGGTAACCCTATCTCAAAAAGCATCGCCAGAAATGCAAACCGTTTTTTATTATCTCCTAAAGAAGAAAGAGTATTAATCCAAACTGGGAGCGGGGTAAAAATTTATGATATAGAAAAATCTACTTATTTTGATGTGTTGACCGATAAAGTTGTTGATTCTGTTTTGTGGTTAAACGATAAAAACAATATAGTATATTCATTTGAGGGTAAATCTTATCTTGTTACATATGATGGTCAATATAATAAATATATTTTTGATAATTTAAAAGGATCACAAATATATGCAACAACATCTTCTCCTAATATTTATTTATTAAATTCTAATAAAGAAATAAATGATCTTGCGGTTTATAGTTTTGATTTTTAATAACCAAATATATTTTTAATACTTTTTACTATTTTTGAGATTACTCCACCAATTGAGTTAGAATCGGTTGATGGAAGTAATGAAGATTGATCTACAATCTGTTTTGTTACAACCTTAGGTTTGATATATCTAGGTGAAATTTGATCTAATACAACTATAAGTCTACGCCAATTTGTCCCGGCTGGGGTACAAGTCATAAGTGTTAATGTAGGGGTATCTCCTTGAGCAAGTACACTTATATCTTCTGGTAAAACCTCTTTAACTTCCTTAACTTGGTAAATAAATTTATTCCCCTGATAATAGATTTTTGCTTGGTCTCCGATGGTAAGTTTAGATAAGTTAACAAAAATATAATTATAATTGCCTTTAATCCACCAAAAATTTGATGAATGGCCAGTTATAAAAGAATTTCCAACATGACCCGGTTCAGCTGTCCCAACATAATGGACAACACCTTTTGTTAAATTTTCTTGAATAACAACTTCTTCATTTGATGTAGCCATGATTATTGGAGCATCAACATTTATTTTTGGTATGTATAAACGATTATCTGGAGTTACTACTTCACCTTGATCTAAGGGTGCAGATTTCTCCATTGTATATTTTTCAACTTCTTGAACGGTAATAATTTTAGCTTTAGTATCATCTGTGGATTTTGCCATTGTAAAGAACATTGGTGCATTAAGTGAAAGCATAAAAATAAGAAACAAAAACATATAATATATTGAATATCTGAAAATCCATTTATGTTTCCATAAATTAGAAATCTTTTTAAATGGACGATATTCATGAATTCTTAAACCTTCTTTTTTTGCAATTTTGTTTAAATCTAAAGCCTCAGGATTTATCTCATTTGTACCTGGCTCAATTGACTCTATAGGATTAACCTCACCAATATTATGTCTTTCTAAAATTTCAAGAAGCTCATCTTCACGATCAGTTTTTTTAAAATGATTTATTAACTTTTCTATTTCTGAAATATTTGGTTCTCTGTTCACTTTTCAAACCCTCCAAAATACATTATAATCATTAAGTTAATTTAATACAAAGTTTTGGGTGAGTGGCGGAACTGGTATACGCGTAGGTCTCAAAAACCTATGGGAGCAATCCCATGAGGGTTCGATCCCCTCCTCACCCACCAAAGATCTGAAATCCAACAAGGTTGGATATTAGATCTTTTATAATTTTAAGGATCGAACGGGCGTGAGTCTACCTGCATTCGGCAGGTTGGAAGCGAAAACTTGAAGCTTTTTGTGTGTAGCGCCCCGGATTGCGAATCGGAGTAAGCAACGATCCCCTCCTCACCCACCAAATAATTGTTATTAAGTAACGTAGATCGATTTATTCACTAAAGAATTCCTTTGCTTTTTTTATACCATGTTTTTCAAATTCCTCTAACTTATCTTTATTGGTCTCAGAGGGTGATAAATAATAATCTGGCAAAATAATATAAATATTTGGTTTAGCATTAATCTTTTTAACCCCGAACATTATGTCTAGGCTTTCATTTATTTTTTTTGTTTGATGTTTATATTTATTTTTATATTCTTTCCCTAAATTACCACAAAGATGTCTTGATAAAATTCTAAGCCATTCAAAATCAGAAAATCTGTGCGTTTTTGGAAAAGTAGCGACAGATATTATGTCTGTGCAACCATCTTTCATAATCTCTTTAATTGGAAAAAGATTCATAACAGTCCCGTCTAAATACTGCTTTCCATTTATTTTAACTAATGGATAATATAAGCCAGGATAAGAACAAGTAGCTTTAATAAGCGACATAAAATTTACAGAATCTTTATTTGTAAAATATTCCATATTCCCATTATTTGCATCAGTTACAAATATTTTTAAAATAGTATTTGAATTTTTTATTCTTTCTAGATTAAGGGATTTTTTTTGCATTATATCATCACAAAAATAATCTAAATCCATAATATTCCCTGTTAATCGAAGCTTAAGAAATTTTTTTTCTGAAAGATCTTCAGAATATATAGATGTACCGATTTTTGTTTTTTTGGAAAGTAGATATGACCCAGAACAAGAACCAGAAGAACCACTATAGATATAATCAAAACTATCAGCAAGCCCTAATTCTTCTAAAACTTGCATTACACCACCACCAAAAACACCTGTCATACCCCCACCTGGTAAAACTAAACCTATAATACGTTTATCATTAGTTGATTTAGCCCTATTAATAAGTAACTCTTGAATTTTTTTCATAACATAATTTTATTTAAATTAAGATAATAAGACTAAACATTTTTACGAAATTATTAAAAATAGTTTTTTTATATATTTGTACTACCATCAATAAACCGGATATCAGCTTTTTCCCCAGGGTTATTATATCCTATTCTATATTTAGTACCTTTTTGTAAAATTACCCTTTTTGTATCAATATCAACTTTCATAAAATAATGAGGCAACCCCAAAACATCCCACACTTCAGTAAAAGGTGAAATTGAAATACTCTCCTTGTGCCATCTGTCATTATTTAAGTCTCTTAAAATAAGTAATATTAATATAATAGTAAAACAAAAAATAACAGCAAGCGAACGGGTAAATATATTAGTATTTAGTATAAATATAGTAGATAAAATAGTTACAAAAGATAAGCTAATAAGGGTTAACCACTGAACTTTTTCCATTTTATCTTTACCTAAAAGACTTATTTCATTTCTCGTTTTATTAAGTAATACAAGTGAATCCATTAACTTATTAAAAAGTTCAGGTTTCCCATCTTTTATAAATATTCTCCCCTGGTTTATTGCTTTTTCCAATGTATTAAATTCTAGTTGGAGTTCGTCTTCATAATTATGTAATTCATATTGCATAGAAGCAATTAAATAATCATCTATTAACTTCCTAAGTTTTTCAGAATAATTTTTATCGATATCAACTGAAGTAATATAAATAAAGGAAAGTGAGGAAGTTTCTGCTGAAACTAATTTTCTTAAATCTTGAAACCTTGAATACCTCTCAGAAATAGCAAAGGCAGCAATTATACCGAATAAAAAAGTACTTATTGTTAATACAATTGTTAAATCTACATTTTGTTCAATATTGGGTAGTAACAAGATAATAGGGGCAAGTATTACAAATGTAATAATTGAACTTTGCCACGCATATATATAATCAAATTTTTTCATATTTTAATTCTACCTAAATTAAGATAATAAGTCCAAGGATCGTTTATTATTTGTAATTTTTTAAATTTTTTCAGCTTTTTTTATTGCCTCTGGTATTTCGCGTAAAATATCTGATGACATGATTCTTTTTTCTATATCTTTCTCGTGTGCTAAATTTAGGGCTGAATTCAGCAAAAAAGATGCTGTTGCTGCGGACTCAATTATTTTATCAGGATTTTGCCCAATAAAAGAAGATATTATTGCTGATACAAGTTCGACAGAAATAATTTCTTTTTTATATTTATTTAGATTGATAATAACTTTTTCATCTTTAACTATAATTTGTTCTGATTCGTTCGCAAAAAATGTAGAATTAAATTTTTTTGATAAAAATGATAAAATTTCATCCAAATGTTTTTTTATAAAAGATATATTTGGTTTAGTATAATCATTAAATTTTGTAGCATGAAGTATTTTAAAGATATCATCAACTGATAATATAATTACTAATTCATTTTTAATATTTCTAAAATAATCTATAAGATATTTTTCATCTTCTTTACTTCTTAAAACTTCAATTCCTTTTATGAAAGCAAAAATTGCATCATCACATATAACGACAGTTTTAGTCGCATTAATAATAACATCCCAAATAAGATGAATAGTCTCCGAATTCACTGAAATACCTGGCCCAACTAAAATAACATCTGAAGATTTAATTTGTTCTAAAATCATTTCTTTGGATTTTTGTGCAATTGTTCCCCCCGGTGTGGACGGCAAAAGTAGTGTCATTTCTTCAGGTAAAAAATCTTTATATAAGTTTTTTAAAATATCTGGGAAACCAAGAGTAATTATTCCGGTCCCTGAACGAAAAACAGCTTCACACACCAATGATGCTTTATTAGCACTTCCCCGAGAGCCAGCTAATATAAATATTCGACCACCTTGATTTTTATAATAATGTACTGGTCTCTCCCAAATTATTTCAGGATAAAGTATATTTTTTTGTATTATTTTTTCAATCATTTCGAAGTTCTTTTAATATATCTAAGCTCATTTTTTCGTCGGTAAATCCTTTAATATCTGGAGTTTCAATTATTCCACATAAATCACATAATTTTGGATGGTTTACAATATGTTCAAATGTATTTAACCCAATTTTGCCCTTACCTATTTCTTCGTGACGATCCAGTTTAGAGCCAAGTTCTCCTTTGGAATCATTTAAGTGCATTACAATTAATCTTTCGAGTCCAATAATTTTATCGAATTCATCTAGAACTTTATCAAATTTAATTGGAGAACTAATATCATAACCAGCTGCAAATATATGACAAGTATCAATACATACTTTAATCTGTTTTGAACCAACTTTTTTAATTATGTTTGCTATTTCTTTAAAACTTGCTCCCATATGATTACCTGGTCCAGCATCAGTTTCTAATATAATAGGTATATTACTATTAGTTGATTCTAGTGCTTGTTTTAAGGCCTCTACGACCCTTTCAGTACCTTCTTTTTCACCTTTGCCACCATGAGAACCTATATGTGTAATTATCCCTTTAAAACAGGCTTTATCTGCAAGCGTTAATCCAGAAATCAGTGCATTAATAGAGTTCATATATATATGAGGGTTATCGGATGCTAAATTTACTAAATATATCATATGACCAAATACTGGCGAAATATTCAAAGTTTTTTGATTTTTACAAAATTCCTTTATTTCTTCTTCTGATCTAATTTTAAAACTCCAACCCCTTGGGTTAGATGTAAATATTTGAATAGTTTCGCAACCTATTGATTTTCCAGTGTCTAGTGCGTTTGAAAGTTTCCCACCGATTGATACATGTGCTCCAAGCTTCATATATACATTATAAAATTAAAATGCAAAAGTCTAAAGGTAAAAATATCAATTTAAAAAGCTCCCACAAAGAGAGCCTTTTAAATAAAATATTATTATTTTATAAAACCACGAGCAATTTTACCAATAACTGGTAGTTCCCATTCCTTATTTTGGTATGCTTTAGTCATTACCATAATCCAGACTACCATATAACCAATCCAGAAAACTGGGATAAGTAGTGCTGCAAGAGCGCCAATTCCAAAAGTTAATGCCGCAAGAACACTTGCAAGAACAATAATTGCAACATATATAACTACCCCTGCAACGTTTAATAAAATTGATTGCATTGCTGCAAATTTAACAAATTTATTATCCTTTTCAATTAAAAAGAAGATAAGACCACCTAACCATCCGAATAAATACGCTAAAAGTGCTGCTACATTTGGTTCTAACCCAGAACCAGTTGCTGCTGCTGCTGCTTTTGGTGCTTCTTTGACCTCTTCTTTTACTTCTTCTGTTTTTACTTCTTCTGCCATGATTCCTCCTTTTTATATCCATCGATATTAGGATATTAATTTATAATTATCTATAAACATTTTACGCTTAAATAATTTTAATATCAACTAATTGTCAATATTATTTATAATCGTATAAGCGGCAATCCCAAAGGCTACAGATACATTTAAAGATTCTTTTATCCCCTTCATTGGGATATTAACAATCAAATCACATATATTTATTACTTCCTCTGATAAGCCACTTACTTCATTACCAACCACAAGAGCGATATTATTCTCTTTAAATTTATTAATATTAATTGAATTTTTTGATATTTCTAGGCCAATTATCTTCATATTTTTATCTTTAAGATCTAAAATAACTTCTAGTATATTTTTAGAAATAATTATCTTTATATTTTTTTCCGCTCCAAGAGATGTTTTTATTACTTTATTATTCGATAATGGGTCCGGAGTTATCCCACAAAAATATATATCTTTAATACCTAATGCATCAGCAGTTCTAATAATTGAACCAACATTATGTGCACTTCTAATATTATCAAGTATTATAATCATATAAGTATCTTAATATATCAGATATTTTTTTTAAAGCTAATATTATAATGTTTTTATATATAAGATATTTATTCTAAATAAATTCTTGATATATTTAGTTAAATCTGTTAGAATATTTAAGTTAAAAAAGGCGAGATATGGCCCATACAAAGGCAGGCAGATCTACAAGATTAGGCCGCGATTCACAGTCAAAAAGATTAGGTGTTAAAAAATTCGGTGGTGAAAGAGTAAAATCCGGTAATATTTTGATTAGACAAAGAGGATCAAAATGGGATGCAGGTAAAAACACTAGTGTTGGTAGCGATGATACAATATTTGCTACAACAGATGGTGTTATTAAATTTGAACAAAAAGCTAAGACAACCTTTACTGGTAAAAAAATTAGAAAAACTATTATAAACGTAGTCACGCAAAATTAATCAGCCCCATAAAATAATCAAAAAACCAGAGAGTAATTCTCTGGTTTTTTGATTATTTTATTTTTATTAGGATCTATCAATAGCAATTTTTATTTTTACTTCTACCCCATGCCCAAGTTTTACATTTACTTCATGAACTCCTAATTCCTTAATCGGTTCTTCTATTTCTATAGCAGAACCATCAATATCAAATTTGTTTTTGTTAATTGCATCTGCAATTTCTTTTACTCCAACAGAACCATAAAGATGTCCTTCTTCATTAACTTCTTCAACTAAAACAATCTTTGTTTTTTTAAGTTTTTCTGCAATTTTTTTTACTTTATCAACATTCTCTGATTCTTCTTTTTTTATTTTTACTAATTTAGCTTGGATTTCTTTCATTTTTTCATCACTTGCAACCTCTGCTAACCCCCTTCGGATTAAAAAGTTTCGTGCATATCCCTCTGAAACTTCTTTAACATCCCCCACTTTGTAATCTTCAACATTTTGTAAAAATATTACTTTAGTCATAAATTCCTTTCTTATTTAAGCGTTTCTAATGCTTTATCAAGTTGAGGGTCTTTCCCTAAATTATAATCATCTTCTGTCATTTTAACCTCAATATCTGGTAAAATTCCTTCTTTACCAATATTTTTTCCATTTGGAGTATACCAATGAGCGACTGTAATTCTCATTTTAGAACCATTAGAAAGATTTTCTATTTCTTGTACTGAACCCTTACCAAAAGTTTTTTCACCAATTAATGTTCCTCTTTTATGATCTTTTATTGCACCCGCAACTATTTCAGATGCTGAAGCTGAACCATTATTTACTAACACTACAATTTTTATGTCATTTGAAACAGCTATACCATTTCCGGTTGCTTTATATGCATTATTTTTAGCAAAAAGAGTGTCTTTTTTTTCTGTTACAATAACACCATCTTTTATAAATTCTGAAGCAACAGTGACAGACTCGTCTAAATAACCACCCGGGTTATCTCTAAGATCAATAATAATTTTATCAATATCTTTAGAAACAAAATCATTCAATACAATTTTTAAATCGTTTGTAGTATTTTCATCAAATCGATTAATTGAAATATACCCTACATCTTTATTTTTAATTTCTGATTTAACACTTTTTACAGTAATTTTTGCTCTAGTTATTTCATATAGTTTTTCTATGCCATTTTTTTCAATTGTTAATTTTACTATACTCCCTTCATCTCCTCTAATTTTTGAAACTGCTAAATTTATGTCCATACCTGCAGTAATTTCATTATTAATTTTTGAAATATGGTCACCTGCAACTATCCCAGCTTTTTTTGCCGGGGATTCATCAATTGGAGCTATAACTGTTAATTTATTATCTCTTATGCCAATTTCTGCACCAATCCCTGATATAACTCCCGAAAGGTCATTAGAAAGTTGCTTTGATTCTTCAGGGGTCATAAATGCAGTATATGGGTCACCTATTGCTCTAGTCATACCATCAATTGCTCCATAAACCATTTTCTGATAATCTAATTTACCATCATAATTTTTTTCAAGTAAATCCCATGCTCTCCAAAAAACCGAGAAATCTACAGATGAATTACTAGAGCCTCTCCCAGATAAGTCTGGGGTATACCCATAACCTGAAAATTTAGCATCTTGTCGCCCTAATATCCAACCAAATATAAAGATAAAAACAAATAAAGCACCAAGGATAATCCTTTTGCTTTTATCTTTTTTATTTATACTTTCTTTAATAAATTTATTTGCCATGCCATACAATTTTAACAGAAAAAATAGAAATTTAAAATCAAATATTATATGTATTCTAACTTAATTTATTTAGAAATAGAGAAACTACACTTCAGTAATTATTAGTGAATATAATTTGGATCCCAGTCAGTTCCAATAGTAGAAATTGGGATGTCCATATAATTTAATGGGTCAACTGCATTCCCTGGATAAGGTCCAACTCCTTGTTCTGACCATCCTGATGGAGTTATAAATAATGAAAAATGAAAATGTGGTGACCAATAAGGGGTTCCCCCTACCCAACCAACTAAAGTATTAGATGTTACTTTATCTCCAACATTAAGCATTGTTTCTGTAATCATGTGAGCATAAAGGGCATAAAATTCTATATCTTGATTTTCAATATTTACTTTATCCATTTTTATCATCGCCCAATTTCCCCATCCACCAGAAGGAGAAGAGCCTTTTGCAAAAACAGTCCCCTTGCCTACTGAGTTTATCTCGGTTCCTGTTTCAACACCAACATCAAATCCATTATGAATATTGCCTCGATAAGCATTATCAACACCTGCAAATTCTGTCATACCAAATCCTTGAGAAACATACCCACAACTCAAAGGAAAGTTAAAAACTGAATATTTTGCTTTTATTATCTTTCCTTCACTTTTACAATAAGCTGTATTTGCCCACGTACCAAATTTTTCAATAAATCTGTCTCTAATTCTCCTTTCTTCTTCTTCGACCTGAACAAGGTTTGCAACTTTATCGGTTTTTTGTGTATCTATGCTTGTTCTAAGTAATACTTGTATGGTTTTTAAGGTAGATAAGGACTTTCTTCTTTTTTGAGCATCTTTTTTTAATGCGCTAATACTATCTGATAATTCTTTTAAATTCTCATTTGTTACATTTAAATATTCTGTCCGATCGATAAAATCTGAAAAAGTTTTTGAACTAAATATAAGTTCAAAAAATGATTTATTCCCGTCTTCATAAAGAGCTTTAAGATTTTCAGATAAATACCCCTGTTGTTTTTTTAGCTCACTTTCTATTTTTATAAGTTCATCTTCGTTAGATTTAATAGAAGTATCTGTTTTTACTAGTTCATCTTCTAAATATTTAAGTTGGTTATCATATCCTTCTATTTGTGTTACTAATTGCTGTCTTTGTTGTCCAAGACTCATTATCTGATTCTTTATTTGTTCTAGATTCTCTGCCCAACCAAAATATGGGAAAACAAATATTAAAGAAACTAAAATTAGTCCCCAAACAATTATTCCTATTTTTAAATTTTTGTATTTCCCCCTAAATAATTTCAAATAACCCCCTAGGTTACCAAGGTATTACAGCCTTATATACCTGTGAAATACTATAAGCATGATTGGTTCCAAAATATGGATCATTAATATAATATTTACCACCAGATGTACTTTTGGCTAATACAAAGTGAGTATCTCCATAGCTGTTAAGGTATAAACCAAAAATAACAGGCTTACCTTGAGATAAGGCAAGATTTATTGCAGTCCAATTCCCAGTCACATTTTGACCATAACTACCTATCATATAACCATCATAAGTAAAACTATGTCTTGAAGCCTCAACAGGTGGAGTTACTCCGTGTGCCATTGCTAAACTTGTAATTAGACAGCCATAATTCGCATAAGTACAGTCCCAGCAGGGAGCATATTTTTGACTGCCCCAGGGAGATGAAGTTTGATTATAATATAAAGGAGTATTAGATGAGACTAGATCACCATTTGCAACACTTTGACAACCACCAGCGGCTATACAATGTAAAATACCCATTCTTGCATTGTTGCTATTAACAACTGATTGATATGCACTTTCACTCCCATTAGTTTGGACTAGTAAATAATCTTTTTGCTGTTTTTTTATATTTATACTTGTTCTTTGAGATAGTGTTTCAGATTTTAATTGTTGTGCTTTATTTCTCTTGGTTTCCATTTCCTTTTTTTTTGAATCTAATTCATTTTTTAAATCAAGAATTTTTGTAGCATTTTCTTTTATATTTAATTGCATAACTTCAATATATTCACTTCTATCTAAAAATTCAGAAAAACTTTGAGATTTTGCAATAAGTTCAATATTTGAGACTTGTCCATCTTCATACATAACACGCATTATTTCACCAAGTTGTGCTTGTCGTATTTTTAAATCACTTTCAGCTTGAGTTATTTGAACACCGATATTGCTTATTTGTATAGTGGTAAGATCAATTTCCTTTTGAGCAGAATTAATTTGTAACTGCAACTGATATATTTGAGAATTAAAAAGAGAAATTTCCTCGCTTAATGTTCTTTTTTTCCCTTGTAGTTGAGTAATTTGCGCTTGAGCTGCAGCACTTTCCGCGTTTAATCTGTCTATTTCCGCTTGAGCCTCTGCTTGAGTCATAGCAAAAACTTGCAAAGGCATTAAAAATAGCGCCAAACCAATAACTATAGCTTGTGCGCCTTTTATAAATTTAGAAAATATTTGTTTTTGTATTGACCCCTGCTTTTTGTTCATTTTCCCTCTGTATGCATATTATATTACTTTTACCAAATGCTTGTCAATAGTTTAAGCACAAAAATATAATATATTTAAGTAATAAAAGATCGTATTTTATTATATCATTTATAAGAAAGAATACTACTTAGCACTTTTTAAATACTTACGTAGTGCTAACCATGAACTAGTTACACCGATGATAATACCAATCCCGAGTTGAACAAGTAAAATAACAACAACATTATTATATAAATATGAATTAACATCTGACCCAACCCCTCCAAAATAATTTGTAAGTGATGGACCTGTGTAATAAAGAATCGCTGCAAGTGAAATCATAGTTATAATTGTTGCAATAATTCCATAAAGTGCACCTTCAAGAATAAAAGGACCTCTTATAAACCAATTTGTGGCACCTACCAGTCTCATAATTTCAATATCATCTTTTTGTGAAAATATTGCAATTCTGATTGTATTAAAAACAATAATAAGAGTAATAAGAGCAAAGGCGGTTGTTGCTCCAATACCTACTTTTTTAATAAATTCTGTTGCACTAAAAAGCTTATCAATAACTATCTTATTTTCTTTATAACTAACTTTTCTAATTAACCCCTTATAATTATCTTCTTCAAAAACCTTAGTGACTTGCTCAAGCTTTGCGGGATCATAAACTTTTACCTCAAGTGAAGCTGGAAGTGGGTTATCTATACCTTCTAGGGATTCAAGCAATTTTTGATTATTTTTATTCTGTTCTTTATATCGTATTAATGCTTCGTCTTTTGAAACATATTTAACTGATTTAACATCTGAACTGTCAGCAATTACTTTCTGTAAATCTAAAATATCTTCTTCTTTTGCAGTGTCATTTAAATATGCAGAAACATCAATTTTTTCTTGAATTGCTTGTATCCCAGTCGTAAGTGCGATATTTACAATTAAAAAGGTAGAAAGCGACAAAAGAGTTAATACCATTATTGTGGTTGAGGCAAAAGATAAGACTCCATTTCTTACGAAATTTGTAAAACCAGCTTTAATTATTCTCCACATTGTAATCATACGGTATATTTCCCCACTTTTTCATCTTTAATAATTTTACCCTTAGAAAGAGTTATAACTCGTTTCTTAAGGTTATCAACGATATCTTTATTGTGAGTAGTAAGGAGTACGGTAGTCCCAAAGCTATTTATTTTAAGAAGTAAGTCGATAATTTCCCAGGCATTTTTTGGATCAAGATTTCCTGTAGGTTCGTCTGCAATTAATATTTTTGGTTGGTGGACAAGCGCTCTTGCAATTACTACTCTCTGTTTTTCTCCGCCAGAGAGCTCATCAGGCGTACATTTTGAATTTTTAGAAAGGCCAACAAGCTGAAGAATTTTAGGAACTCTTTCTCTAATTTCTTTGTTTGAAATTCCAGCTACTTCAAGAGCATATGAAACATTCTCATATACACTTTTTTTGGGAAGAAGTTTAAAATCTTGATAAACAATTCCTATTTTTCTGCGTAGATATGGTATATTTCTTTTTGGGAATTTTGAATAATCAATTCCACCAACATTAATTTTCCCCTTTGTTGGTTTTTCTTCCATATTAATAAGTTTAATCATAGTTGATTTACCGGCACCAGAATGTCCAACAACACAAACAAACTCTCTAGGTTTTATACTTAGAGAAACGTCATCTAGTGCAGCTTTATCTTTTAAATATATTTTAGAAACGTTTTCAAATTTTATCAAGCGAACCCCCTCATATATTCAATTGTAACAATTGAATATATAATTCTCAAGTATGAAATTTATTTTTCTTCAATTGGAGTTTTAAGATAAGCTTCAATAAAAATATCTAAATTACCGTCTAAAACCCCTGAAGTGTCTGAGGTTTCTGTATTATTCCTATGGTCCTTAACCATTTGGTAAGGATGAATTACATATGACCGAATTTGAGATCCCCATTCTGCAGTCATATTTTCACCTTTAATAATCTTAAGCTCTTTTTCTCTTTCTGAATCAGTGAGTATTTGAAGTCTTGATTTTAATACTTTCATTGCTTTGGCTCTATTTTGTATTTGTGAACGTTCATTTTGACACGTGACGACTGTGCCCGTTGGAATATGTGTAATTCTAACAGCTGAATCGGTAGTATTAACAGATTGTCCCCCATGCCCAGATGCTCTATATGTGTCAATTTTTAGATCAGATTCAGGTATAGATATATCGGTTTTTTCAATCTCTGGGATTACCTCAACTAAAGAAAAAGAAGTATGTCTTGCTTTATCAGAATCATAAGGTGATATTCTTACAAGTCTGTGAACTCCTCTTTCTGATTTTAATTGACCATAAGCAAACGCTCCAGAGATTTCGATAGTTGCCCCCTTAATGCCCGCTTCAGCCCCTGGAGTAGAATGAATAATAGTAGCAGTAAGATTATGTTTTTCGGTATATTTTAAATACATAGTAAGAAGCATTTCTGACCAATCTTGGGCATCTACTCCTCCAGCCCCGGAATATATCGAAAGTATTGCATTTTCTTGATCATATTTACCTGAATAGTATGTTTCTGTTTCATGCTCTTTTAATTCTTTTTCTAACTCTTTGGATTTATTTTCAATTTCTAAAAATATTTCATCCTCTTTTTCTGTATTTTCTAAAAGCTCGATAAGTTCAGTGGCTTCTTTTTCCATTTTTCTCCATGGAGCTACAATTTGTTTAATATTATTTATTTTTTTAGTAATGTCTTGAGCATTTTCAGTATCATCCCAAAAATTACTTTTTAGAGATCCTTCTTCTAAAAAATCGAGCTCTATCTCTTTTTTATCCAATCCCAAGACATTAATTGCCTCAGCAATTCTATTTTTTATATCAATTAATTTTTCTTTTAACTCTTTCATATTTTATCTATTTTAACATTATATTAACTGTCTTCATAACCAAAGAGGCACTTTACTAATGTACATTAGTAAAGTGCCAACCTTTTATTGCTTATTTCATTTTTTTAGAGCGCCAAGAAGATTTTTCTTTGAACGTATCCAGGCAAGTAGTCCACCCGAAAGTGTCATAGATGCACCGGCAGCCCCGGCAGTTTCAATTGGACCAGAAACTGGAAGAGTTTCTCCCCCACTTGGTGGTGTTACAGGAGGTGTTATAGGAGGTGTTGTTATTCTTTGGTTACCAAATACTGTAACTTCAGTTTCTCCTTCTTCTATCTCTCTTGAAAGGGTTATCCCTGTAGTATTAATCCAGTCATCCCTTAAAACTTCAGTAACTGTATATTCACCAGGTTCGAGATCAGTTAGCTCTGCAAAACCATTAGAATCAGTAGTTAGTGTTTCTCGGAAATTTGGACCAGTTACTATAAACTGCCATCCAGCTAAATTTTGTTCTCCATTATCTTGAATTCTATTATTATTAGCATCTTCAAATTTATATACTTGAAGATTAGATTTTAGCGGAATTCTTTGGTTACCAAACACAACAGTAGTATCACCTGAAAGACGTACATCAACAGTACCAGAAGTAGTAATTCTCCATCCTGACTGTTCAATTTCTCTAACTGTATATGTACCTGCAAGCAAATTACTTAGTGTTGCAACCCCTGAAGTATTGGTAGTAATAGTTTGATCAACATTATTACCCGTTACTCTAAACTGCCAACCTGATATTAATGGTTCAGTTAAATTTTCTCTAGAACCATTCCCATTAACATCATTAAACTTTTGAACATTTAAAGAGTATCTAAGCGGAATTCTTTGATTACCAAACACAACTGTAGTATTACCAGCAACATTTACATTTACAGTACCTGAAGTAGTAATTCTCCATCCTGACTGCTCAATTTCTCTAACAGTATAACTACCAGCTGTAAGATTACTTAGTGTTGCAATACCAGAGCTATTAGTGGTAATTGTTCGATCGATACCATTCCCTGTTACTCTAAACTGCCAATTTGGTAAAAGTGCTTCTGAAGAAATTTCACGAGTTCCATTACCATTAACATCATTAAACTTTTGAACTGTTAATGTATATGCGGCAGGAAGTATTCTTTGGTTACCAAACACTCTACCAATTCTTGCTCCTGCGGCTCCTGAGGCCACAAGTGTTTGAGGATTTTGAGTTGTAACTCTATAACCACTCGGTACCGATTCAGCGATAGTATATGTTCCTCCGGCCATACCATAAAACCATGCATAACCCATTGAATCTGTTACTGCGGTTTTATTTACTCCGTTACCAGTTAGCCTAAATGTTACGCCTTGGTGTCTTTGGTTTTCATTTGAATCCCAATGACCATTCCCATTAGCATCAATAAATTTAAGAGCATAAAGTCTATATGTTGGAGCAGGAGCTAAAATTTTACCAGGGACTATATTCCCACAAGATTTAATAATAGCCATTCTAAAAGAGCCATCAGTATTTAGGTATATGAAGGCCGGGATTGAATTTGAAATAAAACTTTGAGCAGGATGTCTTAAATATAGTGGATAGCTTATACCAGAAACTTGGGTAGACCCTGATGTCCAATGTCTCCCCATAGAATAAACATTAGAAGCAATTGTTTTCCCGTTTAATACAACAGTATTTGATTTTGTGACATATCCTTCTTTAAGTTTCCCATAGTCAGCAACATTGTAACCAAATTTATTATATAAGGCAGTTAGTTGTGTAGCGGACTGATTTGTTCTTCCGGTACCATTTCTTATTTTATTATTTAATTCTGTTGTAGTTAAAGTCCCACAATAAATAACAGCATTATCATCACAATCTCGTCCACTACCACCATTTACTATTAAAGGGGAAATTAATACACCAGAAAGTAAAGCTACTGAAAGTACCACAAACATTTTTTTAAATATATTTTTCATACCCAACTCTTTCTGCCAAGACCTACTAATTTTTACTTGACTTATGAGTATATCATACCAAACAAACCTTGTCAATAGTAAAAACTAATATATGAATATTAACATGATAATCGTCACTATTATATGTAAAAATAACTAAATTATATTAAAAATATCATCCCAATACCTAGTGAAATCATTAAAATTGCAAGTAATAAGTGCATTTTTCTACCCATGCGTTCTTGCCAATTAATAAATCTTTCAGTTAATATTTTATTAGAAGCAACTCCTAAAATTATTAATAATGGAGAAACAAACATTAAATTATAAAGACCTAAATAAATCATTCCCGATATAACAGTAGTCTTAAATTTTAAATACGTTAATATCCCAATGTATACTGAACCAGAACATGGGAGTTCAGAGGCTGCTATGATTACACCTAAAATTATAGCGGAAAAAATATCAGCTTTAAAAGCAAGTTTACTTGCCATTTCTCTAATTTTAAATGGGATTCTTAATGTTGGCCCTAAATTTGGGAAAAAATATTCCTTAATATTTAAAACACCAAAAAATATTGTTAATATCGCTGCTATAAATATCATATACCCAGAAATATTATTAGTAGATAATTTAGTTAAAAGGCCAAGGAGTTGATAATAGAAAAGTCCAATAATAAAATATGTTACAAATACAGAAGCAACATATGTTAACCCAAAGCCTAAAATTTCTCTTCTTGACTTTCCAATCGTGAAAAGAACAGAAATAAATAACAAAATTACTGAGATTGCACACGGGTTAAAAGAATCTAACAATCCAGTTGATAATACTAATGGTAATGTTACATTCATTTTTCATTTCTCCCATGGCACTTTTTATATTTTTTCCCACTTCCACATGGGCAAGGTTCATTCCTGCCAATTTTTTTACTGTTAGTATGATCTACTTCTTTTGGAATATCGTTTGTTTTTTCATTGCTATCATTAGGGTTAGAAACATTTATACTAACCTTAAAAAATGAGTTAACAATTTCAGATTGGATGGCAGAAAGTAATTTTTGGAACATACCAAATGATTCATTCTTATATTCTACTAATGGGTCCTTTTGACCATATCCACGAAGCCCAATCCCCTCTCTCAAATGTTCCATAGCATCAATATGATCAATCCATAACATATCAACAGTTTTTAAATATAAAGCATGTTCAAGAATACGCATAATTTTACTTGATATTTCTTTTTCTTTGTTTATATAACCTTCTGAAAATATTTGGATCAAAAACTCTTTTGATTTTTCAACATCTTTTGTTTTAAGTAAATCTAATTGAGAATTAGAAATATTTGGCATTATACTTTTTGCAACCTCAGAGACTTTTTCAGTATCTAATTCTTGCGTTTCTACAGATATAAATGAATTAACTATATTTTCAGATTCCTTTTTAAAATAATCAATAAAATCATCTTTAAGAGACTCGGCGTTAATTGCCTCTCTTCTTTTATTATAGATGTATTCTCTTTGTTTATTTGCAATATCATCATATTCGACCAAATGTTTCCTTGTATCAAAATTTTGGCCCTCAACTCTCTTTTGAGCCTGCTCTAGAGACTTTGTAATAATTGAATGAGTAATAGGTGTATCATCTGGAAGCCCAAGAGTGTCCATCATAGTTTTAACTTTATCAGAACCAAATATTCTCATTAAATCATCTTCAAGAGAAACAAAAAATTGTGTTGAGCCTGGGTCTCCTTGTCGACCAGCCCTACCACGAAGCTGATTATCAATTCTTCTGGATTCATGTCTTTCTGTACCGATAATATGTAGCCCACCAACCTCAATAACCCCATCACCTAATAAAATATCCGTACCTCTCCCGGCCATATTTGTTGCAACAGTTACAGCACTCTTTTGACCTGCATTTTCAATAATCATTGCTTCTTTTTCATGATTTTTTGCATTTAAAACTTCATGCTTTATACCTTCTCTATTCAAAAGGTCTGATAATATTTCATTTTTATCAATAGAAACAGTTCCAACAAGTACTGGCTGTCCTTTTGAATGTCGTTCCTTAATATCTTTAACAACAGCAAGAAATTTTGCTTTTTCGTTTTTGTAAATAACATCTCCAATATCCTTTCTTATCATTGGCCTATTAGTTGGCATTACAATAACATCAAGGTTATATATTTTATGAAATTCCTCAGCCTCAGTAACTGCAGTTCCTGTCATCCCAGAAATCTTTACATATAATCTGAAATAATTTTGAAAAGAGATTGTTGCAAGGGTAATAGATTCTTGCTTAATTTGAACACCTTCTTTAGCCTCAATTGCTTGATGAAGCCCCTCAGAATATCTTCTTCCTTCCATAAGTCGTCCAGTAAATTCATCAACAATAACTATTTCACCGTTTTTTATGACATAATCTTTATCATTTTTAAATAATGCTTCAGCTTTTAATGCCTGTTCAATGTGATGAACATTTTCAATCCCATATGCTTCATATATATTTTCTATACCAAGTAGCTTCTCCATATGGGAGATCCCTTCATCAGTTAATGTTGCTGCATGCATTTTTTCATCTACAACAAAATCTTTTTCCGGTGTTAATTGTGTAACTAATTTTGCAAACTCATAATATTTATTTGTTGCTTCTTCTGCCGGGGCAGAAATAATTAACGGGGTTCTTGATTCATCAATAAGAATTGAATCTACTTCATCAACAATCGCAAAATGAAGGGGTCTTTGGACCATTTGGTCATTGTTCTGGGCCATATTATCTCTTAAATAATCGAAACCAAATTCATTATTTGTACCATAAGTAATATCAGTGTAATATGCTTCTTTGCGAGTTATTTCTCTTAAATTTTTTGTTTTTTCGTCTAATGAATCTTTATTATCAATAGTTTTATCAAAAATATATGCTTTATTATGAATAATTGTAGAGGTTGAGAGACCTAAAAAATCGTAAATACGTCCCATCCAACCCGCATCACGTTTTGCAAGATAATCATTTACAGTAATTATATGTATACCTTTGCCACAAAGTGCATTTAAGGAAGCAGAAAGTGTTGCAACTAAGGTTTTCCCCTCCCCTGTTCTCATCTCAGCTATCTTCCCATTATTAAGAACAATACCTCCCATCAACTGAACATCATAATGACGTTGACCTATAGTTCTTTTAGCAGCTTCACGTGTAAGCGCAAATACCTCAACAAGATATTTATCTAAAATATCAAGTTCAACTTTTTTTAATGATTCTTTATCTTTCGTTTTATTCTTATCATTTTCTAACTCTTTAATAACTTCATCTTTTATTTCCTGATATCTATCTTTAATTTTTATATCAGAAAGTTTTTGGATTTTATCTTCCAAATGATTTATTTCAGCTACTTTTGGCTCTAATTTTATTACTTCTTTGGCATTTGGGTCACCAAAGATTTTACTGAATAGTGACATATTATTTTCCGAAAAAGTTTTTTACCCAGTTTTTGGCCTGATGTATTTTATTGGGTGTATTTTTTTCTTTAACCTTTCTTAATTGTTGTTGTAATTTACCTACGACCATATCAATAGCAGTAAAAATATCTTTTGAATATTCTTCAGCAAAAAGATCATTCCCGGGAATCAAAATTTTTACTTTACAACCATATTTAACATTTGGTGTATCACTCCCATGTTCTTCAAGGGCTACTTCAGCTTTAACTATATTCCTATAATATTTTTCTAGTCGACCAATTTTTTCTGCAGCATAGTCTCTTGTTTTTTTGTCCATCTCAAAATGTACATTTCTTATATCAATTTTCATAGTTCTCCTTTTTTATATAATTTTCTTAAATCCAGTATATTTTTGTAAGACATCTGGAATTGTGATTGAACCATCTTTATTTTGATAATTTTCAATAATCGAAATAATCATTCTACCAATAGCAAAGGCTGTGCCATTTAATGTATGTACAAAAAATTTATCTCCATCAGAATTGCGATATTTAATATTTAAGCGTCTAGCCTGAAAATCCGTACAATTTGAGGTAGAATGTGTTTCTCTATATTTATTTTGTGATGGTACCCAACATTCAATGTCAAATTTTTTTGCAGCAGGTAACCCTAAGTCTGCGGTGCAAATATTTAAAACTTGATAAGGTAATTTTAAACCTTTAACTAGTTTTTCCTCTATTGATAGTAAAAAATCATGTTCTTTTCCGGAATCTTCTGGTCTTGAATAGGTAAACATCTCAATTTTATCGAATTGATGCATTCTTAAAATGCCTTTAGTATCTTTTCCATAAGAGCCAGCTTCTCGACGAAAACAGCTTGAAAAAGCAGCATATCTGAGAGGTAATTGGGATTCATTAAAAACCTCCCCAGCGTGCATTGGCCCAACAGATTGTTCAGATGTTCCTACAAGATACATATCATCTTTATTTAGATAATATATTTCATCGTCCCCACCATGTTCAAGATAGCCCATTGCTGCCATAGATTCGCTTTTAATTATTACTGGTGGGAAAACTGGGATAAAACCTTCTTTTATTAAGATATCAAATGCATAATTTATTAATGCAAGTTCAATCTGTGCAATTTTACCCTTAAGATAAACAAACCTAGAGCCAGAAACATTAGAACCTCTACCTAAATCAATTTCTTTAGAATTTTCCGTTAATTCAATATGATTTTTAGGTTTAAAATCAAATTTAGTTGGAACACCCTCTGTTCTTAATACACTATTTTCACCATCACCTTTGCCAATAATTACCTCAGGAAGCGCTGGATTAGGTATTGACCTCATGATTTCATTCCACTGTTTTTCAATTGGGGACAACTCTTTCTCTATTTTTTCTAATTTAATTTTTGATTCCTTAATCAATTTAATTTCAGTATCTGTAGGTTTTCCAGCTTGTTTTTTTGAACTCCTGAGTTTATCCCTTTTTAATATTAAATCTACCCTTTTTTTATCCAAAATCAAAAGTTTATTAATATCAACCTTTGCGCCTTTATCTAGAGATGATTTTTCTACTAATTTAGGGTTTTCTCTAATATATTTTATATCAAGCATGAATAGATTATAACGTAATTTTAATTATTTTTGAATATCAAAAATCCCACACAATTGTGTAGGATTTACTTGGGGATTTATGATTACGAGGGGGAATTACCCCCGGTGGACCAAAACCTTTTTACGGGCAGGTCAACTAAATCTAATATATAACATTGCATTGAATAAGTTAATGTCAGAAAACACAAAAAATACCAATAAAGTTTGGAAATTATTTCTTATTAGGTTTCATTAGAGGAAATATTTGTGTTTCTCGGGCAGGTTTATTTGAAAGAAATGAAAATAGTCTTTCTGATACTCCAAAACCAAATGTTGGGGGCATACCATACTCAAGTGCTTCAACAAAATCATGATCATACATTTGAGCCTCTTCGTCACCTTGCTCTCTTAATTTTTGTTGTTCTGTAAACCTTCCGGCTTGGTCTACTGGGTCATTGAGTTCTGAAAACCCTTTACCCATTTCTGATCCTGCAAGAATAACCTGAAATCTTTGTACTAAGTTATTATTATCTGTTTTTCTTTTTGCTAATGGCTCAATACTAACAGGAACATCAACTAAAAACCCAGGACCGGCTATATTTTTACGACAATATTTCCAAAGATTATCAATCCCTCGATTAAAGTTGAAGCCCTTATTATCATAATTAATTTTTAGCTCATTAAGTTTATTTTTAATTTCTACAGTAGTAGTTTTTTCAATATCAATTTTAGTATATTTCTTTATTATTTCGCGGAATTTATAAATTTCCCATTTTTTATTAAGATTTATATTAAAATCACCTATTTTAAATTGATATGTACCAAACGTTTCCTTGGCAAGTTTTTTATACAGTTTTTCAACTAATTTCATACCTTCATTATAATCAGAATATGCCATATAAAATTCCATTTGAGTATAATCTTGTAAATGCTCATGACTCATGCCTTCATTCCTAAATATTCTTCCAATCTCAAAGGTTCTTTCAAGACCTGCAACCATTAACCTTTTTTGCCATAATTCACCACAAGATATTCTTAAAAAAACATCAATATCAAGGGCATTATGGTGTGAAACAAAGGGCCTTGCGTCTGCACCACCTGTAACTGTTTCTATAATTGGTGTTTCAACTTCTAAAAAATTCATATCTAAAAGAAAGTTTCTCATTGTTTGCCAAAATTTAGATCTTTTTACCACCATATCCTGGATTTCTGAATTTGTAATAATATCAAGGTACCTTTTTCTAAGTCTTAGTTCTTCATCCTTAAGACCATGGAATTTCTCTGGAAGTGGTCTCAGAGACTTAGAGAGCATTCTAAATCCAGATACATCCACAGATATTTCTCCGGCCTTAGTTTTAAAAACAACACCTTGGGCTTCAATAAAATCACCCATATCAAATTTACGGAGTACCTTATATTTTTGTTTCCCTAAATTATCTTCTTTGAAGGCTAGCTGTATTTCACCAGAATAATCTTTAATAGTTGTAAAAGAAATTTTCCCATGTGATCTTAATGTCATAATTCTACCAACTACAAAAACTTTTTTTGTTTTAAATTTATTAAATGAATTAGTAATTTCACTATTATAATTAGTCCTTTTACCAGTAGATGGATAAGGGTCAACTCCTAAGTCTTTTAATAAATTTAACTTTTGAATTCTTTCGTTATATATTTGTTTTTCAGTTTTTCCTTCATTCATAATAAAAATAGTATCAAAAAACTGGCTAACTTGCCAGCTTTTTGACTCTCTCAAATCCTATAATGTCTACGAAATTTTTTTGATTTTATATTTCATTACCCCTGCTGGGACAGTAACTTCTACTTCTTCACCTTTTTTCTTACCAATTAATGCTTGACCAATTGGAGATTCATTTGAAATATAACCTTTTGCTGGGTCAGCCTCAGTTGAGCCTACAATTTTGTATTTAAGTTCTCTGTCTGAAGCTTCCAAGTGAACAGTACATCCTACATTAACAAGGTCACAAACCATATTTGATTCATCAATAATTTGAGCATTTTTTAAAATATGTTCAACTTCAATAATTCTTCCTTCTACAAATGATTGTTGTTCTTTTGCATCAGAATATTCAGAATTCTCTGCCAGGTCTCCATACTCTTTTGCAGTTTTTATTCTATCGGCTACTACTTTTCTTTCTTTAGTCAAAAGATTCTCAAGTTCTACCTTAAGATTTTCATAGCCTTCTTTTGTTAAATACATTGTTTTTTCCATAATTTTTCCTTGTTTTTAGAGTAAAAAAAACACAGACTTTTCGCTTTCTGTCTTTTGTGCTTAGTCATTTTATTTAATAGTCAATCAATTGTCAAGTCTATTTTAAAATAAATTTATATATTTATTTAGTAGGTTTTATAAAATTCTCGCTAAAGATTTTTGATTCAAGATCATTAAAAATTTTTAAGACTGAAAATTCTAATTTTGTTTGATTATTTGTAAGTTCTAATTTTTTTATAACAATTTTGCCTAAATACTTATATTTATAATCACAAAATTCCAATGGAACATTAATTGAAAATATTCTTTGACCTTCTTTAATAATTGAATATAATTTTTTTCCTTCAATCCTAGAATATTAAAATTTTTAGGTAAAACTAGTAATGAATTAATTTCTATTGGAAATCCCATTATTTATTTAACTCTTTATTAAAAAAATCATTAAGCTTTGAAATTTCTAATCTTTTTTGTTCCATATTATCTCTATCTCTGATTGTAACAGTATTTTTTTCTAAAGTGTCAAAATCAACTGTAATGCAATATGGCGTACCAATTTCATCTTGCCTTCTATATCTTTTACCAATATTCCCATTGTCATCAAATTCACAAGAAAATTGTTCTTTAAGTATATCAAAAATTTCTTTAGCTTTTTTAACAAGCTCCGGCTTATTTTTAAGAAGAGGGAAAACAGCAACCTTAATAGGAGCTAAGTTTCTTGGAAATTTCATGACAATTCTATCTTCATCTCCAACTTTTTCTTCAGTGTAAGCTAAATCCATTACTGCAAACAAAATTCTACTTAAGCCCGCAGCAGTTTCTACAATATTTGGCATATACTTTTTATTTGTTTTTGGATCTGTATAAGAAAGGTCAGTTCCTGAAAATTTAGAATGTTGAGATAAATCCCAATCGCCTCTGGCATGTATGCCCTCGATTTCATCAAAATTACCAAGTGATTTAAAATTATATTCAATATCGTATGCTTCGGTTGCGTAATGAGCCAGCTTATTATGTTTATGCCACCTAAGTGACTTTTCTGGAAAACCAAGGGATAGATACCAGTCCCAACGTATCTTCTTCCAAGATTTGTAATATTTTTCCTCATCTTCTGGCGCTACAAAATACTGCATTTCCATTTGTTCAAACTCGCGAGTGCGAAAAATAAATTGACGAGCTACTATCTCATTCCTGAATGCTTTACCAACTTGTGCTACCCCAAAAGGAATTTTAGGATGCAAGGAATCCATTATATTTTTATATTCGAGATAGATACCGCCACAAGTCTCTGGTCTTAAATAAACTACATTCTCTTCAGATAATGCTTCTGTAGGTGAACCTAAGTTAGATTTAACCATCATAGAAAAAACTTTGGCTTTTGTTATTTCTGTAGAACCACACTTATCGCATTTTAATTTTTTTTCTTTTCGTAATTTATCTAACTCTCTATTTATAAATTCAATAGATTCCTTATCGGCAGATATCCCCATTCCTTCAAGCACTTTATCTGCCCTCATTCTATTTTTACATTTTTTACAATCAATCTGGGGGTCATTAAACCCTTCTAAGTGTCCCGAAGCTTCCCATGTCTTTGGGTGCATAAATATTGCACTATCTAAACCATAAACATCTTCTCTAGTTTGAACCATATCTTTAAGCCAACTAGATCGAATATTATCCTTTAATAACACCCCATAGTGGCCATAGTCATAGATTGCAGAAAGTCCGCCATAAATCTCTGACGATGGATATATAAAGCCTCTTCTTTTCGATAAAGATACAATTTTTTCAAAATCATTATTTGCCAAAACTAAAGTTCTCCTTACTTGACATTTTTTCTTTTATTTCTGTATCGATTTTACCAAGTTTTTTAAGGTATTCCAAATCAAATAAATATAATTGATATTGTTGTTCAATTTTTTCAGGATATTCCTGGGCAAAAACTGAAAGAGTTCTTGTTGTTTCTAAAAACCATTGTTCAATATCTTCGGTTTCCATTATCTCTCCTTCTGTTATTCCATTAAAGACACAGATTGGAGGTTCTTCATTCCAAACCTTATAATCATTAAGATTCCAAGAAAGCGGTGCCTTCCCTTTTTTATATGTTTTTTTCCAATTTTCTTGAGCTTTGTTCATATTATTTTTGATTTAGGAATTTTTGGAAGTATATCATATAAATAATTATAAATCACTTCAGAAATTTCTTTTTCATAAATATTAATATCTTTAATACTAATGATTTTATTTATATTTTTACTTTCAAATATTCTTAATATTTTATAAACATTTTTTGAAATTTTAACCCCATCTTTATTGCAATTAACACAATATACTCCTTCAAAGCTTCCAAAATAATAATCACATTCATTAATCGAAATACCACATTTTTTACAACAAGCATAATTTGGTTTATAGCCCGAAGATTCTAAAATTAAATATTCAAAAAAAGAGATTAATATATTTTGTTTACATTCATCTACTTTATTTAACAATAACAATATTTTTTTTGCATATATATAAATATTATTATTAGCAACTCCTTCCTCAGATGAAATATCTAAAAGCTCAATTAGATAAGCAGCCTTTTTATACGTTGCAAGATTTTTAGTTAAATTAATATTTTGTTCACTTGATTCGGCTCCAACTAAAATCGGAAAATTTTTACCCATTAATAAATTATATTTTCCTATAGTAAAAGGTTCTATATGACAAGCCATCTTGCTTTTTATTTTCCTAGAGCCCTTAGCAATAAATTTTATTTTCCCCTCTTCTTTTGTATAAGCAAAAACGAGACGATCTGCTTCGCCCCAATTTTTTCTGCCAAGTATTATTGCTTCAATGGATTTTTTTTGCACTCGTTTATTGATTTTTTAATTTCTTTTATTAATTCATTAGTTGTATAGTTTGATTTTATCAGATACTTTCTTATTCCTAAAGTGTTAAGAAAATCAATATCGTAGACTATTCTATTTTCACCATAGTTAGAAACAACTAAATATTCTAAATTTGTTGTATTAAATTCATCTTTAAGCTCTTTTATTAATTCAAACCCATTTAGACCAGGTAACAATATATCTGTGATAATAAGGTCTGGAATATTTATACCAACTTCGTAAATAGCCATTTTTGCATTTTTTACACATTTAAATAAAATCCCCTCTCTAGAAAGTTTTTCTGAAAGGAGTTTATAAAATATTGGGTCGTTATCGACTACTAAAACCCTGGGTATTAATTTTTTATTCACGTAATTAATTTTACTTTTAAAAAAATGGACATTATATATCAAAATGTCCAAATATTAATAAAAGATTTATATGAAAATTTATGCAGTTTCTTTAAACGCCTTACCCACAATACTTCCTTGATTTTCTAAAACATCAGATATAACTTCCACAACCTCTTCTGGAGTATGTTCAACTTTTATAAGATATTCAGCAGCACCATTAAGCATACCTTCGGTAATATTAGGCATCTCACCATAATTAGAAAGAATGACAACTGGTATTTCCTTTGTTGAATTATCAGATTTTAATTTCTTTAAAACCTCAAAACCGTTCATTACTGGTAGCATAAGATCAAGAACTACAATGTCTGGCAGTTCTGTTTTAGCAACTTCAAGCCCTTCAGCCCCATCTTCTGCCTTGACTACTCTGAATCCACTCGAAGTAAACTTTTTATCATATAGATCTAAAAGCGGAACTTCGTCTTCTACTATTAGTACTTTATAACCCTCTTTAACCATATATTTATTGTATCAAATGTTTGTTTATTTGCCAAATACTTTTAAATAATCAAATTTTAAATCCTTAGTCGGTTCTGTCCCTGGTATGTAATATTCTAATATGTTTGGTAATCTTTGAGATGAAGAAGGTAGACCAGTTCTAGGTGTTATCCACATTTCAGAGATTCCTTCAGGTTTTGTAAACAATTCAGCTGGTATATCTTGATGAATAGATTTCATTATATCATTCCAAATATATGCAGCCCCTTCGATACCTGAAACTCGGGACATAACTGTTCTATCATTGTTCCCCATCCAAACACCAACCGTATAATTTGGAGTATAACCCATTGTCCAGGAATCTGCATAATTATCTGTAGTACCAGTTTTTGCAGCAACTACCCTATCTTTTAAATATAAAGGGCTAGAGCTCCCAAAAACCATAGATCTTGCTTTATTATCAGAAAGGATACTTGTCATTATATATGCTGCCTTGTCATCAATAACCTGTTTAAATGATTTCTTTTTTTCAAAAACTACTTCATCTTCTGCATCAATAATTTTGTTTATACTTGTAAAAGAAGCCAGACGACCGTTATTTGCAAAAACAGAATATGCTCTTGTTAACTCAAAAAGTTTTACTTCTGCGCTACCAAGTCCGATTGATAAACCATAATTATTATCTTCTTCGAGAGTTGTTATGCCAAGCTTTTTGGCAGTTTCAATTATTTTATCTACCCCAACTAATTTTGCCATTTCAACTGCAGGTATATTTAAGGAGTTAGCAAGCGCGATTCTCATTGTCACATTTCCGTGATAAGAACCATCATAGTTCCTTGGTTTATATGCCGGATTTCCACCAAAATTAACATATTTGTCAGCAAATAATGAAGAAGCTGTAAATTTAGACAAGAGCCCAGACATATAAACAATTGGCTTGAAAGATGAACCAGGCTGTCTTAATGATGTGGCAACATTAACTTTACTTTCTTCCCAATTTATTCCACCAACCATCCCCGAAATTTCATAATTTTTGTTATCAAGTATTACCGCTGCAGCATTTGTAACTTTTCTACTTTTAAATTTATTCTCAATATATTCTTTTGTAATTTCTTCTACTTTTTCTTGAACACTTGGGTTAAGGGAAGTATAAACTTCAAAACCACCACGAGAAAAGTTTTCATCTCCAATCTTCTCTTTTAGTTCATTTTTAGTATACTCAACAAAATTAGGATATTTTAGTGTCAGACTTAAATTTTGGTCATTAAAATATATAGCTTGATTTGCAGACTCTTTCGCTTGTTCTAAAGTAATCTTCCCAGTAAGTACCATTTTTGATAATACATACTCTTGCCTTTTTTTTGCTTGTTCATAATCACCTGAAATTGGAGAAAGTCTTGTTGGTGAAACCGGTAATCCAACAAGCATAGAAACTTCAGCTAAATCTAATTCAGAAACATCCTTATCATAATATGTTTTTGCGGCATTTTTAATCCCAAGCGCTTGTTCACCATAATAAACATTATTTAAATAATCTTCTAATATTTGATCTTTGGATTCTCTTTTTTCAATTTGAATAGCATATATTATTTCTTTAATTTTTCTTTCAAAACTTTTTTCATTTGTTAAATATAAATTTTTTACTAACTGTTGAGTTATAGAACTCCCCCCCTGTGAATAATTATTTTCAGAAAATAAATCTGTGATTTTAGAAAAACCTGATTTATCACTATTGATAACATTTAAATAAGCGGCTCGTGCTAACCCCTTTGGATCAACTGCACCATGATTATAAAAATCAGCATCTTCAGAAGCAAGTGTCGCTGTTTTTATAACCTCAGGTACGTCTGAAATTTTAATATAATCAGGATTTTTTGCACCATAACTTTCATAAATTATATTATTGTCTTTATCATAAAATACGATTTGTGTAGAATTACTTCTTTTTTTTGCTGTATCAAAAGACTTTGCATAAGAAGAATATACCCCATAACCTAAAAAAAATGATACTAAAACTAATCCAGATATAGCTGTTAAAATTGATAAAAAAAATATTTTAACTCCTCGAGCAAAGATTTTTAAATATTTATTTATTTTACCTATATTTTCTGGTTTACTATTAATTTCTTCTATTGTTTCAGAAGTCTTTTTTTCTTTTTTCAATTAAACCTCAATAAAATATTATTTAGAATTTTTCAAATAAAGTGCATAAAGAACTAAAATAATTGCAACTTCAAGCCATTGAGTTGGTGCAAGCCATAAGTCGCTAGCAGCAAAAGCGCCATAAGTTGCCAAAATAACTGGTAACACAGATAAATAAAATAACCAGTCTGCGTATTTTGCAAAATCTTTCATAATGCCCCTTTCTGCAAATATATTGCTTAATTAATATTTTTAATCTCTTGGTTATCAAGTTCGATATGGTCAGCTTCAACTTCTGAAAGTGCTTTAAAAAATACTTTTAATCTTTCATTTTTTGAATTGGGGATAAATGTTTCATAAAGCTTAGAGGCATGTTCTTCTTTTATTTTTGAAAATTCTAAATTTTTAAGATCACTTCCTTTTTCTTCACTTGGTTCAAAAATTGAAGAATCTTTTTGTCCTTTTAATAATTTTATAGCGACATTGTAGTGTTCATTCTCAATTTTTGCCAAATATTTAAAATAACCTTTCATTTTATCGGTTTTGGCTGAATTTGAGGCTGCACGATAAAATCGAGTGTTTTCATATTCTAATTCTCTGGTGGTTTCTAAATTAGCCTTTTCTGTTTCTGTTAATTCAAAACCTAAATTTTCATCTTTCCAAACAGACAATTTAACCAAATACATCCCATGTGCACCACAAAACGGGCAATGAGTTGGGTGTTTACCAAAATACACTTCTCCACAAATTCTACATCTAGTTAGTTCCATATTTCCCCCTATCTATATTAATAATAACTATTTTTTTTAATCATTACAATAAAAATTAGCTAAAAATACAAATCATCAATTTATTATGTAAATCTTTCTGATAAAATTTAAAATTAAAAGAAAGATAATAACGCTATCCCAAATATTATAATAGCGATTCCAATTAATTGATTTTTTTGTAATCTTTCCTTTAGAAATATTCTAGCCAAAATTAATGTTGGGATTGAAAAGGTAGCAGCTAAAACAGTGATTATACTGACATAACTAGTAACGCCATATCCCCAGGTTAATGCTACATATGCAATAACATCTAAAAGACCCACAAACATCAACCACCTAAATACATTTTTATCCCTAACTATGACGGTCTTTTTTGATGCTTTAAGTGTGAATAGAAGCATTAATGACATAATTACCCTTAATAATAAAATCAGAACAACCCAGTTTTGTCCTCCTACAATCTTATCCCAAAACGGGAACCAAAAAGAAAATAACAAAACAGCCAATAATGCCTCTGGTATTCCATTGGCAAAATCTTCTTTTTTAAAGCCTCTTTTTTTAAGTTCAGCAATATCAGTTGATGCTAAAATAATACCTATAACAATTAAAAAAAGGAATAAACTGGTTTGTAATGTAAGTTTTTCTCCTAGAAATATAGCAGCAATTATTACAGAAAATGCAGAATATGATGCCACTATTGGACTTACAATGCTTGCTTTGCCCTTTTCAAGAGCTTTATAGAACATTAGGTAACCAACTGCATCAACAAGCGCCATAAAAATTACCCAAGCAAAAAGAGTCCACGTTATACCAGAAAAATCCCCTTTAATTAAGAAAAATAGGAACAATGGAATAATACCAAATGCTTGCATCCAGAATAAAGAAACTAAGTCCCCCACTTTATCCACTGACTTTTTAGCAAAAAAATCAGCTGTACCCCAACCGATCATAGAGATAAGCCCTGCTACAATTGCAATAATTAATCCGTTTTGCATACTTAAATAATAACATATACAGGTTATAATATTCTAACCATAATTTGATATATCAAAAAATGCTTAACTTAGGCATTAAAATTAGCTAGGGAGGAGGGATTCGCCTTCTCACTCCGATTCGAAGTCCGGGGTGCATCACACAGGAAAGCTACATGTATTCGCTTCCCCCACTCGCACCCGTTCGAATCCTACCAATCTGGTAAACAAAAAATGGCCTAAAGGCCACCTTTGTTCACTGG
>JBGSRK010000025.1:0-1515 GCA_041737595.1 Patescibacteria group bacterium
CTTTGTTTGCAAGCCGTGGGGTGTTTTCCTTGAATAGCTGGTTTGACTATCGTCAGGTGTTCTTGGGTCCTCAGTTATTGTAAGGATATTTTTAGTTGGCAGGTTGGAGTAGCTGGTACTCTTGAGTACCACAGGGACACACCTACTGAATCGTGCAGCTCTTTCTGTAGTTATTTTTGATGAAAGAGGTTTTTTTGGTTTACAGTACGGTATACCAAGTCATGAGAGTAGCTAGGTTTTATATTGTGTTGTGCACAGGTGCCCTTAGGTCCTCAGGACAGAGTGGTTTCAAGAAACTCTGCCGTTGGCAGGTTGGACTAGCTAGTATTCTGGGTAAACACATACTTGTTGATTTGCACAGCCTTTTCTGCATTTACTTATGAAAGTAGCGTTTTTCTAGTTTGCAGTCCACCAAGTAATGAAAATTCACAACCGCCTATATAAATTTATCTTTTGTTGTATACAGGTCCCCTTGGGTCCTCAAGACAGAGTGAATGTAAGGATATCATCTGCTGGCAGCCTAGAGTAGCTAGTGCATATCTTACAGCAAGAACATGCATATCTACTTGCGCAGCACTTTCTGCAGTTACTCACGATACTAGATGCATTGTTGGCCAACGCAGAATAGGATGAGACGTTGAGAGCGTAGCCACACTTTGGTATATTCTTTGAGATGTGGACGGAATACTTAGGAGAGCACTGGCAAGTGCTTGAGATGGATGGAGAGGTGGCAGTGAAATGCTTGTTCATCTTGGCATCTAGGCTGGAAGTGTATGCAGATGACGCTTGCAAATTGCTAGCTGAGGCTGCAGGTAGGTAGTTGGGCACCCTTAAGTGGAATTATTGTAGTTAGGGAGAAAGTTTTTCCGAAAGGTTCTTTTGGCGGTTGTACAACCAGTTGACAGAATACTTAGCAGAGCACAACTGCATGGAGAAGTGGCAGTGAGGTGTCTGTTGCTTCTGGCATCGAGGCTAGAAGTATCTGCAGACGATGCATGCTCATTTTTTAGTTGATGCTGCAGGTAGGTAGTTCGTAGTTAGTAGGGAAGTACAAGTTCAGAATTGCAGTTCAAGTAACTGTTTTTTGAAGTTCTGGTTGAGCAGTAGTACCGTATATGCATGGGTTAGGTTAGATAAGATGTTTTTTGAAGTGCCTGTCCTTTTTAACACCAAACTTGTTAGTGTTATCAGAGGGGAGTTCCAATGTGAGCACCACTCCTATATTGGGTTTACGGTTTTTGCCTATTTAGGGTGTCTATACTTCACTGAGTAGTGTAATGTAGCGAGTATTCTAACAAAGTGAAAGTATATACAGAATATCGCATTGAAAAGGGGTTTTTAGTCAGTGACAGATACAGAAGGCCAAGCTGCTCTACATAGTCACTACCCGTCTACAAGCCAGCTATTTAGTAGTGAAAGTCTAGCCAAGGTTTTATGCACTGGCCTTTGTTACTTACTGCATTGGTCTGTATGCATATGCGTGTTCTGCTCCCAAGAAAGCAATCTCAGCCACAG
>JBGSRK010000116.1:0-1983 GCA_041737595.1 Patescibacteria group bacterium
TAACGCTTGGGTCTACAGTCTAATTAAGCCACATCACACAACCCAAAAGGTGAATTAATGTAAGGGTACATCCTTATAACTGGCCATAAGAGAAAATATAAAATAAACAGTGTGGATAATTTGTGAAATTCAATAGCAACACAATACCAAAGCCGAAATAACACATACTGCCACGAACTTATCCCTCTAATTGCAAAAGCCAATATGGAGTACTAGTAGTCAACCAGCCTAAAACTTTTGTAACAGGTGCTGTTCAAAGTCACACCAAACGGCCTCACTAAGTCTCCCCAAACCCCACCACACATAAATTTGGGACTATTCAGATCTTGGACTTTCGTTCATTCCCATTAATACCTCTAGATTTTGAGTTCTTTCCTTGTCGTACACCTTATGGTGATGTACATGTGAGTTATACATACCAAACAAAAAATAAAATGTATGTTGTATATCTTTCCATGTTACAACTTCTTAAAGGCAACCGTGCAAACCTTTGTCCCCTCTTGTCCACCAAACCTGAACTTGGGATAATTACGTACCTGCTCTACATACACCCACTAAAGCCCATCATTCTATTGACCTGTAAACTCTTCCAAAAGCTCATCTTTAGTACTATTACACTATGTAATAAACAACAACCCGCTGCTTTTCAAAAGTCTACTAACTGCCTTTTGATACTTTGCTCTCTGTTCAATCGGCTACTCCATCAACCCTATGGCGTCTAAAGTGCCTTTGTCGGTGATAACATCAACCTGTTGGTCCATTTGACTGGACAATAAATCATCTAAAATGAAGTTGACTCCAGAAACATTACGTTTAGAGGCTATCTATTTGCATAGTTCAATCTATGATCGAGAATAATCTGACCCAGCAAGGTTTTTATATCTGCACACATCAAGAACATATGTGAGCAATACTGTAAGGCAAACAGCTTTAAAAATGTATTGTGTTCCATAAACCCATAGCTACAAGCATGTAAATTTTATTATTGAAAACAACTACAGATATGCCACTGCAGCAAGCTGTCTGTCAAAATGCGCATAGGCAACAATTGTAAGCATAGAAAGTATTTTGGTTCTGTGCACCGTATTTATCCACATAACAACTTGATCACCTCACTACATATGCATTTATATACCGGTTGATACATGCCAATAGAAACCTACTTCCTTCTGCAGCCATTTCCATCTTTCTGACTGTCTTGAAAGGTGTTGCAAACTGACACACAGCGCAAGTAACGAACAGAAACTTAAACTTAGAGTTTACATGGAATTCATTAAAGCCTTAAGCAACCACTTCCAGTTTCCACTTTTAAAAAGCCATTTCCACCTTTCTGACTGCCGACCACGTCTGATTGACAGCTTTCACACGGGGCCAATGAACAAGCACTGACTTCCGTGTTTCACATACGCACTGCCCCACAATTTAGCTGCTAAATGCTAATATAACCGTCAGAGCACTCAGATATATGCGCTGTAGTTTTAGCAGTTGTTTTCTCAAGAGCTCTTGCTTGTTTCACTATCTTACAATGTGTGAACTGAGGCAGGCCAAAATCCCATCCAATATATAGTAATCTTGGCAAAAAATGGATAGAGCTCACGAGCTATGCGGGCCCGCCTCGTGCTAATTAGCCATAGGCCCCCACCCTGCCAGCCTGAACCCATGATTGGCGCCTTAAGGCCACATTGCCAACGCCCCAAGATCCCGAGGGATTGGCACAACTAGCCAGGATCCTTAGGCGATTTGGGTTCGGGCTCGTGGCTAAAACCCAACCCCCAAAGCAAGCCCCGGGGATCCGGCAGGAAGGGCGGTATAGGGTTTTGATTTGATTCAAATACAACTGTGTAAGAAAGTAGACGGAAAGTGCCTCTTACTTTACTGTGTTAAGTTGTCACAGCACAAACAGTAACCAGGAGCCGAAAAGGTGCCCTAAAGTTGCACTTTGGTTCTAAAGCACTTGTTCTTACCCAACAGGAGTAATCTACC
>JBGSRK010000093.1:0-2070 GCA_041737595.1 Patescibacteria group bacterium
CACGGCCATGTCCGACCGACAGAAGAAGGCATACAAATAACAAGAAGAACAAACTTCCAAGTGCGGTCATACCACGTTGTCCACGCAAGGTGTCAATCACGGCCTGGAAATAAACATCAAGGCGTCACCCATCAAGGGTTACGAAAATATCTCCAAGCAAGCCGCTCTTTTCGATGTCTCCATCAAAAGGAGTACCGGAACCTCTGATCACGGCTATCAGGCATACATCTGGCTCAACAATGATCAGGCGATCCGCATCTTCGGACGAGACGCCGGAATAGTCAAGTCCACGCTGCAGTCAGCCACCAAAGCACTGGGAATCGCCAAGAAGTGACACAGGACGTATAGCAGCCCTCAAAAGTCTAGCGCCTGCCGACTGCGCTCAGGACATGCCGGCAGGCCAGGCAGTGGAGCATCACGCTGCACTTTGCCCAAAGAGCAAGGGAGCATTCAGTGGTCGATTTCAGTGTTTTCGGCGACTACCAGAATCCCGTAGAATTCAATTTCTCAACAGCCGAAGGGTTCTCTAGCCAGCTGCGTTGGACCTCGCAACGCATAAACATTTTTGACGCGCGAACGTCGCTTGTTGAGTCCATCGCCTCACGAGGGTTTCGGGGATTCTTCGCGACTGTCTTCACACAGAACATCCACATATGTTCCGCGGACGCTATGGCGTTGTCAGAGGCATTGACCACCGCCGCCGACATGGTGGACTATCTTGCCGAGCAAGCTCGGTTAGAGAATAAGCGACGCCAACAGGTTCGCGATTTCGCTGCGCAACATGACGATTTTGGTGACCATGTGCGCGATTTCTTCACCGGCGTCGATGTTCCGCCCAACCTCACTCCTGCCGAGCCTCCCTCCCCCCCAGCTGCTCCATCCGCCTGTGACAGGAGATCGTCAGCAGGATCGGTCGATCCGAGGCTCATCGGGTGGAATATCTGCGGCGGACCCCAAGGATCTCATCAGTGCCGCGCAGGTGTTGGGGGAAGCCGCAGCACAGGTACCCTCGGGATCAGTCCTGGCGGGCTGGTTCGACGACTTCACCTCCCAGTGCAAGTACGGCACCGTGGAGGTCGGGGATCTGTTCGTGCAGCTGGATCGGTGGCGGGGCCTCAATGACGGAGACGTCGAGTGGTTGCACGCGGTAGCCAAGGCCTTTCAAGCTGCTGGCTCTGGTGTTATTACCTTGCCTAACTCTGCCCTGCGAGCCGCCTTGAGAGCTGCTGGAACCCCTTTGTGGCGTACCGATCTCGACATCACATCCCCGGGGCTGTCGGGTATTGATCCGCGCACTGGATACCTTGAGGATCCCATCAACTCGGCAACCGGGAATTTCATCGAGCCCGAGACCGATCTGGCCTTCGCGGCAGCGTCACCCCCCCTCGCCCTCAGCAGGATGTACAACTCTATTCAGGCTGTTCGGGGACAGGGTGGGGTTTTCGGCCCGGGGTGGGTCAGCATCCTTGACCAGTGCCTGCTCGTCAAGCCGGGGTGCGTCGAGTGGGTGCGTGAGGATGGCAGGCATATCGCCTTCGCGGTGGAGGCTGCACCGACAGCAGTCCTGCCGACGACCAATCAGCTGCCCAATCCGGCAGAGGAAGACGAAAAGCCTGTCGAACAGTGGCGAGCTCAGGGTGAGAATCTGTGGCTCAGCCGGGTCTCTGCTTCCCAACTTCCGGAGTTCCTTCGCGATCCGGCCACATCAAAATGGGTGTGGGTGATCTCGGACAACCGGGGAGGTCGATGGGTTTTCACTGAAGGTGGCGCATGGGTGTGCAGCGGATCTTCGCAAAGAGACGTCGTGCATACCGTGCGGGAAGGCGATCGCGTGACCGCGATGGAAACGTCGTGGGGTCACAAGATCACCGTGTCGTATGGCGGCGCCAGAGTGGTGTCGGCTATTTCCAGTGATGGCCGTTGTGTCCGGTACTCCTATGATGACGAAAATCGACTCGTCCAGGTAGACGGGCCTGACGGTTCACGGCGTTACGAGTGGGATGACACACTCATCACGACCGTGGTGGATGCATGTGGCAACGCGGAATGCATCAACAGTTATGACGTGAA
>JBGSRK010000079.1:0-1603 GCA_041737595.1 Patescibacteria group bacterium
GAAATCCGGGAAAGCGACCTGAAGGCCGCGGAAGAGGATATCGGCGCCCAGCTCCCGCCGATGGCCCCCGAGGCCAAGAAAGACTACCTCATCACCTATGTCGGCGACATGATCCTGGTGTCGAAGGCGGCGGAGGCCAAGAAGCTCGGCGACACCGACGAATTCAAGCGCAAGCTTGCGCTGGCCCGCACCAAGCTGCTGATGGAAGCGCTTCTGCAGAACGAAGCCAAGACCGCCGTGACCGACGAGGCCATGAAGAAGGTCTATGCCGATGCCATCAAGGACGTCGGCAATGAGCAGGAGGTCAGCGCCCGCCACATCCTCGTGGAGTCGGAAGACGAGGCCAAGGGGGTCTCTGCCGAGCTGAAGAAGGGCGGAGACTTCGCCGCCATCGCGAAGGAAAAGTCGAAGGACCCCGGCTCCAAGGATACCGGCGGCGATCTCGGCTTCTTCACCAAGGACCAGATGGTGCCGGAATTCGCCGAAGCCGCCTTCAAGCTCGACAAGGGCCAGGTCTCGGACCCGGTGAAGTCCCAATTCGGCTGGCACGTCATTCGCGTTGACGACAAGCGCACCAAGCAGCCCCCGGCATTCGAGCAGGTCAAAGACCAGATCGAGAATTTCGTGCAGCGCAAGGCGCAGGCCGATCTGATCCAGAAGCTGCGCGCCGACGCCAAGATCGAAAAGGTCGGCGAAAAGCCGGCGGCCCCGGCTCCAGCCGCAACGCCGGACACCAAGGCTCCGGCGAAGAAATAACCTCCGCTCCGGCGTCGAGGCGATCAAAACGGGACGCGCAAGCGTCCCGTTTTATTTTTGCCGCGGTCCCGCTATGAGGTGGATGCCCGCACTTCGCCGGGCATGAGGCCCGCAATGTCCACCGCCGTCTCCCCGCTCGCCCCCACCAATGTACCCGAGATGCCGCCGATCGACGGCGTCCGCATCGCAACCGCTCAGGCCGGCATCCGCTACAAGAATCGCACCGACGTGCTGTTTGCCGCTTTCGATGAGGGCACGGCGGTGGCCGGCGTGTTCACGCGTTCGAAATGCCCGTCGGCTCCGGTGGAATGGTGCCGCGCGCGGCTCAAGGGCGGGACCGCGCGCGCGCTGGTGGTCAATTCCGGCAACGCCAACGCGTTTACCGGCAAGTCGGGCCGCACCGCGACGCAACTCACCGCGAAGCTCGCCGGACAGGCGAGTGGCTGCAGTCAGAACGAGGTTTTTCTTGCCTCCACAGGGGTAATCGGCGAGCCGCTGGATGCGACCAAATTCGACGGCGTGATGCATACTATGGTCAGCGACGCCGCGCCCGGACGCTTCCTCGACGCCGCAAAAGCCATCATGACCACCGATACCTTTCCGAAGGTCGCGACCGCGCAGGCGCGGATCGGAAAGACAATGGTCACCATCAACGGCATCGCCAAGGGCGCCGGCATGATCGCGCCCGACATGGCGACCATGCTGTCCTTCATCTTCACCGATGCGCCAATTGCGGCGCCCGCCTTGCAGAAGATGCTGAGCGAGGACGTGACCGACACCTTCAACGCCGTCACCATCGATGGCGACACATCGACATCCGATACCTTGCTCGCCTTTGCTACCGGCG
>JBGSRK010000115.1:0-1808 GCA_041737595.1 Patescibacteria group bacterium
CCTCCTACGTGGTGAGGTTGTACGCCTCATCGAGGAACGCGCACGTCTCATACGAATTGCTGAGCAGCGCCGCCGTCTTGGCGATGGTAGTGGGTTTATCGACACCTATGAAGTCGCTTATGCTGAGGACCCGGGCTTGATATTTACCATCATGTGCAACGTCCCCCAGGAGCAGGAACATCGCGTTTATCATGGACGCGAACTTGTTGCTTATCGTAGTTTTACCGACACCGGGCTCACCGGTCAGCATCAGGTTGAGGTAGTTAACAGTTGCATCTGACTAGATCTCCGTGGGAGACTACCGCCACTTTTCAATGAAACCGTACAGGAACTTCATCATTGAGTCGGTGTTGATGAGCGGCAGGATATTGCAAAATGCGGTCGTCAGGTTGGTGTAGAGGAGCTCTAGGTTCCTGTACTAGTAATAGGGTTTCCCCGTCTGGTGGTTGACTTTCCTATACACCCGGAGCCATCCCCTACCAGCGTCCAGGGGTCCCAACGGGGAACCCGCATACTTACTCGCCTCCTGGGCGGTATGGTAGGAGATGTATATCAACCGATCAAGACGCTGCATCTGCGCCTCCAACTGGGACACGGTGGCGCGCGTTGCCTCGTTGTTGAATCTCGGATTCTGGTTGCGCTCTGCTTTCCCCCGAAGCACATCATATTTGCTTGTGTACAACTTGACCTTCTGTTGGCATACAGTCTATATGCTCGAGTAAGTCTGGGCCGCTTTCTTTGGTTCCAGATCCACTATGTCAGCCATGAGGGTCTTGAGTTTAGAGAACTCCTCCTTATTAATCCCAGGTAGCCCGTTGACCGCCCAGACCTTTTTCGAGAATTCATCACGCGGCACCTATTTCCACTTGCTCGCGTTGAGGTCAATATGCTTACCGCCTCCGGTGTTCATATACTCTCACTGGTAAAATGTTTTGAGACCTGGGCCATTCTGAGCCATATCTGGAAATATGGGGTAAGGCCGGATGGGGCCGCCTCTTCCGCTTGCTCACTTGATGAACGATGAGATTAGCCAGCCATTGACTACGGTCGAAACCTACTAGTCCGCCGCCCTTACATCATTGGGAGGAGCGCAGGTATGACGGGTGCGAGTGGCTTATCCTTTGGATCCAGGGGGGTCTCCAGATTGCCGTCGGCGGTCACGGTGGTGGCGGGGACCTGCACCGGCTCGTGTGTGGTGATGGCTATCTTGGCGTCTGGCCCCTGCAGCTTACCAGATTCCACCACGGGCGCGTCCTCCTTGAGGAACGGGACCACGTCAAAGGACCGGAAGTGCTCTGCGCGGCTGTCATCGTCAAATACGTGGGTATACAGGAAGTAGGCCGCGGCAATAACGAGGACCCATGTGAGGAGTTGCATATTACAATCAACCTCGAAAAAAAACAAGCCGTATTGATAGCCCATCGTGGGGTGGCACGGGACCACCACCCGGTTGATGAATAATATCGTACCCATGTGTATAATGTTTGACGGCAGTAACAGCAACAACTACAACCTCAGCAACAATGGCAGGGGCAACGGGAGGTACCCTGGTGGTGGGTATCCGATAGACTTTGTCAATCACCCAATGTCATTGGATCAACATAAAGCTATATGGCACCAGAAGGTCTGTGACTTCTTATACTCACATGACCAGTATATCAATATAAACAGCAGCACGCTGCGCATTTACTTGTCAAAAAGAAACATGAAGTGGCCGTTACCGTCCACTACTGCCCACAGAACCATAGTAGTGTCTGGTATACAAACACATACTGGGTTCCAGGCACAAGGTTACTGTAGATCAATGT
>JBGSRK010000114.1:0-1688 GCA_041737595.1 Patescibacteria group bacterium
AATTCAACAGCCCAGATATCTGAGTTGCTTTGTCAAGGGTTTTCTCGGTTGAAGGAGGGGAGGAAGCGAAGCAGTTCCGAGCGGGTGGCGCGGAGGCTTTGGAGGTATTGTTGCTCGTCGTAGGGGTGGCGGTTCTTCCAGCAGCGGAAGAGGATACGTTGCCATTTGAACGCCAGCGCCCGGATGATGACTTGGTAGGGGGTGCCGGCGGCCTGACGCATTTTCACGTAGGCTTGGGCCCACGCAGAGAACTTCGTGGAGCAGCGAGCGAACTCATGAAAGGTCTGGCGGAGGAATTTGGGACATGCCCAGCGGACTTGTACGACCCTCGTCTTACCGCTGCTTCGGGTGATGGGCGCAATGCCGCTGATCTGCTGGATATCCCGGGCGTGTTCGAATTTGTCGCGGTCGGCGCCGAAGGCGGCTGCCAGCCGGGGAGCCAGGGCCGCTCCTGCTCCTGGGAAGGAGGTGAACAGGTCGTGGTCGGGGTGCTGGGCGAACCGTTCGGTGATCTTCTGCTCGCAGTCGGCGATGGCGCGGTTGAGCGACTGAATCTGCAGCACGACGTGGCAGATGACCAGGCGAGCATGCTCGATGATGGCGCCGTCCTTGGTCAGCGGCAGGGCCTGTCGAAGGGCCTGGATTCGTTGGCGCTGGAGTTCCTCGGCCGGCGGATCGTCGGACCGTCGGCGGGGCGTGCGAAGCCATTTGGCCAATTGCTGGGGCGAGGCCCGCTGCAATTCCTTCAGCGTGGGGAATTTGGCCAACAGCGCCAGCACGTGCTGGTCGTGCAGATCACCAGCGAACAGTTCCAGCGCCTGCGGGTAGGTCTCTTTCAGTCGCTGGCGAAGCTGGTTTTCCAGGGCCACCCGCTCCTCGACCCACGCCCGGCGCTGTTCGGTCAACAGCCGCAAGCTGCGTGTGACCTCGTCGTCAGGCCGCCAGAGGCGGAGCTGGTCGCGGTGATCCCGCAGGAAGCGCGCCAACAACTCCCCGTCCCTCGGGTCACCCTTGGCACCGCTGGGATCCAGGGCCTTGCGGTAGGCGGCGAGTTGTACCGGGTTGATGGGGTAGAGGACCAGGAAGTCGTACGACATCAGCGCGTACAGCAGAGGTCCGCGGGATTGCTCCAGACAGATCGCCACTGGTCGTCCGCCGAATTGCTCCCGCAACTGGGCAACCCAGGCGGCCACGGCCTCGGATTTTTGCTGCAACATGCCCTGCCTGGCCGCCGCGCCGTCGGCCGGGAGGATGCAGAAGGCGTGTTCCTCATCGGCCCAATCCACCCCCACGAATGCGGCATAAGTGCAATTTTCGTCCACGATCAGGTCTCCTTGCGTGGCACTGCGAAAAACAACCTCACACGCTGGCCTTGGCGTCGCGAACTCCTTATAGTGAGACGTTGGCCGTCGTCATCTGAGCATTCGTCGATGGCCAAGGCACAACGCCTCGCGCGAAGATCTGGGCTTAATCGTCGAGCGATTGGGCAAGCCATTCGTCGCGAGGCGTTGCGTGTTTCCCACCAGCTTACCCGATGCATCCGCAGTAACGTCATCCCCGCCGAATTCGAAAGTTGTCGCGCGGCGCAGGGCTCTCGCCGCACGGGAGTCCTGCTCCAGGCCCCCCAACGGCCCCGCAGCCCTCCCGTGCTGAGCCCTGCCCACAAAGAATCAGCTATAAGGGCAAGC
>JBGSRK010000031.1:0-1638 GCA_041737595.1 Patescibacteria group bacterium
TTTTGTCAAAGCTTTAAGCTCGGTAAAAAGCTTTCCAGCTTCATCAAACCTATCTTCCAGAAATGTTGACTTGGCTTTAGTATATTTATTTTCAACTGTTCCTGAAGTTGTCGCAAGTGACAGGGTCGAGTGGATAAGAAAATCAAGATTAGATGAGGTAAAGGGCGACTTAAGGTAGCGAATCACACCATATTCCTGAAGATGCTCGTCAGTATCAGGCTGCGCCGATTTACCAAAAAGAACTGCTGGAACATTCGGGAGTTCGCCAGCAACCTTGACCTCTTTGATGAAAAGCCATCCCGGAATGTGTTTGGCATCTTGATCGCACAAAATAATATCGTAGGCATTGCTCTTGAGTTTGTCGAGGGCGGCTAAACTATTTTCGATGACGGTGATCTCTGTTATGCCGAAGCTGCTTAATGAATTTTTAGCTGCTTTAGCGTGCTCATTGTCAGAGGTCACCACCAAAACTCTTTTTTTATCGGCATTTTCCATAGGTAGGTTCCATTATCGAAAATTAAATTATTGAACTCACATCCTTTTCGGCTTATGCATATAAAACTTTACTTTCCTAACCTATCAGATCGATGTTGAAGCACTATTTTGGGTTGATAGAAAAACTTCGCCGGGGGGAATATTTGAGACTGAAAAATGTTGTTGGTACAAAACTTGTGCCCATGCACAGGGTGTGGAAACGTGGTCATAAAGCTAATGAGCGTTGCCGGTTGTGTTCCCGCCAAGTTCACCGAGTCTTCGAGCCATAATAGCTGTTTCCATATTGGAAGGTACAAGCTTAAGAGAAGTTTGATAAGCTTTGAGCGCTTTGGGATACTGGTTTTGCAAATAATAGATATTGCCCTGCAGATCATAGAGCACCGCAATACTTGGGTGTCGGGAGATGAGGTCCCCAATGCGAACCAAGGCAACTTCATAATTTTTTCTGAGAATTGCTGCTTGTGCTGAAGCTATGCCTTCAGACAGTTTATTCATGCTATCCTGAGATATTTCTTGGCACTGATCAAGTTTCGGCGCTTCAGCGGCAAGTCTTGTCGCATCACTCTCCTTGAGGTTTAAGTTTATTTTATGATTACTCCCCATGACGGTGCGAGGAAAAATAATTGCTTGAGAGGCATAACCTTCTTTTTCAACGGAAATTTGTACAAAACCTTTGTCAGCACGATCAAACAGCTTTGCACTGTCAGTAACCACGGGAGTTTTTCCAAGAGTGCTTTTAGCGCCGTTACTGTCGACTAAAAACACTTCGCTTTCACTCGGCTGTGAAGTCAGTTCCAAAACACCGGTGGCGCAGTTCGTTAATGTCATAAAAAGGGTTATGCCGAAAATTTTATGCAGGAAGTTTCTCATGTTTCTCATCTCACTATCTAATAGGTCTTTCATGAGTTTATTTCTACGGTAACAGGATATTCCCCTGTTTCTTCGGTATTAACTTCAAACTCTTGAGAGGCCGCGGTTTCTTTTATGGAGATGAGGTTTGAGCGAAGAGCTAAAGGTTCTTTTTAAGGTAAGTAAAACAGCATGATAAAAAGTGGAGGTGGCTATTCTACACTTAATTCCAGCTTAGAACCTGCTGCTGCACCCTCTATGACGGCAATGTCGTTATTTTGGCCCTCTGGAGCG
>JBGSRK010000132.1:0-1752 GCA_041737595.1 Patescibacteria group bacterium
GGACGGCACCGTCCGCGAGGTTGACGCGGAGCGCGGCCTTGTCTCGATATACCTCGCTCTCAGGAACGTCCATGTCACGAGGGCACCTCTGGACGGACGGGTCGAGAAGGCAGTCCGGTCCATCGGGAGGCATGTGCCCGCGTTCTCGAAGAAGACCGTCGAGAACGAGAGGGTCGAGATCTCCATGAAGACGTCCATAGGCGACATCTCCATCGTGCACATGACAGGCGCCATCGCCCGCAGGATAGTGCCCTATGTGTCCGGTGGGGAGAGCCTGTCGAAGGCGGACAGGCTCGGGCTCATCAGGTTCGGGTCCAGGGTCGACATATACCTCCCGCCAGGCTCCGTCAGGATCGTCGCGACGAAGGGGCAGAAGCTGCACGCCGGCGTGACCTGCATCGCGGAGGTCTCCGATGCCTGTGCTGAGTAAGATCTCGTGGGCTGACCTGTTCACGCTCGCCAACGGCGCTCTCGGCTTCGTCGCCATCACATACATCTTCAGCGGGAACTTCATCGCGGCCACCAGCCTGCTCCTGCTGTCCATGATCATGGACGGCCTGGACGGCTACATGGCCCGGCGGTTCGGGAGCAAGCACTCGATGGGGCAGGTGCTGGACTCCATCTCGGACTCGATCTCGTTCGCCTTCGCACCAGCCATACTCGTCTACGCAGAGCTGCGCGACGAACTGAACGCAGCGCCGTCGTACTCCGGCTGGAACCTCGTCCTCCTGGCCTGCGCCGTCGCGATCCTGTCCTGCGGACTCTTCAGACTCGCCAGGTTCAGCGTGAGCGGCTACCAGCTGGACCACTTCGTCGGCCTGCCCGCGCCCGCGGCCGCGCTGGTGCTGCTCCTCGTCTGCCTCCTGTTCGGGGCGCCCTCCGGGTCGGAGCCCAGCACATATTACTTCGCCGTCGCTGAAGTGCCGTGGCTCATCGTGGCGACCGGGTTCGCCCTGAGTTTCCTCATGGCCTCCGAGATACCCTATCCGAAGATGCGCGGCTGGCTCGCCAAGGCGAGCGGGATCGGCATACTCCTGGCGATCTTGCCTACGGCCGCCGGACTCGTGCTGGTGGGCGACCAATCCTTATATACCGCATCCTCACGTACCGCGACGAGCATCGCGCTGGCCCTGGCGCTGGCGTACATGCTCGGGGGACCGCTGTATGAGAGACGTAAGGGAGACGGACGCTGACGCATTCTTCAGGTGCTCCGACTCCGAGAGGGCGGCCTTCGAAGCGGGCATCAAGTTCGGTACGATCTACCATCAGTTCGTCGGAGTCCCGCTGAGCGCCGAGAGAGCCGACACGCTCGAGCGGGCGATCGAGGCGGGCTGCAGGGTCCAGCCGTTCGTCGAGGATGTGAAGGTCAGGATCGACAGGTCGATGCTCAAGAGGAAGCGCGGGCAGTTCGACTACACATCGCTGACCGGCGAGATGCTCGACGTGACGCTCGTCGTGAGGTACAAGAGCGCCCGGGTCGAGGCGGGCATGAGATTCGTCAAGGAGATGAACTACCCGCTCATGTTCATCAAGGAGATAAGGAAGGATTGAGGGGCAAGCGCTACTAGTGCTCCGCCCCAGGGACCGTTGAAAATTTATGATATACACTATATATTTGAAAACCTATACCGGAACCGCTTGTTCGGCCGCCGGGTGACCCTATGACGAGAGGTATCAAGATTGGCATAACAGGTCTCCCAGGCGCGGGGAAGACCCAGGCTCTCGTAAAGGTCATCGAGATGCTCGAAGAGG
>JBGSRK010000065.1:0-1697 GCA_041737595.1 Patescibacteria group bacterium
GGCTCGACGACGACGCGCTGCAGGAAGCGGCGCTCGCCGTAGACCACCTGCTTGACCACGCCGGTGGCGGGCGACACCCAGACCGTGTCGCGGTCGTTCTTGTCGAGGAACAGCGGTTCGCCGGTCTTCACCCGCTGGCCCTCCTCCACCAGCGCCTTCGGCTTGATGCCCGGGAAGTCGGCGGTGTCGACGGCGACGAGCACCGGCTCCTTGGCGACCTCCAGCTTGGGCTCGGGGCGGCCTTCGATGCGGATGTCGAAGCCTCGCTTGATCGTGTAGGTGGTCATCCTTGTCGCGGCTAGGGAACGGGCGGTGATGGGATCGATCCGGGCTGGCCGGTCCGCGCTGGCGCGAACCGGATCAAGAGCAGTTCTGGCGCTGCCCTGGAGGCGGCAGCTCGGCGGCGCTCCTGCCGCACCGCGAGCACGAACCTCCCGGCCCCACCCCTCCGCACGAGCCAGACAGCTTCCGCCCGGTCAGGGCGAGCAGCACGATCCCCAGCACAGGGACCGTGAACACCAGGATTGGCAACAGGAAGTCCGACACTGGTCGTGGCTGGGAGAGGGGCCGGCGAAGGTAGCGAGCCGATCGCGTGATGCGAGCAGAAACAGGCAGTTTGACCGGGCTACGGACAGAGGCCGATACGCCTAAGCCAGTTTGCCCAGCACCAGCTGCGACAACGCAGACAGCGTGTTGCAATTGCGCAGAGAGACGTCGGCGTCGGTGACTTTGATGCGGTATTGACGTTCGAGGAACTCGACCACTTCGAGCACGCCCGCCGAGTCGACGATGCCGGACGTGACCAGCGGGGTCTCGGCGTCCAGGCCGTCCTGCCGGCCGTCCCGGAACCAGTTGGCGATGAAGGCCCGGATCTCCTGCAGGACCTCGGCGTGGCTCGGTTGGCGATCGGGCTGCATCGGCGGCGGAGCATCATGCCAAGGCCACCGCGGCGCGCCAACCTCGGACCCCGGCAAAGCCGCGGCAGGAATGGCGGGAGTGCATGGGAATCGAACCCACCGGAGCGCGCGCGAGGCGAACCCCCACAGGTTTTGAAGACCAGGCAGAACACCAGCTCTGATGCACTCCCGCAGCGAGCAGGCGCGCAGCGTGCCCATCGCGCCTGTCGACGTCAAGCACGCTGCCAGCCCGGCGCTTCCGGCCCGGCCCGGCTTCGGGTATCCTTCTCGCCCCGATATGCAAGTCGCAGCCCTCGATCTCCGTCCCGGCTACCTGATCAGCTTCCAAGGCCGCATGGCCACCGTCATCTGGTGGAACATCCTGCGCAACGACCGCCGCCTGTTCGTGCAGATGAAGGTCAAGGACCTGCAGACCGGCCGCGTCAGCGAGCTGAAGGAGCACGGCGACAGCAAGTACGAGGTGCTCGACAAGGAAGAAGTCGAACTCAGCCACTCCTACCGCGACGGCCAGGAGGAGGTGTTCTACCGCGAGAACGGCGACGAAGTGCGCTGCCCGCTGGCCGGCGCCGAGGACGCGCTGAAGTGGCCGAGCGATCACTACCCCGGCTTCTTCGTCAACGGCCAGCTGGTGGCGGTCTACCCGCCGCGCTTCTCGGTGCTGAAGATCACCGACACGGCGCCGCCGATCCGCGGCGGCGGCACCGGCCAGAAGGAAGCGATGCTGGAGAACGGCATCAAGGTGAAGGTCGGCATGCTGTGCGATGTCGGCGACCGGGTCCG
>JBGSRK010000019.1:0-1713 GCA_041737595.1 Patescibacteria group bacterium
CAAGACAGAAAAAGAGTTCAACCCCAAGTATGACATCAAACAACAGATTGCAAATTCTATTAAGAATCTTGAACTCGACTATAAGCTAGATCCAATTCTTAGTGATATCGAAGTTTCCAAGGCAATCCTTGGTCCAACTCAAGAATATCTAAACAACATTGATGCAAGTGGATTTTTTACCGATGCCAGCATGCTTGCAGCTAAGAAAGAAGAGATCACCCAGCGTATCGGCACACTTACGGCCCACATCAAGGAGTTGGAAGAACTTTCTCGACAGATGGAGTCATCGGAGAGAAATCCACCAGAATTGTCTCATGATCCAGTCAGAGATCAACAAGAGTACAGAAGAAGTACTGATCCTATTCTGGGAAGATATGATAACCCCGAGCGTTTTGTACTGTCAATCACATACAATGGTCATATGTGGCCAGGTCTTATCTGGGTCAAGGCAATTGAGACATTGATTGCTAAGGTTGAGAAATTCAAGACGATCGTAAATAACATTCAAGATGTAAGCAAGAGGCTGACCGAACGAGCTAGTGTTATCTTTAGCGCTGACAGACCAGGTCAACTACAGATCCTAATTGATGATAATAAGGACATTGAGACTCACACACTCGGAAATCTCATTAAATCACACTATGTCTATCTCTTGGACCACTTGATCGAACATCACTATTCTGACAACAACAAATATGCCGAAGTCTGGCAACACTGTTTCTCCAATTATGATGTTGGACATCCCCTTATTCCACAAATCACACTAACTTTTAAGGCGCCTGGTAGAGAATCATTCCCTCTCTTCAATGTTCCTGTAGTAACAGGAACAAAACCACGACCAAGTCAATTTGAAATCTATTACGATACTGATACCAATGAGACCTTGCGCATCTTAAAAATCACAGTCGATGTCATTCTTCAGAGACTCGAAAGTTTGCTCACTGAAGCCCGTGCTCTTAACACTCAGTGATCTTGATCGCGTTGTTTGTGCGTGGTGTGTGTGTGCGTGGTGTTGTGTGTTTGGTAGAGTCAAAAAATGATGATGCTTTATTTTATGTCGTATTAGATATACGACATATTACACATAAAGTCATGATTAACTAATCTTAAATATTCTTCATCGTTTGCGACACTGTAAACAGATACGATATATATTTAATAGGTAACGCAATATAAACACTTTATATAACATACGGGTTTTAACCTATTTCTAACTAATGTTATATGTTATAGCTATGAAGTTTATATCAATTGGAGGATGGTGTGGAACCAAGATGGCTTTGAAGGGGTTGGGATTTGATGAGGCCTCATTGCCATTTGATTATGTCAGAACATCTATTGAGGGAATCATTGATTGTATAGAAACCGATTTTGCCAATTTCTTTCCACCAACAAAGATCGAGATTCACCCTCATCTAGGAGAATACGTCGGATTCTATCATGGCGACATCCGAAACGATGCAAACCTGATAGACTCTTTCTATCGTAAGATAGAGCGCTTTCGACAACAGTTACATCAATTATCAGACTGTGATGAGAGAGTCTGCTTCTTGAGAACTATTTGTAGAGATGATTATCGTGATGAAATAAAACACAAGGACATATTACATCGAGTTATACAGATGAAATTTCCCAATCTAAAATACATCATAGTCTTTATTATGCCACATCAATCAGTTACAACTTACCACAGTGCTCTAGACGAAAAGACAT
>JBGSRK010000122.1:0-1696 GCA_041737595.1 Patescibacteria group bacterium
AAGTTGCGCAAGTATGTATTAGATATTTGTGTGTTCAAAATTGGTATGTTATAGGCGGATAGGTACGTAGTTGTAGTGTTTATTGCTTGAATGGGAACTTGTATTTTCTTTATTTACGGTTGGACAGTAGGGATAGGGAGGCGGGAGTTGGTTGTAAGGCTTTAGTGTCTTCTACAGCTATCTGTTGATTTTTTACGGTAAAAACAATTTCGTATAATTTGTGGTATCGAGGGCAGAGAGTTACTGTTGGTTGCCCAACGTAAGTTATGCACAGCAGTAGTTATATGTAGTGGTTTTAATCCAACGGAATTATGTTTGATTTCTAGCGTGGCTTGTAGCTTAAAATAGCTTAGAAGTGTCAGTTTAAGTGGTATTTGTTGAAATTCCGATTGTATATATGTTGGTTCGTTTTTTAAGGAGGATGACGTAGGGAAAGGGGGATTTGGGGACTTTTCGAAGTTACGGGTCGCTTTCTGCATATATGATGATATGAGGATATAAAGCATAGGGTGTATAGTATTGTAGATGATAGTGTATTGAAGTCGGCAAGCTTATCCAAGGATTTGTTTACAGTGGAAGATGACTGTTGGCTGGAATCAGTCTCTTTCTTTTAAGTCCTTCTGTTGTAGTTTTTATTAGCCTTTCTCCCGTAGATATCTTTTTCTTGGAAGGCTGCAATGCTTTCAAAGTAGTATTAAAAATCTTTCTCTTACAGTCATTTTCTTTTTAGAAAAGTTAGAAGGTAGTGTTATGGTGATATTCTGCTTTTCCAAGAAAAAGATGAAGATTGTTTGGATGAGGTTTCTTTCGGCTAATTGGTTATTCTTCTGTAGTTTAGGGGTTTGATATCATATCATGATGGCTAAGATAAATGTAGATCTAAGCATTGCCAAGGTCAATTCTTTTAATAACAATACATATACTAAGATACACTTGCGTGTATCAAAAGTGTTGCTGAATTCACTTTCCATCAGTTACTTTTAATAACTGTTAAAATCATGCCTTCCAACAGATATTATGAATATTTATACATGTACTAAGAGTGGTTTGAACTATATGATGGAGGGTCTAAGCCGGTACCGAGGTCATTTCTTCCAACAACCGTAAGTACATATAGATATTAGCGTTCTTTTGTTTGGTGGTATGGGTACACTCTTCTGGCCTGAAATTTTGGAAAGTTTTCATTTCAGGACTTTGTATGTGCTGATATTTCTGGAATAGGAATAGAGAGTCTTCATTTGTTGGTGTTCACTTGTCTTCTATTGTTATCACACTTTTTAAGCAATATTTGTTGAGAAATACAAAAGAATAGGTTATGAAAAGCGATGCTATGTGTGTAAAAAGATAGTTTGTAAGAAGCTCACGTTGTACTGGTTGGTTGCATCGTTAGGCTACTAAATCTTTGACTAAATACATGTGGAGATGAAAACGCTAGCGTTTGACAGCAACTTGTAGAAGAAAGGGTGTGAAAACCGCATGTACACTACTATGAGAGGAGTTGCCTCCACAAAAATATACTATTGAACAACATCTTTGCCGTCAATATGTTTGCAGTATTGTATCCTAAATTGACTATTTGACTAAGCCTGAGTTGCTTTCCCACTGTGCTTTGATTATCTGTTACTTACTCAAGGTAAACCATATACCACTGTAAATCATCATTAATTTTTTGTGTATTTGTTTTCCTTTTCACCAA
>JBGSRK010000078.1:0-1555 GCA_041737595.1 Patescibacteria group bacterium
GAATTTGGTGTTTTTTTGTACTGCTACAAATTATTCAGATTAAGTTTGAGGATGTTTTCGAGTACCTCCGCCTTACGTGCTTGGTGTTTCAAGTGTAACCTCACCCATCCTCTGTTTTCATAATGTCGACCCCGCTGAGCACTATAAAGTCTAAACGTCATATCCCAACCTACCACATACAACAGCTTTTCGAGGTGACCTCTCCCATGTACTTACTAAACAGCCTGTGTTTTTTGCTCTTGATGCTTCCCTAGTGAGCTGGCTAGGACCCTTCCCGTGCACACAGGATTGCTCAAGCAATTTCCACTGTCCAAAATCATTAATGTTACGACCTGCTTAGGCTGATCCTTTGCTTGATGACCTCACCTCCATGCATAACCTGCGCTTTCTGCACCTAGTGCCTCATAAACAAGCCTCATAAACTACCACACACACCTCACTACAGTTATTCTAGGTTCTGAAATTTGCATTCCCATACTTACAACGATATCTGATACACCTAGACTTCCACCATGACAAACCCTTCTCTAGAACCTACCTAAGCTGGTACATCCACTTAAAGAATTCTCCTCTATACTTCTGCAAGAGTTGCTCTTCTTCTGCTCCTGGTGCTTCGCGGGTAAGCTTGCCAAGACACTTCACAGCCCCTCAGGATTGCTAAAGTCACTGCCCACAGTGGTGTTTATGTTCACATACGCTCTAATAATACAGGACATTTTGCAAGTGTGTTAAATCCTACCTAAGCTGGTACCTCCACTTAAAGAACTCTCCTCTGTACTTCTGCAAGAGCTGCTCTTTCTGCCCCTGGTGCTTCACTGGCAAGCTTGCCAAGACCCCCCGCAGCCCCTCAGGATTGCTAAAGTCAATGCCAAAATCCCTGAGCTGTAATCTGCCAGCTCCTCGGCCTCTCTTTCTGCCAAAGTACTGGTTTGAGGCCAGAAAGTCTGCGGTTTCCTCTCCCTCGGAACCTTCTGAGCTGCTATCACCTGTCACGGTTGCACAACTGCTTTGAATAGCAGTAACTTTGACTCACTTACATGTCAGGAAGGTGTTTGTAGGTACTGGTTGGTTCACTTATATATCAGGGAGCTGTTGGTAGGATACAAAGCTTGCAAGTAGTGTGCACCAAGTCAAGAAAGGGTCTCGTCTCAGCATAGACCAAGTGGGCAGCAGTACTACACCAAGGGAACATAATGTATATATAGCTTGCCCCTGCTGTGAGTTTCCCGAATACATATCAATACAGCTACCAAGAAGAAATGTATGAATCAAAATCAATTTGGTTGTCGTGTCGTCTCAGAGTCAGGTTTACAACTAATTCTGGCCAAAGGTAGTGATCGCTATCTCTGCAGAGAGTTTCGCAACTTGGTTTCCAGGTGTGATTTTACAAAGACACATAGCTCTCCAAATGCTTTACCTCTGCTACGAATTTATGTGGACTTTCACACCCTGCTATGCGTTCTTTTACACTAGCTTGATGAACATTACTGGAGTGCAGTGTAAGTAGAATGCAGTCTATATCTTTTTTTTGATATCCCTTTTCCTTATCTTAGCC
>JBGSRK010000073.1:0-5505 GCA_041737595.1 Patescibacteria group bacterium
AGCTCCGGCAGCTTCCGCTCAGCCTGCTGGAGCAGTGGTGGTTTGCTCTTACTCAAGGGAGGAATAGCATGATTTCTTTTACAAAAAGTGCCGCACGCCTGGCTTCAGATGCCAAACCCGCCCCCTGGGGAGCGAGCATCCTCGCCGGGCTGCCTTACCTGCTGTTTGCCCTCTCGAAGGATTTGCCCTATATCCTCAACCAGGCCATTCACCTGGATACCCACCCCCTGATGGTAACTCTGGCGCGGGGGCTGCTTGCCTTCCCGCTCACCCGCTGGCTGCTGCTCATTTCCGCACCGCTCAGCTACTGGAGCACGCCGCGCGTGCTGTACACCCTCAGCGAATGGCTGTTCCTGTTGCTGGTGGCGGCAATGCTGCTGGTTGCCTGGCGCAAAAGCTGGCCGCGCTGGTTTGCCAGCTGGGCCGGGTTCGGCATGGTAGCGTTGATCCTGGGTCTCTTAAATTTACGCGTGATGTACGAGGTCATGTTTCTGGAAGCAGCCATCCCTCTCCTGTGGTTTGTGCTCTGCCTCTACCTCTATGGCAGGCTGGCGGCGCGGGATCTCTTCACCGGGCTGGTGGCAGTGCTGCCGGTCTTCCCCATGCTCACGTGGTGGCTTGCCGCGGATGGCATTCTGGGGATGGTGCCCGAAATTCAGGCCTACCTGCTGGGCGCAGCGGTGATTTCGCTCGCGGTGGTGGCTGCCTACCGGAAGGGCAGCCTGGCATGGATGCTGCTGGCGCTCACCGTTGCCATCCCGCTGGGCGGGGCATACCTTTCGTACCTGGGTGTGTATTTCAGCAATATGCCCAACCCGCCCGAGCCAACCGTGAGCCAGGTGGTGATTGGCCTGCTGGGCAACTTCCTCGGCCTGCTCATCGTCAGTGCGCCGGTGTGGGGGGTATTCCTGTATAAAAGCATACGGGGGCGCAGGGCGGCTGGTTAATCCTGTACCGCAGACCTCACTTCTCCCTGGCTTGCCCCTTCCAGCCGCCGGATTGCCTGGATGGCGGCGCGCTGCACTTTCTCATAACTCAGGTAATACTCCTCGCGCATTACCCCGCCTTGCTGTGCTGCCACTTCCAGCACGGCTATCGCCTGCGCTCCTCCAATTTCCTCCAGCAGTTCCACCACCTGCAGGCGCTCATTGATCTCCCCTTCATCATCCAGAATTCGCCTCAGGGTGGCAAATGCTTCCGGGTGCCCCTGCCTGCCCAGAATGCGGCTGGCAAACATTTGATGCGCCCGGTCGGCATATTTCAGGGCATACAGCAGCGCCGGGGTGGCTTGCCCGCCGAGCGCTTCCACCGCCGGGCGGTCCAGTTTCCATAATGCAATCCAGGCCTGCACCGCAGGGATCACATTTTGCCCAACCGAAGCCAGCGCTTCGGCCACTTTGTGCCAGTGGTACGTTTCGCTAAATCGATCCGCGATTGCCTGCTGTGCTTCGGGTGTGCCGATTCGCGCCAGCGCTGCGGCAGCCTGCATTTGGAGTGCGGCGCGCTGCTCCAGCTCCCCTCCGCCAAAAGTGCGCAGGTTGGCGTATCCCATCGCTGCGCTCAGGTATGGCACCGCCCTTTCCGCCTTCAGGTAGCCCAATTGAAGCGCAGCCTGGGCGCTCACATCCAGGTTCTCACCCTGCAAGGCTGCCAGCAGTGCATCCACCGCTTCGGGTGTGCCAATCGAGTGCAACGCGCTGGCCGCGTTTACCCGCAGCCGCCTTAATTGATCCCGGTCATACTGGTTCATACTGCGTTCATCCGGCTGGTAATGCAGAGCATCTGCCAGAGCAGGTACCGCTCCAGGGTCTTTCAGGCTACCCAGCCGAACTGCCGCTTCCGCGCGGATGTAAACTATCTCGTTTTGCAGCGCTTCCGCCAGGGCAAGCACTGCCCGCCCGCCATCCAATTGGACCATTCCATCCATCGCGGTGGGGATGCTCAACACGTTTTTCGAATGGAGAAACTTATTTAATGGCTCAAACGCCCGCCGGTCGTTGCTTTTTGCCAGCGCACTAATGATCCAGCCCAGCACATTGGAATACTGCCCCGTTTCCATTTCAGCATGCATGGCTGCAATCAGCGGCTCCACGGCGCGCGGGTCGGGGTGAGAGGCTAATGCCGCCGCCGCATCCTTGCGCACATCCGGGTTGCGGTGAGAAAGATGCCGGATGAGCCGGGGGATGTTCTGCCGTTTGCCCGCCCGCGCAGCTTTCGGCGCAAATACCCCCGTACCTTCCCGGTAGGCGCTCAAGCCGTACCAGCCCAGTATCACCGCCTGGTACGTCACCAGGTTCAGGAACAACGCCGCCCACTGGTCAAATTGCCGGTTGTTTGCCAGGCGGTAACTGAAGAATGTGAAGCTGATCATATACGCCATCAGGCAAACGAACACCTCCGGCAGCCAGATAGCTGCCGCCAGCCAGAACTCCACCTTATACAGTAGCACCACAACCGCCACCAATGCGCCTGCCAGCCCCATCACCGCATAACTAAGCAGGGCAATGGTTTCCTCGCTGCCCGTGGAATGGATCAGATACGCCAGGGGAAAAAACGCAAACGAGATCACCGCCGCCAGCAGCGTATACCCCACACAGCCAAACCGGTGCGCCAGTTTCACCGCCTTCATAGCAACCTCCACTATTCAGTTGAAAAATTAATTGGGAAGAGCCGTTTTCGTCGGAGCGGGTGGTTTGATCAGGCCGGTGACGGTGCCAGGCAGCCAGCACACACAGGGTACCTTGCAATCCCTAAGAATCATTATACAGCGATTAACCCTGGATGAATACACCCGATTGTGTTCGCACCTGTTACCCTCTTCTATCCTCTCGCCCGGTTGACCTTGGTGGTGAATGCGCTATAATGATATATGACAACGTTGTCATATCCCACTCAAGGAGCCAGCCATGCCCGCCTTCTCTTCCCTTGCTATCCATACACTCGATTCCTTCCTCTACGGCCGCTCACCGCAGCCGCTCCGCCTGCGGAACGGGCTGGAAATCGGCACAGGCCTGGTCTTCCCCGAAGTCAACTTCACCCTGCCGGATATGTCCATCACCGCAGATTCCCTCCCCGCCGTGCGCCAGCAATATACGGAGATGATCACCGGCGTATGCCAGCGCGCCGTGGAGCTTGCCGCCCCCGGCCTGGTAGTGGAGCTGGAACTCCTCCCCGATCAGACGCTCAATCCCCATTGGGGTGAGGAAATCGTGCGCATCCTGCGCCACGCGCTGGATGAAACCCAGACCGCCCACGGGTTGAGGACCGCCCTGCGCGTGACCCCCAACGATATCCGCGAGTTTGCCCGCCCTCCGGTGATGCGCAGCGGTGAATTTGTGGATCAGATGATGGAATCCTTCGAGCGCTCTGTACGAACCGGAGCAGATTTTCTCTCCATCGAATCCACCGGCGGCAAAGAAGTGCACGATGAAGCCATCCTCAATGGCGACCTGGAGCTTTCCGTCTTTGCGCTGGGGGTGCTGGCAAGCCGCGATATGGCCTACCTATGGCAGCGCATGGTGGCGATTGCCGAACGCGGTGGCTGCATCCCCGCGGGTGATTCCGCCTGCGGCTTCGCCAACACTGCCATGGTGCTTGCCGAGCAGCGCTTTATCCCGCGCGTGTGGGCGGCGCTCATTCGCGTCCTTTGCGTACCGCGCAGCCTGGTGGCCTTCGAGATGGGTGCGCGCGGCCCCAACAAAGATTGCGCCTACGAAGGCCCCTACATCAAAGCCATCACAGGCTGCCCCATTTCACTGGAAGGCGCCGAAGCCGCGGTGGCGCACCTTTCGCCCATCGGCAATATTGCCAAAGCCGTGCCAGACCTGTGGAGTAACGAATCGGTCAATAACGTCAAGCTGCTGGGCGGCATGGCCCCCACTATCTCCACGGAGCAGCTCATCTACGCCACCCGCCTGATGAACACCGCCTCAGCCCACGGAGAAGCTGCCGCCCGCACCCTGAGGGATTGGTGGGTGGAATCCGATGCACCCCTGGACCCGCAGGCCTTCGTACTGCGCCCGGATGTGGTGCTGGAGCTTGCCGCACAGATCATCGCCGAACCCACCCCCTACCGCCGTACGCGTGCCGCAGCCCTTGCCACGCTGGAAGCGCTGCGCCGTGGCGCAGAAGGCAACGCTTTCCCCATCAACAAACTGGAACGGCGCTGGCTGGAAAAGCTCTCGCGCCAGGCAGATACCCTCCCCGAAGAAGAAGAGGAGTTGATTGCCCGCATCGCCCCCCGGTTGGATCGCTCCAAGGTGCACCTGGAGGAATACGGGCTGTAGCCTGCACCCTTCACACCCAGTAGCCCCACACCTGCAGCCAGATATCCATCGTCCCCGCGCCCGATGCCTGAACCTGGTAATAGATATCTCCGTTTTCATCGCACGGCACGGTGAGTACGCCGCGGGCATATTTATCATTTGCCAGCCCCGCGCACCCCAGCCACAGCCCCTCGTTGGCAGTATTGTTGGGTGAAAGCGCAATCCAACACTCGCTCCCCGCCGATCCTGAATCGCGAATGGCGGCATTCACCAACGCCGCGCGGATGCCCTCCGGCACGCCGAACACCGCCGAAAGGTCCAGCTTCGTCTTGCTGCTGGTGGAATAAGCATCGCCATCCCAACTGGCTGAAGTGAGCGGCGACCCAAGCGGGATGAAGTTCGTCCCCCATCCCGCCGCAAATGGCTGCAAGGCACGCAACACTTGCTGTAATTCCTCCGGGTTCATACTGCCTCCTTTCGCGCCCCAATCATCCCCTGCCCGCGCAAGGCAACCTCCCAACCGCTCCGGGGGCTGTATGCCGCCCCCTCCAGAAACTGCACATCCAGCCGCGGCGCATCCAGCATGGAATGCGGCCCTCCTGCCAGCGCCCGCACCCGCAGGTATTCTCCCAGCCGCGGGGTGAATTGCACCTCACGCATGCCCGCCAGCCCGGTCAGGCTTCCATCCCTTTCCAGCGTTAATGTGGGTGTGGGGGTTGGCTCTTCCCACACCCGCACGCGCCGGTCGGGGGTTACTGCCGCCATCAATCGCCTGCCATTCGGCCCGCCCGCCCCCAGCAGCAACTCTGCTTCCAGTTGCGCACCTGCCATGCCATCGCGGTAGCTGGAAGCAAAGACCCTGCTCGAGGTTTCGCAATCCACCCCGCTCAGGAATTGCCCGCTCGCCTGAAGTAAATCTTTGAACTGTGTGGTCGTTTCGATCAGGTTATCCACCAGCACCCTGAAGGGCATATCCGCATTCGGAGTCCTTCCCACCCACCCCGAACCGTTCCACAGACGCAGCACCCCATCCGTGTACCCCAGCGCGGAATTGACGTTCACCACAAAGTAGTTGCTGGCGTTCACCGCGCCGGTGCGGCTTACCTGCAGCGCGTAGAGGGTATTCGCAGCCAGCTCGCGCCCCGCCGAAAGTGCCACTGGTACCCAGCCCAGGCTGCCGCTCACCAGCCCACCGGCAACCGACCCGCTTGCCAGGGCTGGCCCGGTCGGGTTTCCATCT
>JBGSRK010000107.1:0-2113 GCA_041737595.1 Patescibacteria group bacterium
GGTCGAATAAAGAAGACGTCCGCCAGGAGCAAGCAGCTCCGCCGCTTTTGCCAGCAATTCCCGCTGCAGGCCTTCAAGAGGGGCCGTCTTGTCTCCGGCCCACATCTGGGCGGCCTTGGGGTTTTTGTTCACCGTGCCCCAGCCGCTGCAGGGGGCGTCGAGCAGGATGAGCGGCCACGTGTCGTTTTCAAGGGGCAGGGTCTGGCCCTCATACTTGCAGGTGGCGACGTTGACGCAGCCCAGGTGGCGCATGTTGACCCGCAGGGTGGCCAGGCGGTCGGGGCTTGGCTCGTTGGCCAGGATCAGGCCCGTGGGTCCGACCAGATGGGAGAGGATGCCGGTCTTGCTGCCGGGGCTTGCGCACAGGTCGAGCACCCTTTCGCCGGGCTTCGGCGCCAGGGCCAGGGGCGGGAGCATGGAGGACTTGTCCTGAATGTAGATATAGCCGAAGCGGGCCGCAATGCTGCGGCCGAGCGGCATGGGCTCGGCGGTCAGGGTCCGGGCCAGGGAAAAGAACGGCTCCGGTTCGAACCGGAAACCTTCGGCCTGAAGCAGGGCCTCCACGTCCTTGATCTGGTCCGTGGAGCACACCAGCCTGAAAGAGCGAGTGGTATTTTTCATAGGGGATGGTTGAAGGCTGTTTGACAAGTGTCCGTGTAGCCATCAAGAAAGGGCCTGTCAAAGCGGAGGGTTCATGCATTCGGAACGGACAGCGGTTCAAGTGGTGGAGGTTGCGCCGGAGGAAAACGGCCGCAAGCTCTTGTCTTTTCTGGAAGCGAGGCTGGGGAGCCTCCCGGCCGGTCTGGTCATGCGTCTGGTGCGCACCGGGCAGGTGCGCATCGACGGCCGCCGCTGCAAGCCCTTTGACCGCGTCCTGACTGGGCAGAAGGTGCGCATTCCGCCGGTCAACGTGGAGCGCAAGGACCAGCCTGCGCAGTCCTTGTCCGGCCTTGAGATCGTCTATGAGGATCGTGACATGCTGGTCGTCAACAAGCCGGCCGGGCTGCCGGTCCATGGCGGCACGGGCTGGACCGATTCCGTGCACGACCGGCTAAAGTCCGCGCAGGCCTTCAACCCCACCCCGGTGCACCGCCTGGACCGGGACACCTCGGGGCTCCTCCTGTGCGCCAAGACCCATGACTTCCTGCGGAAAATGCACGAGGCGTGGGCCACGACGACCAAGGCCTATCTGTGCTGGGTGGATGGAATCTGGGAATTTCAGGGCTGGCGGACCATTGTCTCGGAGCTCGCCAAGGTGCGCACCAAGGACGGCGAGCGAGTGGTTTCGGGGCAGGGCAGGCAGGCCGTGTCCCATATTCACATGCTCTTCCCGGCCGCGGGCAGGACTCTTTTGCTGGTCGTGCTGGGCACCGGGCGGACCCATCAGATCCGGGTCCATCTGGCGGACCAGGGCCACCCCATTGTCGGGGACCCCAAGTATGGCCGGGGCGGTGGGCTTCTCCTGCACGCGGCCTTCCTTGCCTGGCCCGGACATCATTTTTTCGTGCTTCCCCTCTGGGCCGGAGATTTTCGGGTTCATCCGGGTCAGGCCCAAGCCATAAACGACATCCTTGCAAGCGCTCCCACCAAGGAGGGGGCTTCATGACCGAACGTCAATCCGCATGTTTCTACTGGGGCCTTGGGCTTGTGCTCGTCATCCTGACCACATGGGCCAGATATTGGTTCGTGGTCTCGGGCCAGCTCGGCCTTGCCCCGGACGAGGCCCAGTACTGGGATTGGAGCCGGACCTTGCAGTGGTCCTATTATTCCAAGGGGCCGCTCATCGCGGTCATCAATTTTTTGGGCACGGCCGTGCTCGGGGCCACGGAGCTGGGCGTGCGCTCAGGAGCCCTGACCGGCTCGGCGATCATGCAGATGACCGTGCTGGCCTGGATCGGCGGCTATATGGGACGCATTCGTACCGCTTTTTGGACCCTTGTCGTGCTCAACACGACCCCGCTTTTCATGGCCGGCAGCCTGCTCATGACCACGGACAATCCCCTCCTGGTTTTCTGGATTCTTGGGCTCGTCAGCTTCAGCGTGGTTGTGGACAAGGGACATCTCGCCGCCTTTGTCATGCTCGGGCTCTGTCTCGCCCTTGGCATCATGGCCA
>JBGSRK010000011.1:0-139805 GCA_041737595.1 Patescibacteria group bacterium
TTGGTCCTTCTGGTTGTGGTAAATCAACTCTTATGAGTATGATTGCAGGTTTACAACCTCCTTCAAGTGGTTCTATCCAAATTCGTGGAGATGATCTAACTAAAATGAATGAAGAACAGCTTTCTATGCATAGACGTACAAAGATTGGGATGGTTTTTCAATCTTTTAACTTGATTTCTACAATGAATATTATAGAAAATATTGCTTTACCTTTAGCATTTGCAAGAATAGATAAAAAAAGAAGATTCGCTAGAGCTGAAAATTTATTAGAAGTTGTTGGTATGACAGAATATAAAAAACATACCCCAGCAGAGCTTTCTGGGGGGCAACAGCAAAGAATTGCAGTTGCAAGAAGTCTTGTGGCTAACCCATGGATAATTCTTGCTGATGAACCAACAGGTAACCTTGATTCAAAATCTGCTAATGAAGTAATGAGACTTTTAATTTCTTTGAATAGAAAATCAAAAAGAACAGTTATTTTAATTACTCATAATCCTGATTATCTTGAATATGCTGACAGAATATTTTATTTAAAAGATGGTAAGGTTGTAGATGTTAAAGTTAATGCAAAAGTTAAGAAAATTGATGAAGTAGAATCTGTTGGTAAAATAAAAGAAGATTTAAAGCCTGAAGATCTAGAAGAACAAGCAAAAAAGATTGTATCTGAAATTAAGGATAATAATTCTGAAGAAGTTAATAAAGAAGCTGGTAACGAGGAAGATATAGAACTCCCAAAAGAAGAAAATAAGAAAAAGTCAAAGTCTGATTTAAAGCCAATGAAGCTTGGGGGTAAAAAATGAGACTGATTGATATTTTGAGAATGGCATTTGGTAACCTAAAAAGAAATAAGATGAGGACAGCTCTTACAGTTTCTGGTGTTATAGTTGGGATTGGTTCAATAGTATTTTTGGTTTCATTGGGGTATGGTTTACAAAGATTAATGGTAAATAAAGTTGCAAACCTTGACGCCTTAACGGTTATTACAGTAAGACCAGGGACAAAAGAAGATACAAAAATTAATAACACTACCCTAGATAAATTTAAATCCTTTGGGGAGGTTTCTGTTGTTAGCCCATTACTTTCATACCCTGCCCAAATAACTGATGGAAAAGCAACTTCTGAAACCATTGTTAACGGGGTTGTTCCAGAATATTTTAGTATGGAAGACGTTAAAGTTGACCATGGTGAAAAATTTTCTAACAATAAAGCAAAAGAGGCTATAGTTTCCGCCGCATCTTTAAAGGCATTAAATTTAACTAACCCAGAAAATGTTTTAAATAATGAATATGATTTTAGAATAATCCAGTTAGATGATTCTGGAAATATCAAAAAAGGTCATGAAAATGACGTAATTAAGCTTAAAATTGTTGGAATGACAAACGAAGACAAAATTAAATTTACTTATGTCCCACTAGACGTAATAAAGGGTTTAAATGGCTCTAATTATTCTTCAGTTAAAGTAAGAGTAGCCCAGAGAAAACAAGTAACCTCAGTCAGAAAAGCGATTGAATCTATGGGGTTCCCAACCACTTCAGTAAAAGATACAGTTGACCAAATTGATCAGGCTTTTGTAATTATTAATTCTATTTTAGGTGGATTTGGAATGGTAGCACTTTTTGTAGCTGCTATTGGAATTTTTAACACTATGACAATTTCACTGCTTGAAAGAACCCATGAAATTGGCATTATGAAAGCTATTGGGGGTAGGAACAATGATGTTGCTCGATTGTTTATAGCAGAAGCTTCTATGATTGGTCTTTTAGGTGGTCTTATGGGAGTTCTTACTGGTTGGCTTATGGGTAAAGGTATTAATGCTTTGGTTAATTTTATCGCAACAAGTGTTGGCGGTGAGGCAAACAGTGTATTTTATACTCCAATTAGCTTTATGGCAATTGTAGTAGGCTTTGCATTTTTTGTATCAACTTTTGCAGGTATTTGGCCAGCTAGAAGAGCCTCGAAGTTAAATCCACTTGAAGCCTTGCGTTACGAATAATTATTAGAGACCAAATATTTTTAGGGCGGGTGAAAGCCAGTCCGTTTTTATTTGAATTAAATATAATAAAGCAGTAATAAGAAAAAAGACTATTACCATTATTATGGTTTTTTTTAAATCATGTCCAATTAACCTGAATTCACTATCTTTTACCTTAATATTTTTAGATTTTTCTATCGTTTTCACTGGGTTTATATTACTGTTTGTTTTTTCTGGGTCTTTGTGTGAAAAATTATGTTTTTTATGTGTTTTCATAAAATATATTTTAACATACTAAGCTAATATTAATAAAGCATATAGAAATAAATTGAATTTTTAATAAACAGTTGCTATAATATCTCATATCAAATGACTCAATATATTTTTTATGTTTTATTACTTTTAAACATAGCTATCCTGGGGTGGCTTATTTTTTTGACTTTAAAATATATTAATATTTCAAAAAGAGCAAAACAACTATTTTCAGACAAAACAAAAGGTAACTTACTTGAGATTATCGAAAAGTATCTTAAAGATGTAAAAGATGTTGAAGACCATTGTTTTAAATTAGACAAAGAAATTTTAAATGTTAAAGAAATGGCTCAAAAAGGATTATATAAGACGGGTTTTGTTAGATATAACCCATTTGGAGATGTAGGTGGTAACCAAAGTTTCTCCCTCGCTTTATTAAATGAGAAAAATAGTGGGTATGTCATATCATCAATCCATTCACGAGAAGGCACTAGAGTATATTCAAAATCAGTAACTAATGGCGATCCAGATTATAATGTAAGTGAAGAAGAAAAAAAAGCGATTGAAGTAGCAAAAAAATAATAAATTAAATAGAATTGTCATTATTTTAATTACCCCGTAGAATATGAGGGTGAAAAAAATATTAAAAAATAAAAGATGACAAATAAAAGGAGTAAAAATGGTATCAATGTTTGACAAAGGGAAAATTGAAGGGGTAAAAACTGGTGGAGCAGAGACAATAGTTGGGACATCAGTAAAGTTAAAAGGTAATTTAAAAAGCGATGGCGATATTATTATTGATGGTATTGTTACTGGAGAACTAAAAACAAAAGGTTCAGTAATAATTGGACCAAATGCAAATATAATTGCGAATATAAAGGCAAAAGATATAACAGTTTCTGGTTCTGTACAGGGTAATATTGAAGCCACAGATAGATTAGACATTATGGAAACAGGGCGCGTAATAGGAGATATTTCTGCTAATATTCTTTCAATTTCTGCAGGGGCTTTATTTACTGGTAACTCAAAAATGAATGATTCTCATAGAGAAATAATTCAAGAACCAGTTTTAGAAGAAGAAATCGAAGAAAAAAATGAGGCTAAATAAAGGTTCTAATTTATAACTTATATTTATGTATTATTATATTGTAAACCCCGCTGCTGGCGGAGCAAAAATAAATAAAATTCAAGAAAAACTCATCGCAAGACTTAAAAGGCTTGGTATTATGGGTGAATTTGTAAAATCTACTGGAGCAGATGATGTTGCTAAGCTCGCTAAGCTTGGGATAGAAAGAGGCTATAAAACAATTGTCGCTGTTGGTGGTGATGGAACAATAAATGAAGTCATGAATGCAATAATTGATAATGATAAAATTGTTCTTGGAGTTATCCCAACTGGGACTACAAATGATTTAGCAGACGCACTAGGTATAAGTGATTGGTATGCCGCTACGGGTATATTAGCTTCTAGAAAAATTGAACAAATTGATTTAGGTAAAATCGCTAATAAATTTTTTGTAACTTCAGTTACAATAGGGTTTGATTCAAAAATTTCAGGTTCAAGGCGACTTTCAAGGGGTAATTTTATCGAAAAATCTCGTTATGCTTTCAAAGTATTCACTGAAGCTGCTTCTTTTAAACCAATTTCTGCTTTTTTAAAATTTGATAATAATTATGAAGCAGAAGCGGATTGTTTTAATATTATAATTTCTAATTCTCAGTTTTCCCCTGCAATAAAAAAAGATAAAAAATTAAATGATAATTTACTTAATACAATGATAATTACAAAAATACCCGGAGCTAAAATCTTCAAATATAGCTATCTTGCAGACAGTTCTGCTATAGATTTACCAAGAATTTCAGTCTTCCGTTCTAAATATATAGATATCACAACTAAAGACCCGGTTGACGTAACGGCAGATGGTCAAATTATTACAAAAACACCAGTAAGAATTTCAGTTACAGATAAAAAATTACGAGTAATAGTATCAAGAAAGAGAAAAATAAAATAGACCTTTACGAAAATCATTTTTTTTGTTAAAATAAGCTCAAGGTAGGAGTAAATATACAGCAGAAGATTCGGATTAATAATTCTATTAGAGCGCCTAAAGTACGACTTGTTGATGAAGACGGTGGCCAATTGGGAGTCGTAGGTTTTTCAGAGGCGCTTTTAAAGGCTGAAGAAGTAGGCCTTGATTTAGTTGAGGTTGCACCTAATGTTGACCCTCCTGTTTGTAAAATTTTAGATTTTGGGAAATTTAAATATGAACAAGAAAAGAAGGTCCAAAAATCTAAAAAGGCTCAAAAAAATCAAGAAATAAAAGGGTTAAGACTTTCGGTAAAAATTGGCCAAAATGATTTTGATACTAAACTTCGGAAGGCCAATGTATTTATTGAAAAAGGGAGTAAAGTTGCTTTACAGTTAAGATTTAAAGGTAGAGAGATGGCTCATAAGGAGCTTGGTGAAAAAGTTTTACGAAAGTTTGTAGAGGCAATGGGCGAAGTTGTAATTGAACAAGAGCCTAAAATGCTAGGTAGAGGTATGAATATGGTAGTGGCTCCAAAAAAAAATAAATAATTTTTTTTAAAAATAAGGATTTTGATGAAGAACAAACAAAAAACACACAGTGGCGCGAAAGATAGATTTAAAATTTCGAGTACTGGTAAAATTAAAAGAAGATCGGCATTTTCTTCTCACCTTTTAGGTGGAAAAAGCCAAGACAGAAAAAGAGGATATCGGAAAGATGTTGATGTTGCAAAGGGCGATATTAAAAATGTTAAAAAAATGTTGGGGAAATAAATAAAGGAAATATATGAGAATTAAAGGCGGAACAGTTACAAAAAGAAAACATAAAAAAGTACTTGCAGCAACCAAGGGTATGCGAGATATGCGCAAGAGGAGCGTTAGACGTGCAAAGGAAGCTATTCTTAAAGCAGGTTCTAATGCATATATTGATAGAAAAAGAAAAAAGAGAGATTTTAGAACCCTCTGGAATATTAGAATAAATGCTGCAGTGCGTAAATTTGGGATGTCATATTCAAAATTTATCGGAGCATTGAAATCTAAAAATATTGAAATTGATCGTAAAATACTTGCAGAAATCGCAGCAGAAAAACCTGATGTTTTTGAAAAAATAATAGAGAAAGTAAAAAGCTAATGAAAATTCTAGAAGTTAAATGTAAAGATTGCAAAGCTGCTTATGAAACACTTGAAAACATTCCGCGTGATGGCCTTGCTTGTCCTGCATGTGGCTCTAAAGAATTAGGTTTTAATAAAACAGATAAGGAATTTAACGCTTGTAGTGGAGGCGGATGCAGTACCTGTGATAGTTGTCATTAAATAATAAATTACTAAAAACCCACTCATAAGAGTGGGTTTTTTGATTGTCTAGTTAATCTGTAAGCCGGGTTCTGTTCGTTTCTTGCTTTAAAACAAGAAATCTGTCGATCATCTATCTATGCGACAGGATCTTTCACATAAAGCCAAGATTAAAGCCTTTTCAAACATTATAGAGCATTAAGAGACGTTTCCGTCCCATAAAACACATGTTTGATCATATGAACGACCCACCTGTCTTGCACCGAATAGGGTTTACCTCCCATTATTGTCACCAATAATGGCTGTGAGCTCTTACCTCACTCTTTTCAACCTTACTGCATTGTCCAAAGACAATGTTTAGCGGTATAGTTTCTGTGGCACTTTCCCTACTCTTCCGAGCGGTTGCCGTTAGCAACTATTCTAATCTTTTGGTGCCCGGACTTTCCTCTCTAAATAAAATTTAGGGCGATCGACCGATTAACTAGACAATATATATTATATCATAATATATACAATTAATCAACCTTAAATAAAACTGAACCTTTATTCTTTACCGAAAATTCTTTATAATAAAGCAAGGAGGGGAATTGAAAAATTCAGAAATTAGAAAAGATTATTTTTTAGATAAATATGTAATTATTGCTCCTAAAAGGAAAAATAAACCCAAAAAGGTAGCCAATATAGACGATAGTAGTCCTTCGAGTTGTTATTTTTGTAGCCCACAGGTTGATGATCCAAAGAATCAAATACAAATAAAAAATTATAATTTTGGAGAACATTCTTGGAGAATAAAAGTTATTGGAAATCTATATCCAGCCCTTTCTAAAGATAATATTAAAGCTTATGGATACCAGGAGGTAATTATTGAAACTCCTGAACATAATAAAGAAATACATGAACTTTCAAATGATCAAATGCATAAAATTTTTGATGTATATATAGATAGATATAAAACCTTAATGCAGAAAAAAGGTATTTGTTATGTTGTAGTTTTCAAAAATGAAGGGGGTAAGGCAGGAGCATCAATACCACATGCCCATTCGCAGGTATATGCTCTCCCAATTATTCCCCCAAGAATTTCAGCTGAAGCAGATGCCGCTGATAATTATTTCCAAAAACATAAATCTTGTCCTTATTGTGACATTATAAAAAGTGAAAAAGATGGCCCCAGGGTTATTTGGGAAGATGAACATTTGTTTGTACTCGCACCGTATGCTTCGGAGTCTCCTTATGGTGCTTGGTTTTTACCAAAAAGACACATAAGATCAATTCTAGATTTAAGAGAAGTGGAAAAAGATTCTTTCGTAAGAGCATTGAAATCATTACTTACAAAATTAGACGAGATAGATGTTTCTTATAATTATTTTTTCCAAAACTCATTAGATAATGAATCTCATCATCTAATTTTAAAATTAGCCCCAAGACCAAATGTTTGGGGAGGGCTTGAGCTTGATACTGGTATAATTGTAAATCCAATGCCACCAGAAGAAGCAGTCAAATTTTATCAAAAAGGGATCGGAGCTCAGTCAAATCTATAATCAAAAAACTCGCCAATTGAGGCGAGTTTTTTGATTTTTTGTTTTGATTTTTATAAGTTCTTTTTTAATCTTGCGATAACTTCTTTTGCTGCATCTTGTCCACCAAGACCAAAGGCTAAACCTCCGGCAATAGCAAGCATTGCAAAAAAAGCTGTAACCATTGTGCTAATTATTGCAGTTGCAATCCCTAGCTCTAAAAGAGCTGCGAGAACAACGAATACAACAACAGCCCATCTTGTTACATCAGCAGCAATAGCTGCAGTTGTAGCTCCGATTGTTTGAGCTGTTGATTCAACTACTCGTGAAAGTAAGTCAGCAACAACTACACCAACCATAACTATAACCACTGCAACAACTACGCTAGGCATATATTCTACAACAGAAGCTGTAAGATCGCCGACACGTTTTAGACCAAGAATTTCAGAAGCTGGAACAAGAGACGTAATGATAATAATCCATTTTGCCAAATCTCCTAAAAGTTCTGGTAAGTCTAATTTTGCTGCAAATACTTTATTTAGACCGATTGCATCTGTATAAGGTTTAAGTTTGATAAACTTTAACACTCTTACAAGTACAACTTTGACGGCCCAAGCAACAAGAACACCTAATAAAACAACGACCAAAGCACCAAGTATCTCAGGGATGTAATTTACTACATCTGTAAGAGATGCTTTAACGGCGTCAGTCGTTAATGTTGTCCATTCTTTTAACATTTTATTCACCTCCTTTCCTATTGACTTGGAGACCAAATCGAGATTTCTCTCGTAAATACCCTCCACGAGGGCCCCCTACTAAATCAATTTTAGCAAACAATCATAGATAAAAGCAAATTAAAATATTAAATAAAACTTTTATAAATAAATTGTTGATTACAACGATGTAATTATAAAAATATTTCATTAAAATTAAATTATAACTTAAGTAAGAGGTAGATATTATGGGTAGTATATTAAGTTGGATAATAATAGGTCTTTTGGCGGGTTTGTTTGTGAACTATATATTTAAAAAACAAAAAAAATATTTCATCGGTACTATTTTAGCAGCGATTGTTGGGAGTTTTGTTTCTGGTTTAGTTTATAGCGCACTTAAATTTGGCGAATTATTAAATTTTATAGATCAAACTTCACTTATAGTGGCGTTATTTGGTTCTATATTTATATTATATATAATTAACTCTTTAATATATGGAGAAGATAAAGAGATAGAAAAATTTAGCAATTTTTAGATTTAGGGCTATATAGCAATATACCTAATTTAATTTGGATAGCATCAGAAAATTTCCTTGGGTCAAGCCCAATTTCTTTTTTTATTTTATCAAGACGATAAATAAGAGTATTACGATGTAAATGTAATTTTTTTGAAGCAATAGTTAAATTCATATCTGAGTTTAAAAATATTTCAACCGTTTTATATAGGCTTGGTTCATCAAATAATTTGCCTATGATTTGGTGAGCGAGTTCACACTTTCTTTCAACGGTTATATTACTTGATAAGGCCATATACATGCCCACATCAGTTATATGATATATTTTTTCATCTCCCCAAATTTTTTTTCCTAAGGTTAAAGAAGATTGGGCATCCATAAATGATTTTCTTAAACCTGAAAGTCCAGGATAATATTGACCAACCCCTATAGTAGGAGTTATTCCTGTATATTTTTTTATTGTTTCACTAATATATTTAGCTTTAGATTTATAAAAATTTACTGTATTTAGGGTGTTAATTTGTCCTTTGGCCCACTTTAAAACGATAAACTTATTAGGTCCAAAACAGGTAAAAATATTTTGTTCATAATTTTTAAATGACATTTTTAAATCTGAAATTATTTTTTTACATTCTTTGTTAATTAAAATATCAATTTTATCCTTTTGCATTGTATTAAATTTTTTATAGAAGTTTTTATATAAACCAGGGACTTCAATTATTAACACTGCTTGTTGTGATCTTAGGTTAAGCCCCAGAATATCTGCTTTATCTATCGCCTGGTCAAAATTTTTTATTACATCTGTCTCAAGTAATTCCTTAATAAATGTACTTTTAGGATTATTGTATTTAATTGATTGTTCTTTTAAAAATGTTTCATAAGATATTTCATTTATTAGCCCATCAAGAAGTTCTATTTGATTATCTATACTTTTTTTATTTATTTTAATACCAATTGTCCCAAGTGTGACATTATTTATAACTATTGGTTTCCAATAAATATTATCTTTTTGTTTAATGATTGATTTTTCAGCAACTCTTTTTGCTATTTCAAAATATTTTCCGTTCCCATCTATCTCAACACCACTTGTTTCAGTAATAGTATAAATATTACTTATTACGGATTTAACTAATTTTGAAATACTGTATATATCAAATGAATTATCCATTATATTTCTCCATTAGAAGTGCCATTTGTAGTTCAAAGGCGTCATTGAATGACCTTGGATCAAGGCCTGTTAAATTTAATATTCTCTCAAGTCTATAAACTAAGGTATTTCGATGTATTTTTAATTTTTTTGACGTCGCAGAAAGGGAAAGATCGTTTCTTAAATATTCTTTAAGCGAATTTAAAAGTTCTTTATTTGACGCAATTTTATTTATTAAATTTTTTGATATTTTTATGTTATTTTCGTTAACACCGGAAAAAAGGGGCGCCACAACACCAAAACTATCAAAATGAAATATTTTATTTTCACCCCAAATTTGTTTTCCAAATGATAAAGCTGTTTTAGATTCCTCATAACTCTCTTTTAAACCAGCTATACCTGGTTGAAACCCACCTACACCAATTGTAATATTAGTACGTAATTCATCTTTTATCACAAAATAAAGAGAATTAAGGGTTTTTTTAAATTCATTTTGATAAGTTAATGGTTCATCCCCCATATCTTTAAATATTAAAAAATTACCACTACCTAAATAAGTAATAATATTATTTTTATGATGAGTATAAAAAGAGTTTAAGACATTCTGGATAGATCTTTTAACTCGAGTAATCTTTTTCTCTCTTTCACCCTCAATAACTTCTTTATTAAATAAAAATAAATATTCAGGCTCCTCAATCTCTACATACATTGCCAGTCTTGGTAAATTTAAATCTATACCAAAAGAATTTAAAACTCTATTAAAATCCTTTTGGGTCATATTTTCAGTATTTAAATAATCATATACTATCTGATCTAATCTTTTTTCGTCTGAAGTTAGAAGATTAGAATAATATATTTGTTGAATAATTAATTCAGCCATAGATTTCAAGACACCACCAATTTCTTTTATTGTGCTTCTATTTTCATCAAAATATAGATAGCCAATTTTTTTTCTTTCATAAAAAAGTGGTAATGAGCGATGGCTTTTAATATCAAGTGGACTATGTTCTATAGAAAAATCTTTAGTTGCTGCAATAATATTCCCAAGTGTGTCACAAGCGGCACATTTTTTATTTGAAAATCGCGATATATTATTGACAATTTTTTCACCCAATTCTTTGTCCATTTGTAAACTCCAACAAGTTCAAATAATACTTCTTTGTAATAGTTTACAAATATTAGCACTTAAGTATATATTTGTAAAGATTTTCTGTGGACAAACTAAGCTTAATATATTAAAATTACCTAGTCTTAAGGGTGGTTAGCTCAGTTGGCTAGAGCGTCGCGTTGACATCGCGGAGGTCACAGGTTCGAGCCCTGTACCACCCACCATAAATATCTGGGCGAGAAGTTTATCCGCCAACCGGCGGAAGCCCTGTACCACCCACCATAAATATCTGGGCGAGAAGTTTATCCGCCAACCGGCGGAAGCCCTGTACCACCCACCATAAATTTTTATAAAATTTCTAATAGTGTATAATAATTTATAGGAGAATTAATGCCTTTTTCAGAAATTATCGAAAAATCATTTAAATATCCATGGAAGAATAGATCACTTTGGTTTTATGGTATTCTAATTGCCCTCCTAACAGGGGGAGTGAATACTTCAAATTATATTGATCCCTCATCGAAGGAATTTAGTAATTTTACAAAAAATATTCCTTCAATTTCTAATATAAGTTCGAGTACCTGGGTTCTTGTGGGAACAGTTTTTGTAGTTCTAATTTTTGGTCTGATTATACTTTCTATAATTGTTACTAATTGGTCAGAAGTTGCTATTAATAGAGGAGTTGAGCAATTAGAAAAAGGCAAAAAGATTGAAAGAAAAAAGATTGGGAAAACAGGTAAACAAGTAATTTGGAGAATGATAATGTTAAATCTGATAATACCTACTTTAATAGTTTTGGCGCTAATTTTAACTATTATTCTTAGTATTATTCTGTTCTCAATTATCCCAAAACCACTTGGTTTATATTTAGGGCTAATTGTAGGAGTGATGTTCGCTATTATTTTGTTAATATTTATTTGTTATATATCAGTTATTTGGCCTATGGCAAGCCGATTTGTGAGTAATGATGGGTTAAGGGCAATAGAATCATTAAAACTGTCAATTAAATTGATTAAAAGTAATTATTGGATCAGTTTTGGTTTTAATATTGTGCTCGCAATGATTTCTGGGATGGGAACATTCGTTATTTTTCTTCCAATGCTTGTAATGATTTTAGCTGCCTTCGCTTTATTTATGGCTAAAATTTATATTGGAGTAATTATCCTATCTATTTTAGCTTTTGTTTATTTAATCCCACTTATTATTGCTGAAGGATATTTTCTTACATTTCAAAAAACCGGTCAAACCCTTTGGTGGCTTGAACTTAAAAAACTTAAAAAATAATTATTTTGCGTATTTATTTACTATTTTAATAATGTCTTCGATTTTTAATTCTATCTTCATTAAAAATTCGACTGCACCTAGTTTTTTTGCTCTTTCACGATCATCTTCATTCCCCTTAGAATTAGTAAGAATAAGGACTGGAATATTTTTAGTGTCGTCAGAACTTTTAAGGGTTTTTAGCACGTCCCAACCTGTCATTCCTGGCATAGCAATATCAAGGAGTATAACAGACGGCTTTTCATTTTTTGCAATTTTTAAACCATCTTCACCACTGCCAGCAATTAAAGTTTGGTAACCATCATCATGTAGATGAAGAGAAAACATTTGAGTCATAAAAGGTGAGTCATCAATTATTAATACTTTTTTCTTATTCATAATAAACTCATTATGTTATAATTTATGAAGTATTTCAAGAAAGATTTTATGAAATGTCAAAATTATTAACTGGTTTAGCTCAAACTAGTTTTAAATAGGTAAATAATATAGATATACTTTGAGATATCGGGGCTAAAATAGCTTAATTACAATTAGAAATTGCAAGGAGAAAAAAATGAATAAATTTGATATAGATACTATAAGACATTCCACATCACATATATTAGCGATGGCTGTTTTGGATATGTTTCCTGAAGCAAAACTTGCCATAGGCCCATCAATTGAAAATGGTTTTTACTATGATTTTGATTTACCTCGCACATTAATACCTGAGGATTTGCCACTACTTGAAAATAAAATGAGAAAAATTCTCAAAAAGAATGAAAAATTTATAAAATCAGAAATGAAAATAGATGACGCTCTATTATTATTGAAAAAATCAGGAGAAATTTATAAGGCCGAATTAATATCAGATCTTAAAAAAGATGGTGCAAAAAAAGTTTCTTTTTATAAAACTGGTGATTTTTCTGACCTTTGCGCAGGTCCACATGTTGAATCGACGCAAAACCTTCAAAATATTGGATTTAAACTTACTACTGTTGCAGGCGCATACTGGAAAGGTAGCGAAAAAAATAAAATGCTCCAAAGAATCTACGGTGTGGCCTTTGAATCAAAAGCAAAACTAGAAGAATATCTTAATATGATGGAAGAGGCAAAAAAAAGAGACCATAGAAAACTCGGTCAAGACCTTGGAATTTTTATGATAGATGAAACGGTAGGAAAGGGTCTACCTCTTTGGTTACCAAAAGGTGCAATTTTACGCCAAACACTTGAAAGATTTATTGAAGATGAAGAAACAAAAAGAGGTTATTTTAGAACGTATACACCCGTTATTGGTAATGTTCGGCTTTATAAAATGTCTGGGCATTGGGACCATTATAAAGATGATATGTACCCTGTAATGGATCTAGATGGTGAGGAATATGTGCTTCGCCCAATGACTTGTCCTCATCAATTTATGATTTATAAAAATGATTTAAAAAGCTATAAAGATCTTCCTATTAGGTACGCCGAACTTGCGGAAATGTATCGCAGAGAAAAATCAGGGGAATTATCTGGTCTTTCAAGAGTAATGGGGTTTACTCTAAATGATGCTCATATTATTTGTACCTCGGATCAACTCGAGAAAGAATTTTTAGCTGTGCTTGATTTGATAAAATTCTCGCTTAAAAAATTGGGTCTTTCGGAAGATGTTTGGTATAAGGCCTCTTTAAGGGATAAATTAAAAACGAAATACTTAGATAACGAAAAGTTATGGGAAGAGTCTGAGAAGTCTTTAATTAAAATTCTCAAACAAGCCGGTATTAAATATGAAGTTGGTATTGGTGATGCTGCATTCTACGGTCCAAAAGCGGATATTCAAATAAAAAATTACTTAGGTAAGGAAGAAACAATAATTACTGTTCAAATTGATTTAAATTCTGCCGACAGATTCGATATGAGTTATATTGATAAAAACGGCGAACGGAAGCGTCCAGTGATTATTCATCGTTCAGCAATCGGATGTATAGAAAGAACAGTAGCGTTTCTTTTAGAAAAACACGCAGGTCATTTGCCTCTTTGGTTAGCACCTGTGCAAGTCTCAGTTATTACAGTTGGTCCTTCGGCAAAAAAATATTCAAAGGAATTATTCAAAAAATTACAGGATGAAAAAATAAGAGCAGAGCTTCGAGATGATAATGAAACAATTGGTAAAAAAATACGTGAGGCAGAGATGCAAAAAATACCTTACATGCTTGTTGTTGGTGATAAGGAGGTTGCTATAAAATCTGTTGCCGTAAGAAAACCAGGTGATAAAAAAATTGAAGTTATAAAATTTGATAAATTTTTAATTGATCTAAAAAAGAAAATAGAAGATAAAAAATAATGAACGAAGACCCAATAAAATTTCACAAAGACTTGGTGGGTAAAATTGAAGTTAGGTCAAAAGCAAAACTCACAAACAAAAATCTCCATCTCGCATACACACCAGGGGTTGGCCGTGTATCCTCTGCTATCGCTAAAGATAAAAAATTAGTAGAAAAATATACAGGTAAATATAATAATGTTGCTATTGTTACTGATGGAACAGCTGTTTTAGGTCTTGGTAATATTGGGCCAGAGGCTGCTTTGCCAGTAATGGAAGGTAAGGCAGCAATTTTTTCTGATTTTGCTGGTGTTAATGCTACACCAATTTGTCTTTCGACCCAAGAACCCGAAGAAATAATAAAAACCGTAAAGGCAATCGCGCCTTCATTTGGTGGGATTAATCTTGAAGATATTGCTGCCCCCCAATGTTTTTATATTGAAAGAACTTTATCTCGTGAACTCGATATCCCAGTTTTCCATGATGATCAACATGGGACAGCAATTGTGGTGCTTGCCGGTCTTATAAATGCTTTAAAAGTAGTAAAAAAAGATAAAAATGTAAAAATTGTAATTTCCGGTGCAGGGGCAGCTGGTCTTTCTATTGCTGATCTTCTTTTTGAGGCAGGGTACAAAAATTTTTGCATATGCGATTCAAAAGGAGTCATTTCAAAAGATAGAAAAGATATTAGAGGTGAAAAAAAGAAAATTGCTACTAAAGGGAAAATGAAATGTGTTGCAGGGACCTGTAGTGAAATGCTTTTTGAAACAGATGTGTTTATTGGAGTTTCAAAACCAAATTTATTAACTGCGGAAGATATCTCTAAAATGAATAAAAATCCGATTATTTTTGCTCTTGCTAACCCAGATCCAGAAATACTCCCAGATATAGCTAAATTAGGCGGTGCGAAGGTTATCGCTACGGGAAGAAGTGATTTTCCAAACCAGATAAACAATGCTCTTGTTTTCCCTGGTATGTTCAGAGGGCTACTCGATGCAAGAATCAAAAAAGTAACACCTGAAATTAAAATTTCCGTATCAAAAGCGATTGCAAAATTAGTAAAAAAACCAACGGCAAAAAATATAATACCTTCTATTTTTAATAAAAAAGTAGTTACAGAAGTTGCAAAGGCTGTTAAACGATTCAAATAAACTTTTAGTTTATAAAAACATAATAATTTGTTAAAATAAGGCGCTATGAAATATTTTATTTGGGTGCTGGGTTGTACGATGAATTATTCGGATGCGGAACGAATTGCTACGGTAATGAATCTTTTAGGTTACAAAAAAACAGAAGAAGAAAAAGAGGCAAATATAATCATTACAGTTGCTTGTAGTGTAAGACAGACTGCAATAGACCGAATTTACGGAAAAACAAGAGATTGGAATAAAAAAAGGTTAAAAGATATTAAATTCAAAACTATACTTTCTGGTTGTGTACTGCCAAAAGATCAACTAAAAATGGAAAATTCATTTGATTTAATTTTTGATATTAATGAGATAGAAAAATTATCAAAATTTTTGAAACCTAAAAATGATATTAAAGGCCTTTCTGGAGAATACTTATCAATTTTACCCCAACATAAATCCAGTTTTAGAGCATTTGTCCCTATAATGACAGGATGCAATAATTTTTGCTCATATTGTGCAGTCCCATATACAAGAGGAAGAGAAAAATCTCGCCCTCAAAAGGAAGTAATTTTAGAGGTGAAAGATTTAATAAAAAGAGGATATACAGAAATTCATCTTCTCGGACAAAATGTAAATTCATATAAATATAATTTTTCCGAATTATTAAAAAAAATTGATTCTTTAGAGGGCGAATGGAGAGGATATTTTTATTCTAACCACCCTAAAGATTTTTCTGAAGAACTTTTGAATACAATTTCAAAATTAAATCATTTCCCGCACTATATTCACTTCCCACTCCAATCTGGAGATGACAATATATTAAAAAGTATGAACAGAAATTATACAAAAAAGATTTATCTTAATCTGATAAATAAAATAAGAAAATTAATGCCAGATGTGGTTATCACAACAGATATAATTGTTGGTTATCCAGGCGAAAACGAAAAAGAATTTAAACAAACTATAGAAGTTTCAATAAAATCAAAATTTGAAATGATTTTTATTGGTAAATATAGTCCAAGGCCGGGGGCTAAAAGTATAAAACTTCTTGATAATGTCTCGAATCTTGAGAAGAAGAAAAGAGAAAAAATATTAACAAAAGTCCTTGAAGAAAATTTAATCAAGGTTAATAAAAAATTTAAGAATAAATACCTAAGGATTCTGGTTGATGAAAAAAAGAACAATAAATATTATGGTCGGACAGAGGGATATAAAGTGGTTGAAATAAAAACCGACCAAGAATTAAATATTGGCCAGTTTTATGATGTTTTAATTATAGATACTAGTGCTTGGAAACTATTCGGAGAGCTTAGGGATATTTAAATTTTGGCCGTTATCTATCTCCCAGTCATTTCTCCCCTCAGTCCCTGTTATCCCAGGGTTTCTTTTTTCTACTTCAGCCATAAATGCATCCAAAGAAAAACCATTTTCAGCATAAGGTAACTTGTGATAAATACCTATAACACTATCTCCTCCCTCAACATGATAATTTCTATCTGGGAGTAGTGAAAGTTCAACATTTTTATCGATATCTCCTGCATATTCAACCCCAATATCTCTTTTCACAGAATTTTCACCTTCACTATGTGCTATCCCGGCGACTATAGCACCAGATGCTGCAGTAAGCATTGCTGTTGCTGCTATCCTCCCGGCCTTTTGTTTTAAACTCAATTTTCTATTTTTTTCTTCATCTCTTTTAATTTTAGATTTCTTAGCGGACATCTCCGCTTGTTCTCTTATTTCATTTGTTGATGGTCTATAGCCTGATTCTGACATAAAATTCTCCTAAATTATCTTAAGTCAGAGTATAATATAGCTTACGTGAAAAAGCCAATTATTGTTATTACAGGGCCTACTGCGAGCGGGAAAACTGCTCTTTCTTTAATTGTGGCGAAAAAATTTAAAGCAGAGATAATTTGTGCTGATTCAATGACAGTATTTCGCGGGATGGATATTGGGACCGATAAACCCACTACAAATAAAAAATTATTAAAAAGAAAAGATGGCAGTTATATTATTAATGGAATATCACACCATCTCTTAGACGAATTAAATCCTGATCAGGAATTTAATGTTTCTATTTTTAAAGAACTTGCAGATGAAAAAATCAAAAATATACATAAAAGAGGCAATATACCAATATTAGTTGGTGGTTCAACAATGTACATTGACGCAACAGTTTATCAATATGAAATACCAAAAGTAAAACCAGATTTTGATCTTAGAAATGAGCTAGAAAAAAAATCAAATGAAGAACTTTTCTCAGAACTAGTTGAGCTTGACCCAGATTGTGAGTGGACAATTGATCGCCATAATAAAAGAAGAATTATAAGGGCTCTTGAGGTGATAAAAAAAACAGGTCAGCCATTTTGTGGGCAGAGAACTAAATCAATTTTACCCGATAATGTTTTATATTTAGCAGTGGAAAGAGATCGTTCGGAACTATATTTAGATATAAATCGCCGAGTAGATGAAATGATGAAGATAGGTTTTTTAAAGGAAGTAGAGAGCCTCTTTGTTAAATATGATCATAATACTGCAATGCAAGCAGCTGGTTATAAACAGTTAACTAAATATTTAGATGGGACAATGGAGCTCGAAGAAGCTATAGAAAAAACTAAACAAGTTCATCGTAATTATGCAAAAAGGCAAATGACATGGCTCAGAAGAAACAAAGATATTATTTGGGTTGATAATAATAAACACGCCGAAGAAGAAATAAAAAATTTTTTAAATAAAATTAAGTGATTCCAACCAGGTGCTCATGTTATACTAAATTTATATGAAATTATTTGCGATATTAATCGGTAAATTTATTATTTTTGCGACAAGAATTACTCATATGGGGAGTGGCACAACATTACCCGGGCTTGTTGCACAAAAAATTGATAGGAATATTATAAGGAGTCTATCAGAAAAATTAAGATATGGGGCCATTATTGTTACAGGGACAAATGGCAAAACAACTTCTTCTAAAATGCTTGTCGAAATTTTATCTGAAGAGGGCTATACGGTTCTTCATAACCCTTCTGGTTCAAACCTTACACGCGGAATCGCATCTGCCTTAATACAATCATCTAATATTATTGGGACAAATCTTGCTGCCGATATAGCAGTTTTTGAAGTTGATGAGGCAACAATGCCAGAGGCAACCACAAAAATAAGACCAAAAATAGTTGTAGTAAATAATCTTTTTCGTGACCAACTTGATCGTTATGGTGAACTAGATAAAACCGCTTCAATAATTGGTAATTCTTTAAGAGGGTTTTCTAAGATGATTACCATACTAAATGCTGATGACCCATTAGTCTATTCACTTTCAAAATATGCCGAAGGGACTGTTAAATATTTTGGTCTTTCTGATAAAGATATAATTGCAAAATCTACAGCTGCTATGGATTCAAAAGATTGTACTGAATGTGGCCACGAACTAATTTATAAAAATAGACATTTCGGGCATTTAGGTGACTGGAAATGTAAAAATTGTGGGGTTGCTCGACCAAAACTTGATTATTATGCTGAAGATATTATTATAAGCCCCGAAAAATCAAATTTTAAAATAAAATTATCAAAGGAATTGCTACCCGTTGAGATACCGCTTCCAGGTCTTTATAACGTTTATAATGCACTTTCAGCTGTAGCAACTTCAGATATTATTTCTTCAGGAGGGGCAGCAGTTTCTCACGCGTTAAGAAATTTCGCAGCGGCTTTTGGGAGAATGGAAACATTAGATATAGAAGGGAAAAAGGTAATGATTCTTCTTGTTAAAAACCCAACGGGAGCAAACCAATCCTTGGAAGCAATTTTTTCTGATGATAAACAGAAAAACATTTTATTTGCCCTAAATGATAATTTTGCAGATGGTACAGATGTTTCATGGATTTGGGATATTGATTTTGAATCATTTGATTTTTCCAAAACTAAAATTGTGGCCTCTGGTTTAAGAGCAGAAGATATGGCTTTAAGATTTAAATACGCTGGTCTTATTAAAAATCAATTTACAATTGAAAAAGATATAATATTAGCCGTTAAAGAATTAATAGGTAAAAGCAAAGAGGGTGAAACTAGTTACATTTTTTCTACATATACTGCAATGATAGAAATTAGAAATACGTTTATCGAAAAAGATGATGTCCATTCAGAATTAGGTAAAGTAACAAAGCATGGAGTTTAATAAAAATTTTAACTAATATTTATAAAAGGATATAAAGGAAAAAATGAGCTATAAAATAAAACTATATCACCTTTACCCATATAATATGAATCTTTATGGTGATCTTGGGAATGTAATAGCAATAAAAAAAAGATGTGAATGGCGTGGCTTAGAATTTGAAATTGTAAATGTAAAAATTGGGGACAAGGTTGATTTTTCTGATGCCGACATAATATTCATGGGAGGTGGTCAGGATAAAGGTCAAAGTATTGTATCATTTGATTTAATAAAAAGAGGTGCTCAAATACGAGACAGAATTGAGGATGGTTGTGTGGCCCTTACAATATGTGGTGGATTCCAATTATTTGGTAAAACATTTAAAACAAAAGATGGAGTAGAAATTAAGGGCATAGAAGTTTTTGACGTTGAAACAGTTGGAGGAGATAAAAGATTTATAGGGAATGTTGTAATTGATATTGCAGACACTTCAACTGAATGGCAAAGCTTATATAAATATAAACAAATGGAAACACCATATACAACTCTAGTGGGGTTTGAGAATCACTCTGGTCTTACAAAGATTGGAAAGAATTCAAAACCACTTGGTTATGTTCTAAATGGATATGGGAATATGGGAGATGGAAGTTATGAAGGGGCAGTATATAAAAATGCTTTTGGCACATATCTTCATGGATCATTATTACCTAAAAACCCTTGGTTTTGCGACCATTTAATTTCAATTGCTTTAATGAACAGATACGGGGTAGCAATCCCACTTGATAAAATTGATGATGATTTAGAAATATCTGCTCATCAGGCAGCTATAGAACGAGCAAAAACAGCTAAAACTCTTAGTATATGAAATACATAAATAATGAGATTGGTAATATACCCTTGTTAATATCTGTCCCACATGGAGGATACTTATCGGGTGAAAATTTCAAAGATAGAGAAAAGGGATGTTTTGAAAAAGACAAAAACCTAATTTCTACATTTAAATCTATAAAAAAAGAATTTAATAAATTAGGGCTTGAACCATATTATGTTTATTCAAGAATAAAAAGAATAAAAGTTGATTTAAATAGAGATAAAAATGAGGTAATTAAACTAAAAAAAAATCTTTTACACTGGGAAGAATACCATGCTCTTATTTCAAAATATATTAATGAAATTGATAAAAAATACAATAAAGGTATATATATTGATTTGCATGGTCAATCAACAAGAGACTATTTAGAGATTGGATATGGTTCAAAAGAAATAATTAGTAAATATATTTCAAAAAAAAGTTTCGGCAGTATACTTGAGAAAAACGGGGTTAGTTGTTTTCCATCTTTTAAAAATAAAAAAGTAATTGGTAGGTATCGTGATGGTGGTTTTTGTAACAGACGTTACAATAAAAATAATATTAAATCAGTGCAAATAGAGATTGATAAGAAGTGGCGAAAGGATAAAAAAAATAGAGAATTATTCGCAGATAAGTTTACTAAATCACTCATAGCTTATTTAAATATTAGTTAGTTATTAAAAAAGAGCCAATTTATGGCTCTTTTATTTTGTTTTATTCATTGTTTTGAAGCAATTTCCACAAATTCTTATTCTTTTTTCTCCGGGTGCTTCTCTAAAATATTGAAGATTTGGTAGCCATCTTCGCTTTGTTTTTAAATGCGAATGAGAAACAGCGTGACCTGCCATTGGTTTTTTACCACATTTATCGCAAACTCTACTCATTATAATTTTATATTCCTACGAATGTAGGAAACTTCCTTTTATGGATCCCTGAACAAGTCAGAAATGACATACTTATTGATTTATTACACCTAGAAATGTTAACATAACTTGAAGAAAAGTTCAATAATATTATGCCACAAGAAGTTACATCTACAATTATAATTATATTCTGTTTTTTAACAGCTATTACTGTACATGAATTTTCCCATGCCTGGGTAGCAAATTATTTAGGAGACGATACAGCAAAAATGGCCGGGAGAATGACTTTAAATCCCATAAAACATATAGATTTATGGGGATTACTTGCGATTGTTCTTATTGGTATAGGTTGGGCAAAACCAGTCCCTGTAAATTATCTTAAATTTAAAAATGCCAGGGTGGGTAACTTTTTAGTTTCACTCGCAGGGCCTTTTTCGAATTTTGTGTTAGCTTTGCTTTTTGCGGGTTTATATAAAGTATTGCCCGTAAAAGAAAGTCTATTTTCTTTAATGTTAATTTTAATGGTTCAAATAAATCTAATTTTAATGGTTTTAAACCTTTTACCTCTACCGCCACTAGATGGCTCAAAAGTTTTTTTATCAATACTACCACTAAAAAATTATCACGAAGCATTAATAAAAGTTGAATCAATGTTTGTTTTTTCAATTATCATTTTAATATTATTTGGAAGATTTCTTATTATTCCCGCAGCTTCTTTTTTAATGAACTTTATGGGAATCCCTCTAAATTACTATTAATTTCGCTTGTCATCTTTAATTTATAAATACTTTCATAAAGTGAAGTAGGAAAGTATTTATAAATATTTATTTTCTTGGTGATAACACAAATCATGTCAGTTAAACTGGCATTTTTTTATTTTGAGATTTATAATTTAATTAATGAATAAATTTTTGTTAAAGGTTTTTTTAATTAGTTTTGTTTTTATTTTTTGTCTAATCCCATTTAATACCTTTTCAGCTTCAAATGAAGTAGTGCGTGATTTTTCTGGGACGTATAGAATAAATAAAGACGCTACAGTTTCAGCTACTGAAAAAATAGTTTATGATTTTGGTATTCAAAAAAGACATGGGATATATAGATATATACCCTATAAATACCCCATTGAAAAAGGCACAAGAATTGTTGAATTTTCTTCTATCAAAGTTAAAGATTCGGCTGGGAATAATATTAATTTTACTAAAAAATATTCTAATCAAAATTTTGAGATAAAAATCGGTAACGCAGATGAATACGTAACCGGCGAAATTACATATATTATTGATTATCAGATAAACGGGGCTATAAATTATTTTGATTCATATGATGAATTTTATTGGAACGTTACTGGCAATGGGTGGGAAGTCCCAATTGAAAAAGCTTCAGGAACAGTATATTTCCCAGATGGAACAGAAGAGTCGACGGCGAAAATAAAATGTTTTTCTGGTAGTTACAATTCAAAAACTGAATGTGATACTAAAAATACCGGGATAATAACAAATGAGACTTTAGCTAACTATAACCAAAGTAATTTATCAGCTGGCCAGGGTCTTACTATCGTAAATGGGTTTCCAAAAGAATTGGTTGCCTTTCGTGAACCCATCATGGATAGAGGGATTCTTAATGGTTATTCTTGGTGGCTTATTGTTTTAGGTGCGATTATAATATTTGCCATACCACTATTAACTTTTATATGGATGTTTTTAACTTGGGTTAAGAGTGGGCGTGACCCAAAAATCAATAGTGCTTATCCGGCCCAATTTGACCCTCCAAAAAATATGACCCCAATTGAAATTGGAGCAATTATAAAAGATAAAATTGATAATAAACTCGCGAGCGCGGAGTTAATTTATCTTGCCCAAAAAGGTTATTTGACAATTAATAAGATCCAGAAAAAAATATTAATGTTTAAACAAGAAGATTACGAAATTGTAAAAATAAAAGATTTTGATAATAAATTAAATGAATATGATATAAGTTTTTTTACTTCATTAATGGATGGGAAAGAAAAAATAACAATTTCTGAAATGAAAAATTCCAGCAGCAAAGGAGTAATAGATAATTTTAAAAAATTAAAAAAACAAGTTTTTGCGAGTCTTACCAAATCTGGATATTATGTAAAATCTCCTCATGAAGTTCAGTTAAAATATTTTGGAATTGCTGGAGGTTTCTTAACAGCTGGTTTTATTATTACATTTATATTCTCAATTGCTTTTGTTTTTTCAATTGGGCTTTTTCTATCCGCCGGGATTGTCGCACTTTTTGCAATAATTATGCCAGCAAAAACAATTGAAGGTACAAAAATGAAAGAATACGTTTTAGGGTTTAGAGAATATTTATCGGTTGCAGAAAAAGATCGGTTAAAAATATTAAATGCACCAAAAGCAGACCCAGAAAGATTTGAAAGTCTACTTTCATATGCAATTGCACTTGGGGTAGAAAAAGAGTGGGCGAAAAAGTTTGAAGGTATATATAACCAATCACCGTCTTGGTATTCTGACCCTAATAATGCAGTCTTTAATGCAATAGTTCTAACAAGTATTATGGATGATTTTGGAACTGGATTTAATGGAGCAGTTTTTGCTTCTGCAGCAGCCGCAGGCTCAAGTGGTTTTTCAGGCGGCGGAGGATTTTCTGGTGGTGGGTTTGGCGGCGGAGGCGGAGGGTCTTGGTAATTAAAAGCCTGCTTCGTCTAGCGCTTCATTAACTAACTTGTCAGCTTCTTTATTAAATTCACGTCGGATATGGCTAAAGGTGATATTTTTAAAAAATATTAAATCTTTAATTTGATTAAATAACTCTTTCATGCCAGGCTCTTTAACTTTATATACGCCTGTAAGTTGTTTAACAACAAGCTCAGAATCAAGACGACATTCAATTTCTTCAGGTTCAAACTTTTGAGCTCTTTTTATTGCTATGACAAGCGCGGTATATTCTGCGACGTTGTTTGTTGCTTTACCAATATATTCCTTATGTTCTTCAATTATATTGCCTAATTCATCATAAATAACAATGCCAATACCAGCTGGGCCAGGGTTATTGCGTGAACCGCCGTCTGTGTTTATTATTAATTTTTTATATTTTTTCATTACTTATCTATTTTAATGGCAAACCTAAAAATATGGAAATATATTATTTTTTACTTGAAATAAATTGTGAAAAGTAGGATAATTTAACTACAGTTTAAGGGGGAAAGAGGGCATCAGTACTTATCAAAAAAAACCCAACCTATTTTTTAAGATATTCAAGAAAATATCTAGTTTTTTTGTATTATCATCTCGACTTTGTTTTGTCATTCTGAGCGTAGCGAAGAATCTAAATTTAGATCCTTCACATTTGTTCAGGATGACATATAGGGGAGGGGTTAATGTTTAAAAAGATATTCAAGAAAATATCTCGTACTTTAGTATTGTCATCCCGAGTGAAATCGAGGGATCTAGGCTTTAAAGGGTTGCACCCTTTTAAAAAGGGACTGTCCCTTTTTAAGGGGTTCCATCAATTAAGGTTTAAAACAACTTTCCATCTTCACCTTAAAGCTTCAAGGATGAATTGGTATAAAAGGTGGCATGATTACAAATTTTCACACCATGTACACTCTGCAACTGCAGTAGTGGCAATTTTTACATTAATTTTTTCTTTATTCATATTCCCTCATGAGACAAAAGCTTCACTTGTCGAAACAACCAAAACAATTACCAGTGAAAATGATTTTAATTTAGGTAGTCATTCTAATACCGAAACAACAAATATTTCTGGAGGCGAGGTTAGGCTTGAAACAATAGAAAATTGGTGGAATACATCTTGGACCAAAAGAAAAGAAATAACTGTTACAAATAGTAACCCTACTGTTTTAACTGATTATGAATTAAAAATCACCACTAGTTATGATTCTGATATGCAAGCAGATTTTGATGATTTGCGATTTACTAATTTAGCTGGTACAGAACTTGGTTATTGGATTGAAACTAAAACCAATAGTGTTTCAGCTAACGTTTGGGTGAAAATAAATTCATTAGCAGCATCCAGCGATACAAAAATTTATGTTTATTATGGGAACAATAGTGTTTCCACTACAAGTAATAAAACAGTTATTTCTCCAATTGTAACGTCTGGCGGGACAACAACTACTTCTGGTTCAGCTGTAATTCATAAATTCACATCAACAGGAACATTCACGGTTAGTGGTGGGAGCGGAACTGTCGAGGCACTTGTGGTTGCTGGCGGCGGTGGTGGAGGAGGGCGAATGGGTGGCGGCGGCGGAGCTGGAGGGTTGCTTTATAATGCAACATTACCGGTTAGTTCTCAGAGTTATACAGCTACAATAGGTGGCGGCGGTGCGGGCGGATATTCAGCTGCATCAGGTGTAAAAGGTTCAAATTCAGTTTTTAGTACACTCACTGCGATTGGCGGGGGAGGAGGCGGTTATTATAGTAATGTGGCTGGCATTACAGGTGGTTCTGGTGGTGGTGGTGGTGGCTCTTCAAGCACTACAACTGGGTCTGCTGGAGGATCAGAAACTTCTGGACAAGGATATTCAGGGGGTAGATCAGGTGGTTCTTCTTATAAATACGATGGAGGTGGTGGTGGAGGTGCTGGTGGTTTAGGACAAGATGGTCAATCAAATCGAGGTGGGAATGGTGGGGTTGGTAAACAATATTCAATCTCTGGTGTTACTACCTATTATGCAGGAGGTGGAGGTGGCGGCGGTTACTATTATTCCCCTTACTGCACAGCTACAAGTGTTGGTGGTTTGGGTGGAGGCGGTGCAGGTAATTGCCTGTCTGGTGGAAATGGTACAGCTGGTACTGCAAATACTGGCGGTGGTGGAGGCGGTGCAGGCTATTCAACTGGTAGAGGTGGTGCTGGTGGCTCAGGTATTGTAATTATCCGTTATGATTTTCGCACTCCAGCAGCCGTGGAACCTACTTTTACGTTTGGGAATGAAATTGCTTCTATAACATCTTCCGGTACATGGCAATCACCAACAGATATTGAAAATGGAGCAATTGACCTTATTTGGAATGGAGGATGGGGGACTCCAAACGGGTTAGAAGTAGACGTCACAATCCCAACTAATTCTTTAATTAATTTTGAAATTCGTTCAAGTGCCATTGGTGGAGCTTCAGATGGCGACTGGTCTTCTTGGCAAAATATTGGCTCAGCGACCCCCGGAACAACTACTTATATGGTTACAAATGGGAATATGCCGAGTAATGCGAATTTACCAATTGGGACTAATCGATATGTACAATTAAGAGCAAATTTAAGTAGTTCTGATGGAGTAGGCAACCCTCAATTAAAAGAAATGCGGCTTATCTATATGGCAGATAATAATGCACCAACAAACCCTAATTTAGTAGAAGGGTTTAAAGATGATTCTAAAAATAATACTGTTTCCGATGAAAATTGGTCAAATTCAAACACCCCATACTTTGAATGGACTGGAGAAGCTGATGGCCCTGGTGAATCTGGTATAGATGGTTATTGGGTATATTTTGGAACAGACCCAACAGCCGATCCTATGACTGCTGGAGCTTGGCAGGTCACAAATACATACCAAGCAAGTATTGATGAAGCTCAATCAGGGAAAACATATTATTTATGCATATCTACTCAAGATGAGGCATTAAACCGTTATTTAAATGGTGATCCAAATTATTTTAAAACATTCACTTACAAATTTGATAAAACCTTACCTCAGAATCCTTCAAATGTTACAGTTGACCCTTTTGGGTGGGCAACAGTTAATGAATTTGATTTTAATTGGAATGCAGGGTCTGACCCAATGTTTAATGGTGATGCATCTGGGATTGCGGGTTATCAATACCGAGTCGGAGATACAGGTGACTGGAGTGTTACAGTAACAGATAGATCACTCAATAATGTAATTGCTTATCAAAATGGAGAAAATAACTTTTATTTAAGAACAGTTGATAACGCAGGGAATATTTCCGAACCTCCTGCACAAATAATTTACAGATACAATGCAGATGCACCTGAGAAACCAACATATCTTACTGTAAATCCTCAATCATCTCAGGAAAATAGTTTTACTTTTGAATGGGACCTACCAGATTCATATAATGGCTCAATTAAAAAATATTATTATTCTGTAAATGCTATACCATCAGAAAATAATTCAGTTCAAATTAGTGTAAATAACCCTCCTTCAAATGTGACAATTGATGGTGAGGGCCATGTAATACTTGATTCAATCACTGCTGCATCACAACAAGGTTTAAATACTTTTTATGTTGTAGCAATGGATGATACAGAAAATATTAACTTTAATAATTATGAACAAATCCAATTTGAATGTAATACTCCTGCCCCTGGTTCTCCAACATCAGTTAAAATATTTGATACCTCTGACAGAGAAGAACAAGAATATTCAATAGCACTTTCATGGAAAGAACCGACATTTACTGGGGTTGGTTTTTCCGGTTATATAATTGAACGTTCTGATGATAATAATCATTTTGATGTCATTGGAGCTGGTTCCTCACCTTCATTTATAGATATTGAACTTGAAAGTAGAACATATTATTATCGTGTTCTTTCAAAAGATAATTCAGGTAATGTTTCAGCCCCAAGTACTGTTGTTTCTATTGTCCCAACCGGTAAATATACTACCCCACCTGAACTTACTGATGGTCCAACAATTGAATACAAGATTTCTTCAGCCAAAGTTTCTTGGCTTACAGATAGAGAAGCTTCATCATTTGTAGAAATAGGTGAAAATACAAATTATGGTTTAACCCAGGGTCAATTTGATTTTTTGAAAAAACATGAAGTAAATTTAGATAATTTAAAACCTGATACAATTTATCATTACAGAGTCAAATATGTAGATCAAGATGGTAATATTGGATATTCAGCTGATTCTACCTTTAAAACAGAACCAGCCCCAAGAGCAGCAAATGTAGAAATTTTTGATATCAGATTAACAACTGCTGTTATAAATTGGAACACAACGGCCCCTGCAGAGTGTAGTGTCCTTATTGGTAAAAATTCAAATTATTCAACTACTATCGAAAATGTTTCAGGTGGGTTTACTAAATCCCACTCTGTTAGACTTTCGGATTTAGAACATTCATCGCTTTATCATTTTGCAATAAGAATAAAAGATATTGATGATAATGAAGTTATTTCAGATGATTATTCCTTTGAGACATTAAAATTTCCTAAAGTATCTTTAGTAAGGCTTGAACCGATTAAAGATGCTTCAACTGCAACCATGAAATTTACCTGGACAACTAATGTTCCAACAACATCGGTGATAGAATATACTCCTCAAGGTGGACGAACACAAGAAGCTGTTAGTTCGAAATTAATAACTACACATGAGTTAACGATTCCAGGGCTTCAAGATAATACCCCATATGTCGTTCAAATTCTAGGAAGAGATCAATTTGGGAATCAACCAATTTCTGATAGACAGACATTTAAAACAGATTTTGATACTAGACCACCAAAAGTTAGTAATGTAACCAGTGAGTCAGAAATTCTTGGTTATGGTCTTGAAGCAAAAGGGCAACTTGTTGTTTACTGGGAAACAGATGAACCATCAACTTCTCAGGTTGAGTTTGGAATAGGCTCAAATAGTTCTTCTTACACAAATAAGACCCAAGAAGATACAAATTATGTTACATCACATGTAGTTATTGTTTCAGATTTAAAAACATCTGCTCCTTATCATATTCGTACTGCTTCGAAAGATCAATCTGGGAATGTTGGTTATTCAGAAGACCGTTCTACTCTTATTGGGCAAGCTAGTAATTCAGTCTTTGATATAATAGTAGAAACATTAAATGCTACACTTGGCTGGTTATTTAGGCTATAATATTAGTAATTAAGAGGGGATTAAAATAAAAAATAAAAAACCAATAATAGAGATAAAAAAAGTCTATAAATCTTTTAATGTAGGTAAGGGTAAGGTAGATGTATTAAAGGATATAAATTTAGAAATTTATCCTGGAGAATTTGTTATTCTTTTTGGACCTTCTGGTTGTGGTAAATCAACTCTTTTAAATACAATTGTTGGTCTTGAAACACCGACATCGGGCGAGGTTAGTGTACGTGGTAAAAACTTTTATGGGATGAAAGAAAATGACCGGACAATTTTTCGACGTAAAAAGTTTGGGATTGTTTATCAACAACCAAACTGGGTTAAATCACTTAATGTTCTCGATAATGTCGCATTCCCGTTATGCCTCTCTGGTTCAAGTGAAAAAAAAGCAAAAGAAAGAGCAAAAAATTTATTGAATCTTTTCCGTTTAGAGGAATTTGAAAAAAATGTTCCAACAGAACTTTCCGGTGGTCAACAACAAAGAGTATCTGCCGCAAGGTCTCTTATAGCAAATCCATGGATAATAATTGCAGATGAACCAACTGGTAATCTAGATACAACTTCTGCATCTGATTTAATGTATACTTTTCAATTTTTAAATAATGAATCAAAAAGAACCGTTATTATGGTAACTCATAACCCAGAATATGAAAAATACGCAACTAAAATTATTAAAATGGAAGACGGTAGAGTCAAGTCTACAAAGATTAAAAAAGATATTTGTATTAAAGAAGAAGACATTTTACCTGATATTATTCCTGAAGGAGATAAAAAATGAGTATGAAAAGAACATATTTATATAAGCTTGCCCTTCTTAATATTGTGGCACATAAATTAAGATCAATATTAACTATATCGGGTGTAGCAATTGGCGTTGGGTTTATTGTGTTTCTTATTTCTCTCGGTTATGGTTTACAACGAATTTCTACCCAACAAATTGCAAACCTGGAAGCATTACAAATAATAGATGTTACACCAGGTAAATCAAAAATTGTAAAAATTAATGAAGAAGTTTTGGATAAATTTAAAAAACTTTCAAATGTGAGTGAGGTTACCCCAGAACTTAGTTTAGTAGGGAAAATATCCTATGCCTCTAGTACAACAGAAGGCGTAATTTATGGTAAAAATTCTGATTATATAAAACTCGAAGATCCACGATTAGTAACTGGAAGTTTTTATACTAATAATAATTCAGATGGTGCAATTATAAATCAAACAGCTGTTAAACAACTTGGGTTAAAAGATGATAAAGATGCAATTGGTAAGAAAATTGATTTATCAATAATAATAGGGAAAGATTATTTTGAGGATGCAGAGAACGATAAAACAGAAGACATAGTAGTCTCTATTTCAGGTGTTTTAGAAAATGAAAGTTCACCTTATGTTTACATCCCATTAGAAAAATACAAGTCACTTGGTGTAGTTAATTACAGTTCAGTTAAAGTTAAAGTAGCGAACAAAGAAAGTGTCGATATCACAAAAAAACAACTTGAAAACCTTGGTTTTAAAACCACAACTCTAAAAGATACAGTTGACCAAATTAATCAATTTTTTACTATATTTCAATTAATATTACTTTCATTTGGTGTTATTGCAGTAATTGTTGCAGCTCTGGGTATGTTTAATACTCTTACTATCTCATTACTTGAAAAAACTCGCGAAATATCTTTTATGAAAGTACTTGGGACTGAAACAAATGATATTTGGAGATTATTCTTAGGAGAAGCAATTATTATTGGTCTTCTCGGAACAACACTTGGAATACTTGCGGGGACATTAATTGGGTCAGGATTAAATAATTTTTTAATAGATTTAGCTCAGAAGACAGGCAATAAGCCCGTTGAAATATTTTATACTCCAATTACATTTATCTTAATAATCTTTACTATTTCACTCACAATAAGTATTCTCACTGGTATTTATCCAGCTTATCGTGCTACCCGTATTGATCCTCTTGAAGCAATGCGTTACGAATAATTGAAATTATTTCTCTCTAAAGATTGTATTATAAAGACACAAAACCTTTTTTGATTTATAATTGGTTTGGTAATTATTTTATGAGACAACACAGTATAAGATTAAGAAATCAATATAAGCAAAAAAAAGCCAAGAAAAAAATGTTTGGTCTATTTTTGTTATTTACTTTACTTATATGTCTTAGTTATTTTGGTTATAAATATTATATTCAAGGTAAAACTGATATATTAAATGACACAAAAAATATAGTTGTTCCAATTATAAAAAAAGAACCACCAAAGCCGAAAATTCAAGAGTCAGAACTTCGTGAAAAAATCGCAACTGTTCTTTTGAGTTATCCTGGGGTAGATACTACAATTGTAATTTCTGAACCAAAAAATGATGTGCCAATAATTATCGGGAACAATGAGAAATATTTAGGAGCCTCTACTACAAAATTAATTTCTGCTATATATTATCTTTCAAAAGTTGAGTCAGGTCAAAGAACACTTACTCAATATTTTGGTAGTTATACCGCAGAATGGCATCTTGCGCAACTTATAAATCAAAGTAATAATGCCTCATGGGATATATTTATTAAAAATTTAGGGTATAAAAATATTGAAAATTATGCGCATCAAATTGGAGCAACTTCCTTTAATAATAATGATAATAGTATAATTGCATCAGACACAAACCTGATTACAAAAAAATTGTATAATGGTGAACTTTTAAATGAAACCCATACTAATCTTTTATACTCTTATATGACTGGGACTAACAATGAAGACCTGATTCCAGCATATTTTACTGATGGGACCGAAGTTTTACATAAATATGGGATTTTATATGGTAATTTACACGATACGGCGATTGTTAAAGATAAAAATAGTACTTATATTTTAACAATTTATACAAATAGCGATGCAGGGCTTTACTACGAAACAAGAATGCAACTTTTCCATGATATTGTTAAACAGGTTTCTTGGTATCAAAATAATAAATAGGGATAATTTATGAAAGAAAATAAAAATTCTGAGACAATTCAAGATCCTAGTTCAGAAGAAACAACTGATCTAAAAACTACAATAAGCTCAATTGAACTAGAACCAGGGGATTTATTAAAAACTGATCATAATTTTATAAAATTTACGCCCGATAATTCGGAAATTAATGAACAAGAAATAGAACGGCTAAGACTATTGATATCTCACCCTGAATATAATGAGCCTACAGGTAAAAAAGCTGAAGATATTGAAAAGTTAAGTTCACTCCAAATATTAAAAAGTCTTAGAAAACTTGGAAGGGGGCTCGATACTAGCCAGGGGTTTATGTATCAAGAAGATATTTGGGGGAGAGATAGAGTAATTACTGCAATTGATACACTTTCGACCGAACCAGAAATTGCTCTAGAAACAATTAAGACCTTAGCTGAAATTCAAGGGACAAAAGTAAATAAAAAATCAGAAGAAGAGCCAGGTAGAATTCATGATGAAAATAAAAATATAGATAGATGGCCAGCACCGCCCTTAGTAAAGTTACCATTTAGAACAATAATCTCACCTCTATGGGGGGGCAATTCAAAAGAATATACAATGTATTTTTCTGGAGATACAACCCCTCTATATATCTCATTAGTACATGAATATTTTGAGAAAGTAGATTCAAATATTTTAGATCAAGAGATTATTGATAAAGATGGAAAGCAAAAGAATGTAGGGGAATCAGTTAAACAAGCGGTTGGCTGGATATCTAGCCATTTAAATAATGATGGGCTTGTTGAAATCCCGAAGACAAATATTTTTAGTATTTTATTTCAAACCTGGAGAGATGGAATTTATTCAAACCCTGATGAAAAAGGTAGGTTACCAAATATTTTAGAACCAATAGTGTATTTAGATATCCAAGCTTTATCAGCTCAAGCATATAATCATGCAGCCGAAATGGTTTCAAATAATAATGAAGAATCTGATTTACTCCGAGAAAAAGCAAAAAGATTAATAGATGTTACTGTAAAAGAAATGTGGATGGAGGATGAGCAATTTTTTTCTATTGGATTTGATAAAGATGAAAAAGGTAATAATAGATTACTAAGGACAATTCAATCAAATGCTGGTTGGTTATTAAATACAGATTTTTTTGACGAACTATCTGAAGGTGAACGCAAAAAGTATATTAGTGGTATAATTACAAAATTATTTTCAGATGAGTTTTTAACTGATGTGGGGATTAGAACAAGGTCTGTCAGACATGCAGATGATAGAAGCACAGCTGATTATCACGGAAGTTTAGTTTCATGGCCAGTAGATACTTATATGTTTGCAAAAGGGTTAAGAAGACAAGGTTTCCCTGATTTAGCGACTCAATTGGAAAATAGGATTATTAATGCGGTAAATATGGCAGGTAAAACCGAAGAATTTTTCATTATTGATAAAAATGGGAAAGTTATCATAGATGTAGAAGAGGCAACCAAAAAAGATAATACCGAAGATATTATAGCTATAGAAAGAATACCTGAAAAAAATATTGCTTGGACTACAACTGCTGTAGCAGCCTCAAAAAGACAAAAAGGTAAAGAATTTAGACAGCCAAAAAAAGAGATTGAATCAGATCAGTGGAAAATTGATTTACAATCTGAGATACTAAAAAATATAAAACAAATTGATGTATATAAATCACGTGAAGAAGTTGCAAAGAATTTTTTTGAGCAACCAAATACTAAGGTAGATCCATTAAAGGGGATGTTAAATTCTATTAAAGATTTAACCTCGCAGATGTCTAGGGAATTATTTCCAAATAAATTAAGAAAGATTTTAAGAGAAAAGTTTAAGAAGTAATACTAATTATTTTAAACTATAATGTTAAAAATAATTAGTCAATATCTATTTTAATAGCTTTACCATTTACAATTGCATCGCTAATTTTTTTATATGCGGAAGATAATATTCTTTGAAAAGTACTTTGTGAAGTATCCATAATTTTTGCGGCTTCAGTTTGGTCTAATTTATTATTATTTTTAAGTCTTAAGGCTTCAACTTCTTCATGTGTTAATTCTATAATTTCAAGATCCCTCAAAGGTACACCCTTAGGTTTAAAAAATGTTATAGAAGGTTTATATAAAATATTTCTGCATTTTCTTGGTCTCATCAATTTTCCTTTATCTGTTATAATTATTTTGCGGGTCGCTCCTCATCGATTATATCGACAAGGAGCGGCTCTGTCTATTTTACAGAAAGTTCTGTAACTCTTTCTTTAACAGCTTTAAGGTCTGCTTCGAGTAGTTCTTGGCTTTCTTTGAGCTCTTCTAACTCCTCATTTTTAGAGAGATAGTTTCTTCCAAAACCATATCCCCTAAAACATCCTCGTCCGCCATATTGACCCTTACCACATGGGCCAAAACCACGTCCAGTTTGTGGACCTTGTCCTTGTGGACCTGTTCCATCATATTTAGGCATAATAGACTCCTTCCTTTGTTATTTATTACCTCACTTATGAGTATATACCCATAATCCAATAAAGTCAATAACATTATACACAAATATTTCTTTAAACTTAAAAATTTATGATAAAATATGATATATGAATAATATTTTACTAGAAGCAATTATAGCTACATTAATTATCAGTGCATTTTCTCTTGTAGGTGTTTTTAGTTTTGCAATAGGTGATAAAATTCTCAAAAAAATTACTATATTTCTAGTTGCATTTTCTACTGGTGCTCTATTAGGTGGAGCATTTTTCCATCTTCTTCCTGAAGCAATAACTGGAGGGGATGATTTAAAACCATTTATTTATCTTTTATTCGGAATAATTATTTTTTATTTAATGGAAAGACTTTTAAAATGGCATCATTGTCATGAAGAAGAAGATTGCGAAATTCATACATTTACCTATATGAGTCTTTTTGGTGACGGTGTCCATAATTTTATTGATGGCCTTGTAATAGTATCTGCTTTTCATATTAGCAGGGAACTTGGTTTTGCAACGACAATTGCAATTGCGGCTCACGAAATACCTCAAGAATTTGGTGATTTTGGAGTTTTAATCCATGGTGGATTCTCTAGGATAAAGGCACTTATGTGGAACTTATTGTCTGCTCTTACTGCAGTTGTTGGGGCAATAGTTGGGTATCTTATGATCTCGAATATAGAAAATTTTTCATTAGTTCTTTTACCATTTGCCGCTGGAGGTTTTATTTATATTTCAATGTCAGACCTAATACCTGAATTACACAAAGAAAACAATTTAATAAAATCACTTATTAATTTCTTAATATTTGTACTTGGTCTTGGGTTTATGTATCTGGTAAAAATTATTTCAGGATAGTCATATTATTTTATAAAAATCAGTATTGTAAGTCCTAAGACAGTATATAAACCAAGCCAGCTAATACTATAAATAGCTGATTTTATACTTTCACTCTTATTTTTATCTAGAAATAAAATAACTGATTGACCTAAAATAAGTCCTCCAACAACAGCTGCTGAAAAAGAAAAAAGCAGTAAAATTACAAATGGTGTCATAGAATTATTTTTTCCAAACCAATTTTCTCCATGTACCATAACTTGAGATACTAAAAAAATATATATGACAGCTAAAGCAGAATTTCTAAATGTTTTTAATAATAATATTTTATCCATATAATAATTATAACATTTTAGTTAAATAATTAATGAGATAGTTTTAATAAATATCAGAATAGAGCGTAGTTAAAAAAGTGTAGAACCTTTACCATTTTGTTTTAGATACATATATGTTGAAGGCCGCCTCACAGCGGACGACCTTCAAGAAGGATCCGATATAGACGGCCTTTGTTTGTAGCGGAGCTACCCAAGCTCCAATGTGAATGTGAGGTTGGCGTCGACGTCGTAGCCTTCAGCAACCTTTTGCAGGATTGCAACTGCTTCAGTACAGTCGATGAACCCCTCAGAACCTACGTCCCACAGAGACTGATGAGGCCCATGCTTCTCTATCTCTTGTGGCGCGTAATAGTCCTCCAGGATGTTAACCACCTCATCCATGATGCTTGGAGGTATGTTCCAAATGCGTGGCGTGATAGAGATTATGGCAGTGTTGTCACAGATATCCTTCCAAGCAGTCAGAACGCCTTGGGCCAAAATTACCGCGGTCTTGACCTCAATTGACCCCGACACTGTGAGTTCATAACACTCGGCGATGTCTTTGATATCAGACACTTCGTCAAGTTTGACCCCCAGTGAGTCGGCGACTCCCAACACTATCTCGCGCAACTGCCTTAGCCTCTTCGGAATAATCGGCATCAAAATCTCCTCCCAGGTTCTAGATTTAGAGTGGCAACGATCTTTTATTGCTTTACTCTTATCTTCAATGGTAGCAGTATACAAAAAATATTTTAGATTGTAAATAATAATATCCATATTGTGGCCCAATAAAGCCAAATTAGTTGATAATAGCAGACCTGTCTCGCAAAGATCAAAGAGTGAAATATGGAAGAAGTTTGGGAATTGTTTAATGTTTTTTGATATAATTATCTTATGAAAAGAATTAAAATATTTTGCTCTAATTGTAATATTCAACTCTATTCATATAATAAAGATATTCGAGGCCATCTAATTAAATGCTATAAAGATATGATTATTAAGGATTTTACTAACCAGGGTTTAAAATGTCCCAATTGTGATCAAAAATTTGCAAGAGAGGCCTTATATCATAACCGGCCAGCAAATAAGATTATTCAAGGTAAGGTATTTACAAAAGGGGCTTAAGAACTTCTATAAAAGCTATAAAGTAATTATTGTCGATATAATTGTTTTTATATAGCAGAAAGCCCCGTAGAGGCGGCTTTCGCTAGTTCTCTTGCGGGGCTTGTGGGATGACACGAGGTGATTCGACTGTACGATTCTCTAGCCAGTTGGCGGCCGAGTCGAAATCAGAGAAGTCGCAGACGGCTGTGTGTTTGTATGCTTCTTCCTGACTTTGAACATCTGGTGGAACGTTGTTGTAGTCAACTACGATGAAGCGGTCTCCGACGACATTGACGTGTCCGTAGGTCCAGTATCTTCCTCCAGCTACAAAGTAGACAGCATGTCTATACTCACTAATGTGCCAGTAACCAATTTCAGTACAGTCTCTTTCTAAAACCGAGACTTTCGGGACTGTAGCTGCCTGAATTTCTTCCTCAGTAACCTCGTACATTCGTCGTTGTTTAGTCCACGGGAACTCTTTCCAATGAGCTAACAGCGTCTCTCGTTCTTCAGCCCTAATTTCCTCCCGAGCCACATATTGATCTACCCCAAAGTGCTTGCGGTGAATTGGGATCGGAAAGCCATCGGCGATGCGATTGAGACCAAGGTTCGTTAGGTCGGTGTCCACCATAACATCGAGTCCTTGATGGTGGAAGTGTGCAGCGAATTTGTCGACACAGTCAGCTTCATGGAACCCAGCGATCACCACCTTACCCAACTCTCCTTGTATTTGATTCTGCACGAAGGCTGGGTCGGCGTAGATCTCCTGATCCAGTTGGTCTCGCGTGATGCCTGAAGCCAGGAACCCATCAGTTGGATATATATTCACGTGAGTTGTAATCCAGCGAAGATCTGGTTCTAGTGTGTTGTCTGGTTCTGAAAACAGCAACCAGAGTACTTTGAATCCTCTTTGTCTATAACGAACATCGATAAGCGAGTCGAAGTAGGGGAATACGTATTTGCAGCATTCAGGAGAGCCAAGAGAGAAGCCAAGGTCTTTCTGTTCATGTTCGAAGTACCTCATGTCTGGGTACACGAACAAAAGGATGTCTTGCATCGTGTACCTCCTTAGAAGGTGCGGGATTTACAGGGTTGAATTGTATACTAAAATATAGAAAATGTCAATGAAATGTTAATGGTTATTATATTTAAAAAACCCATATAAAGCCATAAAGTAAGTATTAGTGGAGTGTAGTGGGGTATATGTGGTACTTACATTATTCTAGTTGTATCCAATAATAGGAGGTATACTCTAATTAGGTAGTATTTTAATAAAGGATTTAATTATGACTAATTTAGAAGAAATTAAAAGAAAAGAAGCCCGTCAGCAAAAAGTTATTTCTATGCTTCGTCAAAAAAACGCCAAACTAGATCATAAAATGGCCGATATTCAAGGGGAAGAGACACGTTTACAGCAACAGATAGATACTGAAATTAAAAAATTGGAAGCAATTCAACGGTCTGCACAAAATAATATGTAATGTTTTAACTAAATAAAAAATTAAACATTGGTGGAGCTGGCGGGAATTGAACCCGCGTCCGAAAGCAAAAACAAAATAAATTTAGCAACCATACTTAGCTCTGTTGTTTTAGATACAGACTAAAGAACCAAGAAAAAATCTATATCCTATTTCTTATGTCTTAGACGTGATTAAGAAAATCACACGTAGCAGTCCGAAAATATAACACCTCGAACTCCCTATCGGACGTCAGGGGCGAGATGGTTGTATGCGATTAGGCTACAACTGGTGCAAAAGTAGGCATGCTGAAAGCAGCTTTTACTTTTGCGGCAAGTGAGTTTACACTTGTTGTTTAACGCATTGAATAACGCGGATACGTTACCGCGGATTGCATTATTTTGTTTTTAATGTACCTTCGTCGAAGCCTGGCAGCCCCTTCGTCAGCGCAAGCTAACGATAATCGCAACTAAAGTTACTTTTATCTCCCACTGCGCTTCCTCTTAAATCAAAATAAACAGATTTTGATTTGTAAGACAAGAAGGATTTTAGCACAAATAAGGTTATTTTTCAATTATGTCTGGTACGATAAATTTATATTTTGTATAATAATAAGTATGAAGATAGCTATATTTACTGATACATATTCACCTGAAATAAACGGGATTGTTACAAGTATTACAAACTTTACTACAAGAATGGCTAAGCGTGGGCATAAGATTTATATATTTTGTCCAAAATATGATAGAAAAAAGGATATCCCTCAAAAAAATATAGAAGTTTATAGATATATTTCCTTTAGTTTTGCTACAAATAAAAATACTAAATTAGCCTTTCCTTCACTTTTTACTATTGTAAATAAACTAGATGAAATTAAGCCGGATATTATTCATTCGCAAACACCAATGAACATAGGTATGACAGGGGTAATGGCAGCAAAAATCCTTAAAATCCCTAATATTCAGACTTATCATACATATATTCCAGATTTTATGGTTTATCTTTCTCCTAAAAAGCTTCTTGGAATTGATGGTTTTTATGAACAAATTAGAGATTCAAAAGTTTTAAGATCAATATATCAAACTAGAGCATTTAGAAAAATTATTAAAACGAGAAAGAATTTAAATGAAAGTGAATTTTCTAAAAATCTTGAAAAGGCATTTAAAACTCAAAAAAGAGTAAAAAGGTTTGATCTAACAGAAAGATTTGCTTGGGATTTTACTAGGTTTTTATATGGTAGAGCTGACCTTGTTCTTGCTCCTTCAAATGCACTTGTGACTTCTCTTAAAAAACACAAACTTAAAGCACCTGCGGAATTCCAAAGTAATGGGATTGAATATAATTATTTCCCTAAAAAAACAAATTATCTAATCCACCAAAAGATAGTTCATGTTGGAAGATTAGGGCTAGAAAAAGATGTCGATATTGTTATAAAGGCAATTAACATTTTGAGAAAGGATTATCCTAATATAAAGCTTGATATTGTTGGGGATGGACCAGCCAGACAGTCTTTGGAAAAATTAGTAAAAAAACTCAAATTAGAAAATAATGTAAAATTTTTAGGTTTTGTCCCTCGAAGTAAAATAAGAACCAAATTGAAGTCTTATGATTTTTTTGCAACAGCCTCAGCAATAGAAACCCAAGGTTTGGTTATCCTTGAGGCAATGGCTGCAGGTCTCCCGGCAATTGGGGTTAAAAAACTCGCAGTTCCCGAGATTGTAATAAATGATAAATCTGGTTATCTTGCTAAACCCAAAAATCCTAAATCATTTGCAGAAAAAATGAGATTACTATTACAATCAAAGAAAAAAAATAAACGCTTAGGCACTGGGGCAATGGAAGTAGCACTTTCTCATCATATTTATGGTGAAGTCGAAAAACTTGAGAATTATTATTCAGAAACTGTTTTTAAATATTTAAACAAAAAAAGATCATAGCTATTTTTTTAAAGCTCTTTTGATATCTCGTTCTTGTTCTCTTTTCTTAATCGTTTCACGTTTATCATATCTTTTTTTACCTTTACCGAGACCTATTTCAACTTTTATCAAGTTATTCTTTGAATAAATTTTAAGAGGGATTAGGGTATTGCCTTCAGCTTGGGCCTTTCCAATTAATTTTATTATCTCAGATTTTTTTAAGAGAAGTTTTCTTGATCTTGTTGGATTATAATCTGTGTTTAGAGCTGGTTTATATGGAGAAATATGAGCATTAGTTAAATATAATTCGCCCTGTTTTGTTGTTGCGAATGATTCTTTTATACTAATCTGACCAGCACGGACAGATTTAACTTCTGGCCCAGTAAGCATAATACCAGCCTCATATTCTTCTAAAATTTCATAATTGAATCTAGCTTTTTTATTCTCTGCAAATATTTTCATATATTTATTATACTTTACCTTATGCCTATTAGTATAATTATATCTTTCAATTTGAGACAGTTGAAAAACGTTTTTCTAATGTCATTGCGAGCCTGCGAAGCAATCTTTTTCGTACTTAGGGGTTAGATTGCCACGTCGTGAACTCCCTGCCTGCCGGCAGGCAGGCTCGCAATGACGTTTCGGGGAGTTTTTCAACAGTCTCCTTTCAATTTATGTACTTCACATTAGCGAAGCATAAGCTTTATTATGTTATTTTGGAGATATTTAAATGACAATAAAGTTAAAATCAAGTATAATATCGTTATGTTTGAAGATAAAATTAAAGACGAAATTCAATCTTCTGTGAGTATTTGTTTCGGGGAACATATAAAAACAGCAGATATTATTATAGAAAAACCTTCAGATAAAAAGTTTGGTGATTTTTCCTCGAATATTTCTTTCCAACTTGCAGGGAAACTTAAAAAATCTCCAAATGATATAGCTGAAAAGTTAGTAATTGATTTAATAAAAACAAATAACTTTGAAAAAGTTGAAGCTGTTTCTGGTTTTATAAATTTTAAATTAAAAAAAGAAAAATATTTCAAAGTCTTAGAAGATATTCTAAAAAATAAAGAATCTTTTGCTAAAAATAATGTCCTTAAGAATAAAAAAATCCAAGTAGAGTTTATTTCAGCAAATCCAACTGGTCCACTTACTCTCGCAAATGGGAGAGGGGGATATTCTGGTGATACTCTTTCTAATGTTTTGGCATTTTGTGGGGCAAACGTTGAAAGAGAATATTATGTTAATGATGGCGGGAATCAGGTAAAAATACTTGGAGAATCTGTTCTTGTATCTGCTGGCTTATTAAAAAAAGAGGATGATATTTATCGGGGCGAATACATCGATAAGTGGGTTAAAGATAACAAAAAAGAAATAGAAAAATTAAAAGAAAAACCTTTTGAAATTGGTTACCTCTGTGCTAAATATGTGATGGAAAATTATATCAAAGCAGAAGTAAAAAGCATGAAGATTGGTTTTGATAATTGGTACAGCGAAAAATCTCTTTATGACAGAGGGTTAGTTGAAAAAGCTTTATCTTTTCTTGATAATAAAAAATTAACTTACGAAAAAGATGATGCAAAATGGTTAAAAACATCAGAGTTTGGAGATGACAAAGATAGAGTAATTGTAAAAACCAACGGCGAATACACATATGTAATGCCTGATATCGCATATCATTGGGAAAAATTTACAGATAGAAAATATAATCAAGTCATTGATATTTTAGGGGCGGATCATCATGGTTATACCGAAAGAATGCTTGCAGGCGTTGCTACACTTGGTTATCGTGATAATCTAACCTATATTTTAACTCAGATGGTCCGTTTGGTTAAAAACGGTAAAGAATTCAGAATGTCTAAAAGAAAAGGTGTAGTTGTAACTATTGAAGATCTTTTTGAGCTTATCGGAGGGGAAACAAGTGAAGCATCTGATGTTGCAAGATTTTTCTTTCTTTCACGTTCTTTTAATACACATATGGATTTTGATTTAGATCTAGCAAAAGAACGTTCAGAAAAAAATCCAGTTTTTTATGTTAAATATGCCTACGCTCGAACATATGGGATATTGTCAAAATCAAATAAAAATAACTCAAAACCAAATTTAAAATTATTAACAGAAGATGCGGAGATAGAGCTTATTGATAAATTATCAGAACTTCCTGCACTTGTGCAGATGATAGCAACTACAGGTGATTACCCTGTTCATCTACTAACTTCCTATGCTATTGAAGTAGCAAAAAAATTCCATCACTTTTATGATAAATGTCGAGTGATTGATGAAGAAAACCCTGAACTTACTAATGCTCGTCTTTCTTTGGTTTCCGGTACTAAAATTATTCTTGGTATAGTTGGTAAAGATCTTATTGGTATTGATATGCCAGATAAAATGTAATTTTTTTTCGTATACTTCTCAAAAGTAAATAATATGGATAAAACTATAAAAATTATTTTAATAATATCGATTCTTTCTGCAGCTGGGTTGATATTATATTTTGCTAAATTTAATAATAAATCATCCATAGCTAAAAACAATGAAGTCAATAAAAAAACATATACAGAGTATTATGTCCCAGTTACAAATTATTGGTCCGGAAAAGAAGATATATCAATTAATGAATTAAAAAATAAAAATATTATAATTGAATTAGGTGAAAAAGATAATCTTAAAGAAATCTTGGGTGATGTAATTTTGGAGAATCAAGAAAAATCACTTAAAGATATAGAGCTTGTAGCGAAAGAAGAAATAGCCATTATTAAATGGGATAGTGTTACTCCAAATTTAAAAACACTCTCAGTTGATAAATTATATTTATGGTCGCAAGAACAAGATAATAATTATTTATTAAAGAAAAAAATAGAAACAGATAAAAATATAAAAGATATAAACGAATTTAATCCATTAAACATTACAAGAATTGTTGCAGGTGGTGATGTAATGCTTTCGAGACATGTATCAACCAAAATTAAAAGTTTAGGGGAACTTGCCCCATGGAAAAAAATTTCAGATTTTTTTAAACAAGCTGATATTTCTTTTTTAAATTTGGAAGTACCTCTATCCGACAGGTACCCAACCCCATCTTCAGGGATGAGTTTTATTGCTCCAACTGAATATGCTAACGGGCTTATTTTTTCCGGAATCGATATTGTATCTGTCGCAAATAATCATAGCGCCAACTTTGGCCAAAAAGTTTTTGAAGATAATTTAGATACACTTAAAACAAATAATATTCTTGCTTGTGGAGGTGGAATGAATGATGTGGAGGCAAGAACACCAAAAATTATCGAAAAAAATGGTATCAAATTTTCTTTCTTATGTTATAACGCAATCACGGGTGGTCTTGCTGCTGATTCAGATTCAGGCACTGCATTTTTAAGCATAGAACCTTGGTATCGTGACAATGAAGCAAATATTAAAAAACTCGAAGAAGATATTAAAAGCGCTAAAAAGATTTCCGATGTTGTTATTGTTAGCCCTCACTGGGGAGTGGAATATAAGCTTGCGCCAAATTCTTCACAACAAAAAGTAGCAAAAAGAATGATAGACGCTGGAGCAGATTTAATTATTGGCACGCATCCCCATGTTGTTCAAGCTTCTGAATATTATAAGGGGAAATATATAACATATTCTTTAGGTAATTTAATTTTCGATCAGGAATGGTCACAAGAAACAAAACAGGGGATTATACTTGAGAATTATTTTTATAAGAACAAACAGGTTTCTGCAAATATAATTCCTATTCAAATAAAAGATTACCATGAACCAAACTTTACACTTTTTGATTTGAGTCGTTTAATTATTGAAAAGATAAAATCAGTATCAACTGGTTTTTAGTTAATTTATCAATTAACTATACCTTTTGTTCTACTAAAATATTGTAACCAAAATATCCGATCGAAAAAAACGATTACAAGATTTTATTAAATTTTAAATAATAAATTTTTTAATTATAAATTAAAAACAATTAGAAGTTGACAGTGTAAATTTTACCGCCAGAAAGAACATATATAAGTGAAGTGTCGTCTATGACAACTAAATCTTTAATATCTTTTAAATCGCTTGAAATGTATTGTGCAGAGAAGTTTTGTTTATCATCGATTTTGATCAATTTATTTTTCTGAGCAACTATATATAATCCTGCGACAATAGGGTCTGCATAAATATTTTTTGGATCGGTAATATTCTCTGGTAGATTATTTGGGTTAAAGGTTTGTCTTTTGCCTGAGGTATATTTTTTTATAAAACCATCATTTGAAATGACATAAATATCACTATCAATAGCAATAGAAACAGCAGTACTTAAATCTTCACCAGTGCTTGTAATATAATTTGTTTTTTTACCATATCCTCCAGATATTTTAGTATGTTTATATATTTGGTTATCTTCTGGTGATAACAAATAAATATTTGTTCCATAAGATGAAATATCAATTGCATTAGGAACTCCACCTGACACATTTTGTTTTGTAGCTTTTTTAGATACTAAATCAATTTCATATATTTCTTTTGAATCTGTATAGGCAACAATTGTTTTTCTACTTTCAATAAAAGTGGCAAAACTGATTTTCCCATCAATATTTGGTTTATCAACAATAGTTGCTGTAAGTTTTGAGGCAGGGTCTAGAGAATAAACAGAACCGTCGGAAAAATTTAAGGTATAAAATATCTTTCCGTCATAATATAAACCATCTAGATTTTCTTTTGAAAAATCAAAGAACATATTTGCTGAGTTTCTTATAATACCAAGTGCTAGGTCTTTTGTTTCTGTAATCTTTTTAAGCAAAGCTTCCGCATCTGTTTTTTTATAATCAGTTTTTGCAGCATTTTCGGCTAAGCCTTCTGCAATTTTTAAATCTTCAAGGGCAACTAATTTATCTCCAGAAGAAATATTTGTTAATGCAGTTTCATACTTTGTTTTTGCTTGATTATATAAATTGTCTGCTTCTGTTTTTTTATTTTGAATATTATTGTTATATGCTAAAAAACCAAAAAGACCTACAACCACCAATATTGCCGCTCCAAGATAAATATATGAATATTTACCCTTTGGCATAGAAAATCTTTTACCTGCTGATGATAAACCATCTTTTGCTTTTGAAAGAAAGGAAAAATTAAATCTTTCAAGAGAAACTCTTTTTGGTTTCTGCTCGCTTTCTTTTATCCTTATCTCTCTTTCAAAATTATCTTCATTTGGTGCGATAAGAATCCCATCATCAGTATCTGTTTCAAGGTCTGAATATAATTTTTCACTTTGAGGATGAATTTTTTCTTCAGATTCAATTATTATTTTTTCAGCATCTTTTTCTTTTCTAAAACTCTTTATTTGCTTTACAACTTTTTGGACACCTTTTTTTGCGATAGGGTATGCCCTTGTTGTAATAAATGCAGAAGCTGAAGAAGTAGCTTTGCCTATAAAATCAAAAACCTTAGCTGCACCATGTAAAGTATTTTCTGAAGCAACATCAAGTGGCCTTGTTTCTGGTGTTACCCAAACCTCGGCAGCAGGTTCTTTTTCTGTTTCTTCTGATGAAGCCGCAAAAGCTTCTGGGGATACCATTTCAAGAATTAAAATTGCATTTGGTTGAGAAGAACCATTTTCTCCAGCGATAATTTTTGATATATCAGAAGCCGCATTGATAGGGCTTCCACTTGTAGCGAATTTTTTTAATTCACTTTTTGATAATTTATAAAAAACTCCAGGAGTAACAAGAACCATACGATCATTTTCTGATAATTCCCCTGAAGCGACATTGATAAATGTTCGAAGAGGGTTAACACTGTCACCAGCAAGATCTTCTGTGATATGCATTGCATGTTCACCTCTATATAGATAAGCCTCGGCTTTTCCTGCTTGAGTTACATGGAGCATATTATCTGTGAGTACAGCAAGAATAGCATTCATTTTGCCAAGCCAATGTATTTGGCCTTCAGAAGATCGTTCGGCGAGAGTTTCATTAATTTTCGCGAGGGATGATTCAAATGATTCAAGTGGATTTTTATCAGTATCTTCATAATATTCATTATGGAGCACATCAATTATCTGTTCTGCAATTTCTTCAGCATGTCCACCCGCATCTTCAAGTTCTATGACAGCATAAATAGAACCATGCTCCTGCTCTTTTGGATTTCGAGGAATGTGTTCATAAGCGATTGCAATCGCTTCTTTATCTTTTGATCTTTTCGTTTCAGAAAGGACCTTTGCAGTTTTAGAAACAAGCTTTTTGCCCATACAAAATTAACTCTTTAGCTAAAAAAGAATATACCACAATTATAGATATTTCAAAAGCAAAAAAATCAAAAAAATTAGTTTAATGTTAAAATGTATTTATGAAAGATATTGATTTACTTAATGACCTAACAAAAAAACAGATAGAAGCTGTTACTCATAATAAGGGGCCTATTCTTGTTGTTGCAGGGGCTGGAACGGGTAAAACCACCGTAATTACAAGAAGAATTTCTTGGCTCATTACAAAAAAATATGCTAAACCAGAGGAAATTTTAGCACTTACTTTTACAGAAAAAGCCGCCACAGAAATGATAACTCGGGTAGATGAACTTTCTGATTATATTTATTCAGGTCTAAATATCTCTACGTTCCACTCATTTGGGTCAGATATTATCTCAGAATTTGCTTTCGAGCTTGGACTTACGGCTGATATAAGAGTGTTAACTGATGTTGAACAAGTTCTTTTTATAAAAGATCACATTTTTGATTTTGAGTTTTACCATTATCAAAATTTGGCGGATCCAACATCATTAATAAAAGAATTAATAAAAACCTTTTCACGGCTTAAAGACGAATCTATAAGCCCAGATGAATTTATATCAAATGCTAAAAAACAAATTAAAAGTTCAAAAACCGTTGAAGATAAAGAAAATGCGGAAAAACAAGTAGAGATGGCAAATGCTTATAAAACTTACAATAAACTCTTGCGAGAAGAAGGATATATCGATTATGGTGATCAGATTAATCTTGTTCTTGAGCTAATGAAAAAACCTTCATGTGCGAAAAAAATTAGAGATAAATTTAAATATGCTCTAATAGATGAATTTCAAGATACAAATTATGTTCAAAGTAAGTTAATATTTGAAATTTTTGGTAAAAATGGGAATGTAATGGTGGTGGGAGATGATGACCAAAGTATTTATAAATTTCGTGGGGCTGCTATTTCTAATATATTAAATTTTAGAGAGCAATATGAAAAAGTCAAAACAGTAATTCTTTCGGATAATTTTCGTTCTACCCAAAATATTTTAGATGCATCATATAAATTAATCCAAAACAACAACCCAAATAGGCTCGAAGCAAAATATAATATTTCAAAGAAACTGAAATCACATCTCCCCAATAAGGAAGATCCAAAACTAATTTTATGTGAAACTGAATCCCAAGAAGCAGAGGTAGTTGCAGAAGAAATTATAAAGAAAAATAAAAATGGGTTAAATTTCGGTGATATAGCAATTTTATTCCGAGCAAACCGACATGCAGAAGAGTTTATAAGAACTTTAAAAAAACATAGTATTCCTTTTATATTTTCAGGGGCGGAGGGTCTTTATCAAAAACTAGAAGTGAAAATGCTTGTTTCTTTAATTTCCGCTTTATATAACCCAGAAGATGATTTGGCCACTTTTCATTTAGCTTCTTCAGATGTATATAATATGAATGCAGATGATCTGGTTCAAATTTCTGGTTGGGCCAGGAAAAGAAATCGCCCACTTCAACAAGTATTCACAGATCTATTTTCACTTTCAGAACAACTTTCTTTATTCCCAGAAACAATTGATATTAGTCTTAAGATAGTAGATGATTTGAGTAATTTACGACAAGAAGCAAAAACATCCACAGCAGGAGAAGTTGTTAATCTTTTTCTAAAAGAATCTGGTTATTATTCAAAATTAACTCATCTTGCAAAAGATGGTTCGATTGAAGCACATAATAAAATTACTAACATTGCCTCATTTTTTGATAAGATTATTCATTTTCAACGTAATTATAAAGACCACTCTCTCCAAAAATTTGCCGAATATCTTGAACTTATACTAGATGCTGGGGATGATCCAAAACCTTTTGAAATAACAGACGGGGTTGAGGCTGTAAATATTTTAACTATTCATAAGGCTAAAGGGCTTGAATTTGATACGGTTTTTATCTCTTCGTTATCTGATTCTCATTTTCCCGGGGCAGATAGAAAAGATAAACTACCATTCCCAGATGAATTATTGAAAGAGAAAGCAGACATGGCTTCTGGGACCGAAGAAGAAAGAAGACTTTTTTATGTAGCTTCAACAAGAGCTAAAAATAGTCTATTTTTTACGGCTGCTCTAGATTATGGGACAAAAAGAACCCATAAAATTTCTAGGTTTATAATAGAAACTCTTGGTCTCACAGGAATTGAACAAAGATTTTTAAAAACTGAAGCCATAGATAAAGTAAGACACTTTGATAAATTACCTACATTATATGGTACAAAAATTGAACCTATTCCTGATTCTGAAAAAATTATTCTTTCGAGAGCTGCCATTGATGATTATTTGACTTGTCCATTTAAATATCAATTAATCCACGTAACCCCAATAAGAATTGTTGCAGATGCAACTGTCGCTTATGGGACAGCTATACATAATACAATTGGTGAATATTATAAAAGGAAAATGTCAGGGAGCGACGTAAAACTTTCGGAGGTTTATGAATGGTTTGAACTATTTTGGGATGAAGCTGGATTTCTTTCTAGAATTCATGAAAAGAAGAGGTATGAATCAGGCAAAAATACTTTAAAATTGTTTTATGAAACTGCTGAAAAATCTCCTCTACCGACTTATCTAGAAAAAGAATTTAAATTTCCGATAGGAAATAATATTATTAAAGGTCGTTATGACGCTGTTTATGAATCAAAAGATAAAACAGAAATTATTGATTACAAAACTTCTAAAATCACAAATCAAGAAAAGGCAGATGATAGAACAAAAAAATCTTCTCAACTCGAAATGTATGCACTTTCATGGAAAATTATAAATAATAAATTACCTGATGCAGTTAAATTATATTTTGTTGAAAGTGGAATTGTCGGCACTTTTACTCCCACAGAAAAAAGCATAGAAAAAACAATTAAGAATATAAATATCGCAACAGAGGGCATCAGGAAAAGAGATTATCACGCAACCCCCAAATATGATAAATGCCCCTATTGCCCGTTTAAATTTTATTGCCCCGTGGCAATTACAGAAAAAGTCAGTTCATAAAATTATTATAGATATTTTGATATTGCACTAAATATTATAATTTAGGTATAATTTAACAAAGGTCGAAAGTCTAATTAATAGGAGGAAATTATTATGACTTCTAAAAATGTACTCATGGTTGTAGGTGGTCTTGTAGCTCTTATGGGGTTATGGGGTCTTGGAGTTTACTTTGGTTGGGTTCCTGCAGTTTTCGATGTTGTAGACCCATGGTGGCATGCAGTCTTGAAGGTTGTCTTGGGCGGTTATGCTTTCTATGTCGCATACAGCGAAAAATAGTACGTACTATTTTATAAAAGCCCTCTTTCGAGGGCTTTTATGATTAAAAAAATGAAAAACTTGCACAATAAAAAAAGTAGCAGTAAAATAATTCTAGTTAGGGGGATTCGCGGGCAGAAATTTAATATTAATTATGCGGATTTAAATTATTTTGGTTAAAAAGAACACTAAATATATATTTGTTACTGGAGGTGTACTTTCGGGCCTCGGAAAAGGGATAATGGCGGCATCTATCGGTCATATCCTAAAAAGCCGAGGTTTTTCTGTAAACCTTCAAAAATGTGATCCATATCTTAATTGTGATGCAGGGACTCTAAACCCAGGGGAACATGGTGAAGTTTTTGTAACAGATGACGGTGCGGAAACTGATCTTGATCTTGGACATTATGAAAGATTTCTTGATCAAAATCTGACACAAAAATCATCACTAATGAGTGGACGAATATATAACGCAGTTCTTGCTGAAGAACGGTGTGGCGCTTATTTAGGCAAAACAGTTCAAGTTATTCCACATATAACGGGTAAAATTCAAGAAATGATAATCGAAGCTGGTAAAGGTTTTGACATCCATATAGTTGAAATCGGAGGCACAATTGGTGATTTTGAAGCCCTTCACTTTTTAGAAACAATAAGACAGATGAAACGAAAAGTTGGTCCAGAAAATGTATTATATGTTCATCTTGTATTTATGCCTTTTCTTGAGACTTCAAAAGAGATAAAAACAAAACCAGCTCAAAGCTCAATCCGAGATCTTATGTCTCTTGGAATCCACCCAGATGTTATTGGTTGTAGGGCCGATAAAACAATTTTACCTGAACATCTTAAAAAAATAGCTCTTTTTGCAGATGTAGATGAAGAGGCTGTTATTGCTCTTCCAACAATTAAAACAGTGTATGAGGTTCCAATTAATCTTGAAAAAGTTAATCTTGGTGATTATATTACAAAAAAATTACATCTTGGGAAACATCCAAATAAAAATGGTTGGTATAAACTTTTACCAAAAATAGAAAAATCTGAAAAGTCGAAGAAAATTGCATATATTGGTATCGTTGCAAAATACCTTCAAAACGAAGACACTTATAAATCTGTAACAGAAGCACTTAAATCAGCCGGTTGGGAGACTGATGTAAAAGTAAAATGGGACTGGGTTGATTCAGAGAAAGTTGAAAAAGTTGGCACAAAAATTTTTGAAAAATATGATGGTATTTTGGTCCCTGGCGGTTTTGGTAATCGTGGGACAGAAGGGAAAATTGCGGCAGCAAAATATGCACGAGAAAATAATGTGCCATATCTAGGTCTTTGTCTTGGAATGCAAGTTGCAACCATTGAATTTGCAAGAAATGTCGCAGGTATAACCGGGGCGACATCTGAAGAATTTTCAGAAAAAGCAAAAAACAAAGTTATACATATTATGAAAGATCAAATAAAAATACTTCACCGAAAAGAGATGGGTGGTTCAATGAGGCTTGGAGCATATCCATGTGTTCTCGCTGATGGGTCACTGGCTAAAAAACTTTATAAAAAGAAAAATATTTTAGAACGTCATCGTCACAGATATGAATTTAATAATGATTATAAGGAAAAATTAGAGAAAACTGGGCTTTTATGTTCTGGTGTTTCACCAGACGGGAAATTGGTTGAAATGGTTGAGATACCTACCCATAAATTTTTTATTGCCTCGCAATTTCATCCAGAATTCAAATCAAGACCAGATCGAGCCCACCCAATGTTTTTAGGATTTATAGAAAAAGCAAAAAAATAGTTGACAGATAGTGCTATTGTTTGCGAAAATACATTTAGTAATTATTAAACTCTTTCAAGGGGGAAGAATTATAAAAAAGAAAAAAGGTAAGAAACGATCTTCAAAAAGCTTAAATTCTAAAAGCTTATTAAAAAATCGTAAGCTTTTATTTGGTGCAGCAATTGTTCTCGCAATTGTTGTTGTTGCAGGTTTTGCTTCTTTTGCAGGTGGTGCTAAAACGATGGGTAAAGTTTATTCTTGGAAACAAGGGAAAGTAATAAATAATTATAAAACTGCAAAAACATCACCAGGTGCAGATTATCAGTTTGTAATGTTTAATGGATCAGACTGGGGTAACGAATATTACGGAACTTATACAGAAAAAACTGAACCTGCTTTTGGCTCACGTGAGTTATTACCAGGTGATGAAGGACAAGATGTTTTGCTTTTAAATAGTGCACTTAAATATATCGGAGGGTTCCAAATTTATACTGGGTCAAGAACTGATATAACTCAAGCTTATAGAACGGTAAGTACATTATCATCTACGTCTTTTGCCTCTTTAGTCAACAGTTCAAAATTTGATGATAATACATCAGCTGCAATTAAGGCTATAAGTTATCCAAATCTTGATTCCAGTTATGGAACTTATTTGGATGACAATAAACTTGATTCTTATGAACTTGCTAGAATCCTAACAATTGCCACTAGTCACTGGGGAGCGCCAGTAGACAATAGTAGAATGGTCACATTCACTGTTGGCGGGAAATGTAAACCAATTTGTGCTGGTTTTATAAAACCAGATACAGCTAAATATACAAAGAAAAAAACTACTTACTATGGTCAAACCTCATTTAGAAAAAGTGGGGAAGCTCTCATGAAAGCATATCCAGCTGTGAGTTTTGCAGTCAATAAGGAAATGTTAAATGATGACTCAACAAAAGCTGGGAAATCTTTTGTTCTTAGCTCTTTGAAAGGTAATTATGCAAAAACAGTTCAAAGCATGTTGAATTTAGCTATTAAATGGGGTCATATAACTGCCTTTAAAACAGACTTTAACACTAATGGTGTTTGGGATGCAAAATCTCAAACAGCACTTAAATCATTCGAAAAATTCTATGGTCTTACTCAAGACGGAAAATGGGATTCTCGAATAGAATATCATGTAATTCAAGAGCTTGGCTGGGCTCTTTACGAATAAGGGGGAATGATGAAAATAAAAAATAAATTTATATTGGCGATAATAACTGTTCTGGTAATTACTTCATTTGCAGTTGCTATAAAACCAAATACAGCAAGTGCAGCATCTTGTAAAGTAACAAATGATATGAAAGTAAGATATATTAAAGGCGGATTTTATAATTATGCTAATGCATGGGAGGTCCACCCTTTAACGTGGGGATATTACCATTTGTTTAAATATAATAATAAGGGTTGTGGAACTTGGGGATATTCTTATTATAATGTAAGAAGACCAAATGCAGCAGAAAAAAAGACACTCTTGACTAATAAATATGGTTCTAATATTGGCACAAAGGTAAATGACAATAAATATAAAAAAACTGATTATAATAGTTGCAGAGTTTCAGGAGGTAAAAAACAGCACCAGATAACAAATTATATGTATTCTAACAATGGGTTATCAAAACAAGATTCAATTTGGGAAAGTTATGCTAATGCTACCTCAGCAGAGATAAGTGCTAAAAAATGTAATGCTACTAACTCTCCAGTTGTTAACCCTGATTCTCAATTAAAAATATATAGTTATATTAAAAGTAAATTTAGCGGTTCAGCAAAGACAACCACAAATAGTGCAACATTTTCTTATTCTGCATTAAATTCATATGGTGGTTATACTCTAAAAAGTATTACCGTCCAAACTAAAGGTGCCCCAGCAGGTTATACTAATGTTGTAGGACCTAAACCAAGTGGTTCAAAAACAATATCGGGTCTTAATAAAAATGCCTCATACCAAACATTTGTTGTTGCATCTTATAGTAATGGTAAAGATCCAGCATATACTCCAAAACTTATTTTTAATTATAAAACAAGTAGTGGTAGCTATAACGGTAGCCCTAGTTCTGATAATAATGGTTCTACTCAACCAACGGTTACTAATAAATATAAACCTACTGTAACTGCCGGGTCTAATAAAACCACATATAAACTTGGTGAAACTGTTGTAATTTCTGCTAAGGGTGTTGATGCAGATGGGGATAAAGTTAAAATCAGATTACACGTTAAAAAACCAGATGGTAAAACTATCACTTCTGGTTGGAGTGCATTTATGAAAAGTGGTTATACGTGGAAAACAGGTACTGGTGGATTTTATTTGACAGATAAGTCAATACTTGGGGGGAAATGGAGTACTATTCCTACTGGTAAATACACTATAACTGTTGAAATTGCTGATCAACCAGGTATTACTAGAATGGGTAAAGCTTTTTCATTCACGGTAAGTAAAACAGCAACAGCAACGCCTTTGAAGGCATTCCATAAATTACTTCTCAAAGATTACCGACTACCAACTGTTTATTAGAGGAATTAACTATTAAAGAGGCGCCAAGAGGCGTCTCTTTTGGTATAATTAGTTTATGCGTGACGATAAATGGTTATTTTCAAAATTAGATGAAGTTTGGGATAAATATTTTTCTGATCTTTCTCAGGATAATGACGTTCAAATAGTTTGGGGGAGAAAAGCAAAAACTCGTTTGGGTTCAATTAAACAAGAATTAAGTAAAAATTTAATTCTAAATTCAAAATTAAAAAATAATATTAAAAATATAAATCAAAAAATTCATCCTGGTACTGTAATAACAATAAACTCACTTTTTAAAGATAAAAATATCCCAGAATTTGTTATTCTTGCCACAATTGCCCATGAACTTGCTCATTATGCTCATGGTTTTCATTCTCCGATTGAACAAAAATATGCTACTCCTCATGCTGGTGGTATTATTCATAAGGAATTGAAAGAAAGAGGAATAGGAAACCTAGAGAAAAGACAGAAAAAATGGCTTAAAGAAAACTGGCGTAATTATATTTTAGAAAATTTACCTCAAAAACCAATTAATAGAAAAAGAAGATTTGTAATTAAATGGTTTTAATTTTTTCTAGAGTTTAGTTTTTTAGATCCTTCACATTCGTTCAGGATGACAGCCATTTCTACAAAGGATGACAGCCACCTTGTCATTCTGAGTGGAACGAAGAATCTGGATGATAGATCCTTCACATTCGTTCAGGACGACAACTACCTTGTTTAGAATGACAATTACTTCTGCTAGAAATACCAACTTTTATTGTCATTTTTAGCACGGTCGAATAATCTAAAAGCTTATGTTAAAATATAATTGTGAAAACATATTATGTATATATTTTAACGAACTACACAAATAAGGTTTTATATATTGGTGTAACAAATAATTTAATAAGACGAATATATGAACATAAAAATAAGATAATTGACGGTTTTACAAAAAAATATAACATCAATAAATTGGTTTATTATGAGGTATTCAATAGAGCTAATGACGCAATAGTAGCTGAAAAGAAGCTTAAAGGATGGCTACGGGAAAAGAAAATAGAGTTAATAGTTTCAATGAACCCAGAATGGGAGGACCTTTCCTTGTCATTCTGAGTGGAACGAAGAATCTGGATGATAGATCCTTCACATTCGTTCAGGACGACAGCCATTTCTGCAAAGGATGACAGCCACCTTGTCATTCTGAGTGGAACAAAGAATCTGGATGATAGATCCTTCACATTCGTTCAGGATGACAACTACTTCTGTCATTCTGAGCAAAACGAAGAATCTATTTAAGTGTTTCTTTTAGATAAACCTCATTATTTTTTTTGAGTATTTTTATAGCTTCTTTTTTATGGGCCCACCCCGTTATAACAACGTGTTTTTCTTCTAGGGCTTTATATTCTTCAAAAAAGTGAGCAATTTCTTTTCTTGTGTGTGATCTAATATCTTTTAGATTCTTTATTGCATCATATCTTGGGTTATGAGCCGGAACTGCTACAATTTTATTATCTATTTCACCACCATCTTCCATAAACATAATCCCAATTGGACGAACAGTAATAACACACCCAGGGAAAACTGGATAGCTTGTGAGTACAATAACATCCGTGTGGTCGCCATCTTCTGCTCTTGTTTCTGGGATAAACCCATAATCTACAGGATAATGGAGGGAAGAATGAAGAGTTCTATCAAGCTTCATTACATCTAATTCTTCATCATATTCATATTTATTATCGGAATCTTTAGGTATTTCTATTACAGCGTTAAACTCATTTGGAAATTTTTTACCGATTGGTAGTTTTTTAATGCTCAAGAAGCCTCCTTATTTAATAACTTAAATAGTATAATTGAAAGCAGAAGTATTGTAAATGATTCAAAAAGCACCTTTAAACTTATTTTAAGATTGTTATAATAGATATATCAAGGAGGGGACAATAGTTTTTATCAATTTTGTAATCTGGTGGTACTCAAAAGGAATTTCAGAGTTAATTTCTTTTTTAGGAAACCTTTTTTTATATATAAGTAATTACTTTTCTATTAAAGAGATTCTTTTAAGTTTTTTTTCTCCCTGGAAAAGGTTTGTTGCAGAAAGAAGACCTGGACTTGATGGACTTCGTGACTGGATACTTGATAATATAATTTCAAGGTTAGTCGGGATGATAATGAGAATATTTATTATTATTATCTATATTTTTACTATAATTTTGTATATTACTTTTTCTATTACTTCTTTTTTCTTTTGGGTTTTTATGCCATTTTTATTATTTTATTCTATCTACCTAATATTTAGAGGTCTGTAATGGAATCATTAAGTAAAATTATGTTTAATAGAAACAAACAAACTGAAAGTGCTTCTTTGTTTTACCTAATACTTTCAAAAAAAATTGTAAGATCTATTACTATTTTAACAATTTGGGTTAATTTTTTTACATTATTATTAAAATACTTGTTAGCACTTCTTGAATATAATTATTTTTTAATAGATTTAATGTCACGTTTTAGTCCAATTATCTTATTAATTGGTTTTATATATTTTATTTTTATTCATTTCTTATCGTCATTTGAAAATAAATTAGAAATTCCAGATAACCAAGAAACATACGATATTTTAAAATATCTTGATTTTGAATCTATTAAGATAATGTCATCAGTTGGGACTTCAAATATTGACATTAGTTTATTATTTAATAATATTTTTAGAACAAGAATTATAGGTTTCGTAGCGAAAGAATTAGAACTGAATACAAATCAAATAGATATAATTGTAAAAGGTATGCCTCAAAGTCTTACGGGGTCTCAATTGGCTTGCCTTATCTTTGATGAAGCACTAAAAATTGCAATTTCATCTAAATCTAAAATAATTACTTCCGCTGATATTTTTTGGGGGTTTATAAAAACATCGAAAAATTTTAATGAATTTTTATCTACACTTGAACTTGAAGAAAAAGATATTAAAAATGTAATATATTTCGCTGATGTTTGTTTTTTAGATAATAAAAAAGGACTTACGGAAAAAATAAAAGTAAGAAAACCTGGTATTGCAGAAGATTGGGCATCAGGTTATACATTAAATTTAAATAGATTTTCTAGTGATATATCTTCTTCTGGAAGTAATAATTCTGAATCATTAGGAGGAAGAGACGATCTAATTTCTGAAATGGAAAGTGTTTTAACAAAAGGTTCAAAAAATAATTGTATAATAGTTGGTCCTACAGGAGTTGGTAAAAGCACTCTCGTAAGAGTGCTTGCAAAAAAAATATATTGGGGGGAATCTGTTGATTCTCTTAATCACAAAAGGGTCGTCAAAATAGACTCAGGTGCTTTGATCTCTGCATCTAAAAATTCTGCTGAATTAGAATATTTAATCAGAAGTGTTTTTTCTGATGCAATTACAGCTGGGAATATTATCCTTTTTATTGATGATATACATGTTCTTTTTTCAGGTGGTTCCAAAAAGGGGACAATTGATGCATCAGAAATCATTATGCCATTTTTAGAAAGTTCGGAACTGAAAATTATCGGAGTTACTACAGATGAATATTATGAAACATATATATCCTCAAAAACAAATATTTCAGGTAATTTTGAAAAAATTGAAATGGAACCAACCGACGAAACAGAAACTATGAAAATTCTTGCGGATGTTAGTATGTACTATTCATTTAAATATAAGGTTCCAATTGCTTATAGTGGTCTAAAAACTTTATATACTTTTTCAGAAAGTTTGAATAATGATAAAGAGTTACCTGCAAAAGCAATTGATCTTTTAGAAGAAACTTGTTCTTATGCTAGAAATTCAAAAGTGAAAGCATTAGATAAAAGAACAATTTCACCTATTTTAGAAAAAATAACAAAACTACCAGTAGCAGAAGCTGGTGAAAGCGAAAAAGTTTTATTAAAAGATATTGATAACAAAATTTCCACTAAAGTTATAGGTCAAAAAGAGGCAGTGCGTGCTGTTTCTGATGCGCTTAAAATAGCAAGAACTGGAGCAGATAGTACAAGAAAAAAACCTATTGGTAGTTTTTTATTTTTAGGCCCTACAGGGGTTGGGAAAACTGAACTTACAAAAGCACTTGCTTGGGCATATTTTGGGAATGAAGATTCTATGGTTAGAATGGACATGAGTGAATACCAATCACCAGGTTCTATAGAAAGATTTACAGGTAAAAAAATTTCTGGGAAAGAAGAACTTGAAGGTGGTGATTTTGCTAAAAAAATAAGAAACAATCCATTTTCTGTTGTTCTATTGGATGAACTTGAAAAAGCTGAGCCTAAAATATTAGATCTTTTTTTACAAATACTAGATGAGGGATATTTTACTGATGGTATGGGTAAAAAAATAAATATGAAAAATACTATCATTATTGCTACCTCAAATGCAGGTGCAAATGTAATACGTGAAAAATTAATTTCTGGTGTAGAAATTTCTGGCTTAAAGGAAGATGTCCTAGAATATATTCAAAAGAATAATATCTATCGCCCAGAATTTATTAATCGATTTGATGGTGTAATACTATTTTCACCACTTTCTAAAAATGATATTACTGAAATTGCAAAATTGACTCTAAACAATTTACTTAAATCATACCAAGATAAAGGATATCTGATTAGTATTGAAGAGGGAGCACTTTCAAAAATGGCGGAAGAAGGCTATAACCCAGAATATGGGGCAAGACCAATGAATAGAGTTTTTAAAGACAGATTCGAAAAACATATAGCTGACCTAATCTTAAATGATAAAATAAATAAGGGCGAAATGTATAATGTAACTCAAGTTGAACTATATAATGAGGTTTAAATGACTGAAGAAAAAAAAGATATAAAAAATATTTTTACTAAAAAAAATGTTTTGTATATAATCGCAGGAAGTTTAACTCTTATTATATTATTGATTTTAGGGTATGGTTTTTTGAGCGGTAAATCTATAAAAAATTATGCAGTTAATTCACAAAAGATGATTGATAATACAAAAGATTGGGATAACTTATTAGATAGTGAAGAAGATCTTTCATCTATGAAAAATAAAATAGAAATTATTAAAAATAATTCAGACCGATATGTAGTAGAACTAGGTGAAGGTAAAAAACAAAAAAAAATAAAACAATTAAACGATAATTTAATTGAATATTTTACTTTAGTTTCTAATGTTTCATCTGAAACATTAGATATAATTGATTGGTCAATTGATATAGAAACAGCAACTAAAAACGCAAATGTTTTATCTACACTTGATTCTTCATCTACGGAAACAATTGTCGTTTCGCTTGAGTTGACTAAAAAAAATACGGAAAACACAATTTCTAAATTAAAAAAAATTAACCCACCGGCTAGTATAAAAACCTTTCATAATTCATTTATAAATACTCTTTCCGAAACGACATTAATATATCAAAAGCTGATTGATGCAATTAAAACAAATAATGTTGATGTTCTTACTTCTATTTCTTCAGAACTTTCATCTATTGAAATAGATTTTGGAGATATCCCTTCTCCTGGTGAAACCATAGAATCAGAATTTAAAAGTGATATTGAAAAATCAAATAATCTAGAAAAAGACATTCAAACAGAAATTGACCTATTAAAAAATACTATTTTTTCTTTTTAAACCGAGACCGTTAAAAAAATCTCCGAAAAGTCATTGCGAGGAGTATTTTTAGTAAAATACGACGTGGCAATCTAACCCTTAAGCATGAAAGAGATTGCTTCGCAGGCTCGCAATGACGTTAGAAAAACTTTTTTCAATAGTCTTAAACTAATTGTCTACTTGAAATATTATGCTGATGATATAATCTATTTCTATGGAACAAAATTCAATTTATTTACTTATTTCCGTTATCGTTATCGGGTTTGCTGTGATAATTGTTTTTATAAATAAAAAATTATCAGATATTTCTTCGGGTAAATCCGAGACTAATACCGATTTTTTTAAGGATCTTTCAGAAAGGCTAGATAGAGGTCTTACTGAACAACGCCAATCAAGTGAACGAATAATCCAAAATGTTACGGAAAAACTGAAAGATTTAGAATCAACTAACAAACAAGTAGTTGGGATTGCAGATCAACTCCAAGGGCTTGAAAATGTACTTAAAAATCCTAAACAAAGAGGTATTTTAGGCGAATACTATCTTGAAACACTTCTTAAAAATTTATTCCAGCCAAACCAATATCAATTACAATATAAATTTAAAGATGGCACTATTGCTGATTCTGTTTTATTTGTTAAAGATAAGAAAGAACCGCAGTCTATAATTCCAATAGATTCTAAATTCTCTTTAGAAAATTATAATAAGCTCGTAGTTGAAAAAAATGAAACAAGACGTGCCGAGCTAGAAAAAATATTTAAACAAGATTTAAAAAATAGAATAGACGAAACAGCCAAGTATATTAAACCGAATGAAAATACTATGGATTTTGCATTTATGTTTATTCCATCCGAAGGGATTTATTATGACCTTTTAGTTAGTCAAGTTGGGGCTGTTAAGGTTAATACAAGGGATCTAATCGAATATGCTTTTAAAGAGAAGAAAGTTATAATAGTTTCTCCAACCTCGTTTGCAGCATATCTTCAGACCGTTTTACAGGGTCTTAAAGCGCTTTCTATAGAGAAGTCTGTAAAAGAGATCATTCAAAATGTTCAGAAGCTAGGAACCCATCTGAATGCCTATGAAGACCATATGAAAAAAGTTGGTGCTCATCTTTCAACAACGGTTAATGCTTATAACACAGCTGATAAAGAGTTGGGTAAAATTGATAAAGATGTAGTTAAAATTACTGGCGGGAATGCTCAAATAGGGCATGAAATATCAGAGATTGATAAACCTCATACGGATTAATAATATGAGCGGAGAGCTTTTTACTAAATCAATTTTTTCTGATAAACAGCCCTCTTTCGCTACTCATATTTCAGTAATGTCTAGACATACCCAGAATGATGGGATAACTCCTGATGTTAGAATAAAAGAAGGTGAATCTTTTGATGAGTGGATAAAAGAATTGGCCCCGCCAGATAAACTTGTTGGAGCTTATTATAGAAATGAGTTATCCTGGGATGATTATGAAATAAAGTATCTTGATTATTTAAGAACTGATGAAATTTCAACTTTTGTTAATAATTTCGCAAAAAGATGTACAAAAGAAACTATAACTTTATTATGTTCAGAGCAAAGTGCAGAGAATTGTCATCGAAGAATATTAGCAGAAGAATTGCAAAGAATAGAACCTAGTTTACAAATAATACACAAATAATTGTGGAAAACATTATTAAAATAAGCACAAAATATATTTATCCACAGGCACTTAGATAAAATCATTGACATATGTCTTTAGACATGATAAACTGTTATCACGATATTAATTTGCCCAAGTCGTACCTTAAATCGTAAACAAGCACAGCGGAGACTGTGCAGATAATAAGCACCCCCCTTGTTTATTATCTGCACAGTCTCTACTGTTCAAGGTTTTTAAAAAAATTCTAGGGTTAAAGTATACTCTAGGAAATTAATAAAAATCGATGGTATAGTCCAGTAAGTTGGCTATAAATTTTCTTCGGAATTTTAATAGTCAACTTACTGAACTTTACCGGAGAACGGTAAAGATATGTTGTCTACCTTAATAAGTAGATAATGCACCTACAAGATCGTAGGCAAAATTTCAACCATGACATCGGAAGAAAGATGCCACGCTCATACGAGGCGACAGCGCTCAATTATTTATTTTATGGGGCGGATTGTCGCCTCTAATCATGTCTGAACATAATTATCACCAAATGGTGATTTTTTTATATAATTATCTTTATTCTTTTGATATGATTCTATATACTATATATGAAGGGGGAAGATTGAACTGGCAGAATTTTATCCGCGGACTTATTGTTAGTACTTTGATTTTTGGAGGAGTAATCCTTTTTTTAACGTTTGCAACTTCTCCAGATGATAACCAAATGGCAATTTGGGCTTACTATTTTTCTGTTTTCTTTTTTGTTGGTGGGGTAGCATCAATTATAGGCTTTTTGTTTCGTAAATGGTGGATGCATAATGAAGTCCTATTCTCTAATGTAAAAGTTTCAATGCGACAAGGTTTTATTTTTTCAAGTCTTATCTGTGGGATGCTTCTTCTTTCAGCTATGCAACTTCTAACATGGTGGGACGCAGTTATTATGTTAGTTTGCACGATATTAATAGAATTATATTTTAAAACAAGGAATTAAAATGCAATACAATCCAATAAATATCATTTCAGGTACATTAATACTTTATTTTGTTTCCTATCTTTTAATAACCTTTTTTACTTTTGTATATATTGGTTTTTTAAAAAATGCTCATAATAAAAAAGCCTCAAAGATATTACTCGCTACCTCACTTGTTTCTTTGGCATGGTTGGTTTCGACTTTTGTTTCTTTAGCGGTTTCTTTTTCGAGTGGTGTATTGTTATTTTCAATTTTATCTCTTATATTTATTTTTGGTTTTAGTTATTTATTTGCGAAAAAAACACTTAATTTTACTATTAAGGAAAATTTAATCTATTCTTTTATAGCTGCTATAATTTTTAACCCGGGCTGGTTAGTTCTCATGGGAGTTTTATAATGGACATAAATTTAGTTGAAAAAAAATCAATCTCAGAAATAGAAGATTCTAAAAACATAAAAGATCTTTCTGCTATTGAGATTAAATATTTAGGTAGAAAAGGAGAGTTAACCGAGCTACTGAAAAGCATTTCTACATTGCCCGTTTCTGAAAGAAAAATTTTTGGGGCTGAAACAAATCGAATTAAGAAAAAAATTGAGGAATTAATAAAAACCAAGCGTGAAACAATATTAAATTCATCAATCTCAAAATCAATAGATATAACCGCACCAGGTGAAAAATATCCAGAAGGTCATCTGCACCCAATTACTCACTTTTTGAATAAATCAATAAATGTTTTTAAATCAATGGGTTTTGAGGTTTATGAATCTCCAGAAATTGATCTTGCTTATTATAATTTTGATGCAATTAATGTTCCAAAAGATCACCCCGCTCGTGATGCATGGGATACATTTTATATTAAAGATGGTTTAGATTTATCTGATGATAAAAAAATGTTATTAAGAACCCATACTTCAAATTCACAAGTACGTGCTATGGAAGATAGAAAACCACCCGTTAGAATTGTTGTCCCAGGTCGTTGTTATCGAAATGAAAATGTCGATGCATCACATGAAACAACATTTTATCAAATGGAAGGTTTTGTAATTGATAAGGGGGTAGCATTAACTGATTTAATGGGTACTGTACGGATGTTTGCTCAAAAAATGTTTGGTCCAGAAGTAAAAATAAGACCAAGGCCTCATTACTATCCATTTACTGAGCCAAGTATAGATTTTGATATTAGTTGTATTTTATGTGGAGGAAAAGGTTGCCCTGTTTGTAAAAATTCAGGTTGGCTTGAAGTTATGCCCTCTGGGATGATTAACCCAAAAGTTATTAAAAATATGGGGCTTGATCCAGAAGTCTATTCTGGTTTTGCTTTCGGTTTTGGTATTGATAGACTTATGATGCTTTATCATGGGATAAATGATATTCGACTTTCTTACAGTGGGGATTTAAGATTTTTGGAGCAGTTTTAATGAAAAAGCTAATAATTTTTAATTTAATAATATTCTTTATAATATTTTCAGTAATTTTTTATAAAGGTTCAATTAATGCTGACATTTGGGGGAAATGGCAAGATTTTGAAATTGTTTTCCCGATTATGATATCATTTTTCCTTGCTGTAATTTTTATGACGCCAGTTATGTTGATTGAGTTTTTATTACAAAAAAGGAAAAATAACAAATGAAAATATCTTTAAATTGGTTAAAAGAATATGTTGATACAAGTAACTTAACTCCTGAGCAGATTTCTGAAAAATTGACTCTTTCGGGGTCTGAGGTGGATTCTTTACACAAGCCTGTAAATTATAAAAATATTGTAGTAGGTGAAATAAAAGAAATAATAAAACATCCAAACGCCGATAAACTCCAAATAACAAAAACCGATGTGGGTAAAAAAAATGGTGGCATTCTTCAAATAGTTTGTGGTGCACCAAATATTAAAGTTGGTCAGAAAATCCCTGTTGCTTTAGTTGGTGCCAAATTTGATGATTTTGAGATAAAAAAAGCAAAAATTAGAGATATTGAATCATTTGGAATGCTTTGTTCCGAAAAAGAACTTGGAATATCAGATGAACATTCTGGAATTATGATTTTAAACGAAAAAGCAACTGTCGGGCAAGATTTTTCAACTTATATTGGGGCTGATTATGTTTTTGATATAGATATCACTCCAAATCGAGGTGATTGTTTATCAGTTATTGGTATTGCAAGAGAACTTGCGGCAACATTAAATAAGAATGTTATTAATCTTAAATTCCCAAACGCAACAGTTAAATCTAAAAAAACAGTCAATGTGTTAGTTAAAGAAAAAGATATATGTCCTCGTTATATTTCTAAGGTAATAGAAGGGGTCAAACTAGGTCCTTCGCCGAAATGGATGCAAGAAAGACTTATTTTAGCTGGTGTGCGGCCAATAAATAATATAGTTGATGTTGCAAATTATGTAATGCTTGAATGGGGACAACCACTACATACTTTTGATGGAGATAAAATCAATGGGGATATTATTGTAAGAAAAGCAAAAGAGGGTGAAAAGATAATCACTCTTGATGGGCAAGAAAGAAAATTAATTTCAAAAGATATTATTATTTGTGATAGTAAAAAACCAATTGCTCTTGCAGGTGTTATGGGTGGTCTCAACTCTGAAATAGATGATAAAACTAAAACAGTAGTACTTGAGGCAGCTGTTTTTGATCGAGTTATGATAAGAAAAACAGCTCAACGACTAAATCTTAGGTCAGAAGCATCAAATAGATTTGAAAAAGGTATTCCATTAAATTTACCAGAAATAGCAATTGAACGAGCAGCAAGTTTATTAACAGAAATCCCAGGTGGTCTTTCGGGACAAATGCCAGTGGTAAAACCTAAGGCAGGGAAAAATATTGATGTATTATCACAATGGTTATGGATTCAACATATTGGGATGAGGTTCTCACGTTTAAAACAAATTATTGGTATAAAAATTTCAGAAGAAAAAGTAATAACCATATTATCTTCTTTAGGGTTTGAAGTGGGAAAATTTGATTTTAAAAAAGAAGCAAGAAATCAAGTTGGAAAACCATATATTCTTGGTGCTAGTTACAAAACCTATGGGGACATGGCCTTTGATTGCTCATATTTGACTGATTATATATATTCAAAAATTGGTAAATTTATAGGTTATACTTCGTTGGCTCAATATGAATTAGGAACTTCAATAAAGGATAATGAATTATTACCAGGGGATATTTTATTTATAAAAGGGCAGATAGATAAATCTGTAACCGATCATTATTTTATCCCAGACGAAAAGACTGGCTATAAAAAAATATTACTAAAAAATAAAAAAGAAGTGGGGCATAACGCAATTTATATTGGAGATGGCAGAATAATACATGCTAAGCATTTTGAATATAATTTAAAAACAAAAAAATGGGAGAAATTAAAAGAGGGGAAAGTGATAGAAGAAGATGTTACTGTATTTACAAAAAATCCTGATTATCTTGGTGCCAAAAGATATATTACTCCAGGGGTTGATTATTTAGCCATTACAGTTCCTTGGTGGAGATTAGATATATTAACAGAAGAAGATATATTTGAAGAAATCGCAAGAATTTATGGTTATGACAACTTACCATCAACCCTACCTAGTGGCGAGCTCCCAATATTTGAAGAAAATAATAAAATAAAAATTTCTAATGACTTAAAATTAATTCTTTCTGGGATCGGTTTTTCGGAAGTCTATAATTATTCATTTGTATCAAAAAAACAGATTGAGCTATTTGATGGTAATACTGATAATTCATACATTATTTCAAATCCAACAAATCCTGAACAAAATTATATGAGAACTTCATTGGCCCCAATACTAATAAATAATGCTGCCACAAACCAAGATAATTTTGATAATTTTAAGATATTTGAAATCGCTCCTGTATATAAAAAATTGAAAAATAATACATCAGAAGAACCTTTGTTTTTAGGAATGATTATAAAATCAAATAAAAAAAATAATACTTCGGCCTTTTATGAAACAAAAGGAGCAATAGATATTCTATTTAATAAAATAAATTTAGGTAAAGCAGAATATAAGGAAGACAAAATAGAGTATTTATCAGAAGGACAAATGGCTTTTATATATATAAATAATATTAAAGTAGGTCATATCGGGATGCTAAGTGACAAAATAAAACATGAATATAAGATTAAAACACCAATGGCACTTGCTGAAATTGAAATATCAAAATTATTACCACTCTATGGCGAAATTATTCAATATAAAGAAATATCAAAATTTCCTTTTATTGTCCGTGATATCAATATATTATTCCCCTTAACAGTAAGCGCTAAAACAATTACCCAAGAATTCTCGAAATTCCAAATTGATAAGCTTATTTCTATTGAACTTGTAGATATATTTGAGGGAGGTAGCTTGCCACCCGATAAGAAAAGTGTCACAATTAGATTAACTTTTGGTTTGAAAGATAAAACTCTTAAAGAAGAGGAAATCGTAGAAAGCCTGAGTTTAATTACAAAAAAATTGATAAACAAAACCGGTGGTGAGATTCGTAGTTAGGGGTAATTATAAAAAATATAGATTCAATTACATCTCCATCTAAAAAAGAAAAACCTTTAGATAATAAAATAACAGCTATAAATTTTAAAAAAGATAGATTTATTAGTTTTTGGAATTCAGAATTAAAAATTACACCCTTAAAAAAAGTTATCAAAAAGAAGAATAAACCTAAATTAATAAAGAATAAAACCAAAAGTAAAATTAAAAACAAGAAATCAAAAAAAAAGTCATTAAATAAAAATAATTCAATTCCTTATATCTTTTTGGTTGTTGTAAGAACTTTCACTTTAGTAATTTTTGCCGCATGTAGCATTTTTGCAAGCGGAGTTTATGCTTACAAAGATAACTTTCGTGAAAAGGCATATTTTGGAACAAAAATATTTGGAGAAGAGGTTGGTGGAAAGACAGAAAAAGAAATAAAGGAAATAATAATTAAAAAAACATCTGAAGTTCGTTTTAATTTTTTAATAGATGGCCAAGAGATTATAGTAAGACCAGAAGAAGCCGGAATTTTATTTAAAACAGAAAATAGTGCCAGAGTAGCTATTATTGAAGGTAAAAACGAAGGGTGGTATAAATCATTTTTAAAAGCAGGAGCATCTCTAATATTAAAAACTGGTCAGGTAGTATCAGCCGAGAGTTTTGATGATTATTTATCGGGAAATATACCAATAGATTATGAAATAGATGACGAAATTCTTACTAATTTTACTCAAAATCTTTCAGAAAGATTTAACGTAGAATCTCAAAATGCAGGGCTTGTAATGAATGGGACAGAAGTTCAAGTTATCCCAGCAATATTTGGAAAAAAAATTATTACAGAGTCAGTAAAAAAACAGATTGATGAAGCAATTAAAAATAGCAAAGCTACTACTGTCAAAATATCTGTTGAAGAAATCCACCCAGATATTGTGGAATCTGATACCAAAGAAACTATTGATTCAGCAAAAAAACTAATAAGTATTCCTATAAAATATCACTATAAAGACAAATATTTTCTTCCTGAACAAAAAAATGTTGCTTCTTGGGTAGTTTTTAACGAGCAAGATGTTGATGGAAAAAAGAAATTAATTCCAGTATTTGATTCTGAAAAAATGGCTCAATTTATCTTTGGTATTTCTCAATCAATAAACATTCCTGCCGTAAATACAAAAGTAACAATAAAAAATGGGGCAGAAAGAATTGTAGAAAGAGAAGGAGTTGATGGACTTGCAGTTGATTATAAAAAAGCTGCAGGGCTAACAATTGATAAGTTAAATGCTGGTGTGCCTGTTGATTTAGAATTGCCAACTTATGTTGTTAAATCTAAAACGCAAGTAAATAATATATTTGTAGCTGATTGGTCTAAATATATAGAAATTAATATTTCTACTCAAACAATGTGCGCCTATCTTGCAGGCGGTGAAAAAGTTAATTGCTGGGCTGTCACTACTGGGCAAAATAATGTCATTAATGGTGTTAGTACAAAAACTCCTGTCGGAACTTTTTTAATAACTAGAAAATCTGGTGCCGGGGGTGCTCCTGGTTCGTCTGGCGGTGGAGTTTGTATGCCAAACCCACCTTCAACAACACCACTTTGTGGAATAAACTATGTTAGTACTTTTACACCTCAAGGTCATGCAATCCATGAAGCATGGTGGAGAAGTTCTTTTGGTGGTCAGGATTATAAATGGAACGGATCACATGGGTGTATTAATGCTACTTATTCAATTGCTCAATTTATTTATTATTGGGCACCAATTGGGACACCAGTTATTACACATTATTAAAATAATTTAAGGAGATTTAATGCCACCACAAAATACACCAATACCAAGCCCGGAAATACCAACTTCAGATCAAAAAACTGGAGAAACAGTTAAAATACCTTTAGAAATTAAACCAGAGGCATCTCCTGCCCCAATATCACCAGAAGCACCAAGAACAGAAACTTATCAAGATCAAGCTACCACTACTCAGCCTATACACCCTGATCCTGCTCCCATTGTAGAACCAGTAGATATTAAACCGACTCCAGAACTTGAAGCGGAAGAGCAAAAAGAAGCTGATAAATCAGTTGATATAGATAAAGCTTGGGTTGAAGCAGCTGATAATATTATTGAAAAAGATAAAGATAAACCTTATGAAGAAGAAGAAGATTCTGAAAAACTAAATATTAATTATCAAAAGAAAGCTTTTGGTAAAGATATTGCCAAGGATACTGAATAGCTAGAATAAAAATGCGTAAAATATAAAGTGTATTCAAACTATCATTTTATCTGTTAAAATATTTGTATAAAGAGAGGGTTAATTGATCGAACTTATTATTATAATATTACTCTCAACTATTTTAGCAATTGGGCTAATTATTGTTTCACTTACTACATATAGAAAGAGTAGATACCATAAAAAACAAGTAGAGCGTTCTTTGAATATGGTCCCATTTATGATTACTATTCCAAAAGATACTGGTCAGGAAAAAATAGAATCCGGGACCAGAAATCAGGTTGAAGTTGCTCGTGAAATGATTGCAGTAGCAGAAAATATGTATAATTCATTTTTTGCACTTTATTCAGGTGGAATAAAAAATGCGATTAAAAATTTTATTTATCGCCCGATGCATATTTCGCTTGAAATAGTTGCTCATAAAAAAGAAATTTGTTTTTATGTTGCTGTACCATATTTACTTTCTTCAATGATTGAAAAATCTATTAGCTCAGCTTACCCAGAAGCTCAAGTTAAAGAAGTTGAAGAACACAATATATTTGATCCAAAAAGAGAAATGGTTGGGGTTAGGGGAGGATATGCCTATGGTTATAAAGATCATAGATATCCAATAAAAACATATCAATCAATAGAAAATGAACCACTTGAAACTCTAACAAATGCACTTTCGATGCTTGAAGAAGATGAAGGAGCAGCAATCCAAATATTAATTAGACCAGTTAACCCAAAGAAGATGCTCGCATCTAAATCACTGGTCCAAAAAATTCAAAAAGGTCCAAGTAATAAAACAACAGCGATGGATATTGCGGGTGAAATAATAAACCCCAAATCAAAAGAAGATCAAAAACCACCAGAAGCATATAGAACAACTCCTCTAGAAGAACAGGTAATGAAAGAGGTAGATAGAAAAGCATCTAAATTTGGTTTTGAAACTAGATTTAGGGTTGTTCTTGCTGCACAAACCGATATGAGAGCCGATCTTTTATGGAAACAGATAAAAAGTTCATTAACTCAATATTCAGATCTTTCTATTAGTGGGTTTAAGTTAAAAAAAGATAAAAATATAAATAGGCTTGTAACAAATTATATATTTAGATTTTTTGATGATTCTTTATTTGATTTTGAAAGATTTATGCCAAAACAGAGAGGTTTTGAGTTGATATTAAATTCTGAAGAGCTGGCATCAATATTCCATCTACCTAACGCACTAGTTCAAACACCAGGGATAAAATGGCTACCCGCAAAGACACAACAGATACCAATTAATCTTCCTAAAGATGGTATTAAATTTGCTAAAGCAACATTTAGAGGTGAAGAAGAGGATGTTAAAATTACGGATTATGACAAAATGCGGCATGTATATATTATCGGACAAACTGGTACAGGTAAAACTGTCTTAATGAAAAATATGATGGAATCTGACATAAAAGCTGGAAACGGTCTTTGTTTTATAGACCCACATGGTGACGGGGTTGAAGATTTACTTTCAAGAATTCCAAAAGAAAGAGCGGAAGATGTAGTAATCTTTGATGCTTCTGATGTTGAGCGTCCATTAGGGCTTAATCTTTTTGAAGCAAAATCAACAGAACAAAAAGACCTTGTTATACAAGAAGCGATTACAATGCTTTATCGTTTATATGATCCAGGCCATCAAGGGATAATGGGGCCAAGATTTGAACATTGGTTTAGAAATGCTGCTCTTGCATTGATGGCTGACCCAGAAGGGGGAACATTTATCGAGGTTCCAAGAATTTTTACTGATGATGCATATTTAGCTCAAAAATTAAAACATGTGACAGATCCAGTTGTTCGTAATTTTTGGGTTAATGAAATGGGACAAACAGCAGATTTCCATAAATCAGAAGTTTTAGGTTGGTTTGTTGGTAAATTTGGTGCATTTATGACAAACACGACAATGAGAAATATTTTAGGCCAGGTCAAATCTTCCTTAAATCTCAGAGATATTATGGATAATAAAAAAATCCTTTTAGTAAATCTTTCGAAGGGGTTAATTGGTGAAATGAATATGCAACTTTTAGGTATGATTTTTATTTCAAAAATACAGATGGCAGCAATGAGTAGAGCGGAACTACCAGATGAAGAACGTATTCCATTTGCTTTATATATTGATGAGTTTCAAAATTTTGTGACAGATAATATTTCAGGGATTCTTTCTGAATCGAGAAAATATAAATTATCACTTATTATGGCTAACCAATTTATTGGACAGCTTAGAGATGATATTAAACTAGCAGTTTTTGGTAATGTTGGGACAATGATATCGTTTAGAGTTGGGTCTGAAGATGGGGAGTTTGTTGAAAAACAATTTCAACCAGAATTTAGTTCTCAAGATTTAATTAACCAGGAAAATTTACATGCTATAGCTAAGATGACAATAAATGGGTTACCATCAAGACCCTTCACCTTAATTGATTATTTCCCTCCTAAACCAACCGAAGAGGATAAGGAAAGAGCAAAATCAATTAAAGAGTTAGCTCGTTTAAAACATGGCCGAGCTCGTGAATCAGTAGACGCTGAAATACAATCTAAAATGAATCTAACTATACCACAAACTCCTAAAGAGAATATTCCTAGAGAGACAGCAAGGGGTTAATTTCCCTCTTTATTTTGGCTCTTAATATGGTACAATTTATGTATAAATATGTAATAAAGTTCGGAGGGGAACTGTTTTAGAATTGTTCCCACGTGGAGAAAAACTTGCCAAAAGAAGAAAAGAAAAAAGTTCAATATGATGCCTCAAATATTCAAGTTCTAGAAGGACTTGAAGCGGTTCGTAAAAGACCAGGTATGTATATTGGTGGTACGGGTATTGAAGGGCTCCACCATCTTATTTGGGAAGTTGTTGATAATGCAATTGATGAAGCAATGGCGGGGCGATGTGACACTATTGTTGTTTCAATAAATAGTGATGGGTCTGCAAGTATTTCAGATAACGGAGCAGGTATCCCAGTTGATCGTCATAAACAAACAGGGAAGTCGGCACTAGAAACTGTTCTTACTGTTCTTCATGCCGGAGGTAAATTCGGTGGTGGTGGGTATAAGGTTTCTGGTGGTCTTCATGGTGTTGGTGTTTCTGTTGTAAATGCTTTGTCTAGCTATGTTAAGGCAGATGTATATCGAGATGGATATCATTTTGTCCAAGAATTTAAAAATGGTGGGAAACCGGTATCTGCTGTAAAAAAAGTTGAAAAGTCTGATAAAAATGGGACAACTATTTCTTTTGTCCCAGATACAGAGGTTTTTGATGTTGTTGAATTTAACTCACAAACAATTTTAGATAGATTAAGACAACAAGCATATCTTACTAAGGGTGTTCATATTAAGTTTAATGATGAAAGAGAAAATAAATCATATGGTTATTATTTTGAAGGTGGGATCAAATCATATGTTGAGCATTTAAATCATAATAAAGAGATAGTAACAAAACCCCCTTTTTATGTTGAAAAAGTTGTTGGGAATACAAACGTAGAAATTTCTATACAATATACAAATTCTTATACGGAAAATGTCCAAGGTTTTGCCAATAATATTCATACCCCAGAGGGTGGAACACATATTACTGGTTTTAGAACAGCACTAACAAGATCTATTAATGATTATGCAAAGAAAAATAGTCTTTTAAAAGAATCTGAAGGTTCACTCACTGGCGATGATGTCCGCGAGGGTCTTTCTGCAGTTATTTCAGTGAAATTACCTGATCCTCAATTCGAAGGTCAAACAAAAGCAAAACTTGGGAATCCAGAAATTCAGAATCAGGTCTCTCAAGTTATTTCAGAATACTTTTCATACTACCTTGAAGAAAACCCTAGTGAAGCCAAGGCTATTATTAATAAATGTTCTCTTTCAGCTCGAGCAAGACTTGCGGCCAGAGCAGCTCGTGACACTGTAATTAGAAAAGGTGCACTCGAAGGGATGACATTACCTGGTAAACTTGCTGACTGTTCTTCTAAGGACGCTACAAAATCCGAAATATATATAGTAGAGGGAGACTCCGCTGGAGGTTCAGCAAAACAAGGGAGAGATAGAATATATCAAGCAATTCTTCCTTTAAAAGGTAAAATTTTAAATGTTGAAAAAGCACGTATAGATAAGATGCTTTCATCTGATGAAATTAAAACACTTATAATCGCACTTGGTACAGGTATTGGTGAACAATATACAATTGAAAAATTAAGATATCACAGAATTATTATTATGACAGATGCAGATGTTGATGGTGCTCATATCCGTACTTTACTTTTAACTTTCTTTTATAGAAATTTCCCAGAAATTATAGATAATGGATATTTGTATATCGCTCAACCTCCTCTTTATGCTATCTCAAAAGGTAGAGAAAAACATTATGCATATAATGATGGTCAAAAAGATGAAATTATAGAGCAATTATCAAAACTCAAGATTGAAAAACCCGTAAAAGAAATATCTGAAGATAAAGATGAAATTTTAGAAGAAACCGAAGAAATAGTTGAGGAAGCAGTGGAAGCTTCAGAAACAAAAATAAAAGGGATTACAATCCAGAGATACAAAGGTCTTGGGGAAATGAACCCAGAACAACTTTGGGAAACTACCATGAATCCTGAAAGTCGTGTACTTCTTCAGGTTAAATCAGATGATGCTGAAAAAGCTGATGAAATATTTTCAATGCTTATGGGTGATGCGGTTGAACCTAGAAAACGCTTTATTCAAACACATGCAGCTAAAGTAAAGAATTTGGATATATAAATGGATACAGAATCACAAAAACCTTATATAGATGAAACAAGTAACCCTGATGTTCTTGTTGGTTGGTTTCAAGAAGTAAAAAGAGTTTTAGGCGAAGGTTTTGAATTTCAATATGGGCTTTTAGAAAAAGATCTTACACTCGATAAATGTCAAGAATATGATCGAATAATAGAACGAACATTGGCGAGTGATGAATCAAAAGACTTATCTGAAGATGTTTTTAATAAGGTTATTAGATATATGAAATTACGAAACAAAGTAAGAGAAATATTAGGGGAAGCATTCACTGCGATGCCTCAAGAAAAAACAGAGGAAGAAAATGACTAAAAAAGAATTAAACGAAAAAGATAAATTGTTCGAAGAAGGGTCAATTGGTAAAGTTGAACTTCGAGATATAAATACTGAAATGCAAGAATCTTATCTTGATTATGCAATGAGTGTTATTGTTGCTCGTGCTCTTCCTGACGTTCGTGATGGCCTTAAACCAGTCCATCGTCGTATTCTTTTTGCTATGGATTCTGTAGGTCTTCGTTCAAATACAAAATATAGAAAATCTGCTACTGTGGTTGGTGAAGTTTTAGGTAAATATCACCCACACGGTGATAGTGCCGTATATGATTCTATGGTTCGTATGGCTCAAGATTTCTCGATGAGATACCCACTGGTTGATGGTCAAGGTAACTTTGGTTCAATTGATGGTGATAATGCAGCTGCAATGAGATATACAGAAGCTCGTATGACAAAAATGGCAGAAGAAATCCTTTCTGATATTGATAAAGATACAGTCGATTTTGTTCCTAACTATGATGGTTCACAAAAAGAACCTGTCGTTTTACCATCACGACTTCCTAACTTACTTTTAAACGGGTCAGAGGGTATTGCTGTTGGTATGGCAACTAAAATTCCGCCTCATAATCTTTCTGAGGTTGTTGATGGTCTTATTTGTGTTATTGAAAATCCGGAATCAACAGTTGAAGATTTAATGAAACATATAAAGGGCCCAGATTTTCCTACTAGCGCTACGATTTATGATAATGGAGAAATTAAGTCTGCTTACGGTACAGGTAAGGGTAGTATTTTAATGCGGGCAGTTGCAGAAATAGAAGAAGAAAAACGTGGGTTTAGAATAGTTGTTACAGAAATCCCTTATCAGGTTAATAAATCATCGTTAATTGAAAAAATGTCAGATTTAGTTCGGGACAAAAAAATTATTGGGATTTCAGATATACGCGATGAATCAGATAGAAAACATGCCGTTCGAATTGTTGTTGAACTTAAAAAAGATGCTTATCCAAACAAGGTTTTAAATCAGCTTTATAAGATGACACAAATGCAATGTTCTTTTTACATGAACATGATTGCTCTTATAGATCAAATACACCCACAGGTTTTAACCCTCAGAACAATATTAGATGAGTTTATAAAACATAGAAAAATTGTTGTACGACGTAGAGCAGAATTTGAACTTAAAAAAGCTAAAGATAGAGCCCATATTTTAGAAGGTCTTTTAATTGCTCTAAATAAAATTGATGAAGTAATAGCAACGATTAAAAAGTCAAAAAATCAAGAAGAAGCAAAAAATAATTTAATTAAGAAATTCAAACTAACAGAAATCCAAACTCTTGCTATTCTTGCAATGCAACTTCGAACCCTAGCTGGTCTTGAGCGTCAAAAAATCAAAAATGAATATGATGAATTAATGAAAAGGATTAAAGAGCTTGAAGATTTACTTGCATCTGAAGCCAAGATTCTACAAGTTGTTAAAGACGAACTAATCGAAATTAAAGAAAAATATGGTGATGATCGTAAATCCAAAATCATAAAACAGGCTATTGGTAAATTTAATGAAGTTGATCTTATCCCAAATGAACAAGTAGTACTTACAATTACAAGTGGTAATTATATTAAAAGAGTTCTTTCTAGTGCATATAGAGCGCAAGCTCGTGGAGGGAAAGGCGTTCTTGGTATGGCAACCAAAGATGAGGATGCTGTAGACCAAATGGCAGAAGCAATGAACCATGATGATGTATTGTTCTTTACAAATCAGGGAAGAGTATTTCAGACTAAAGCGTATGAGATTGCTGCATCATCAAGAATTGCAAAAGGCCAACCAATTGTTAATTTATTACAACTTGCACCAGAAGAAAATGTTACAGCGTTTGTAACAATCCCAGACATGGAAAACTCTGAAGGTTTCCTAGTTATGTCAACAAAAAACGGAACAATAAAAAAGACCCAAGTTAAATCATTTGCAAATATTAGAAAAACAGGAATAATCGCGATTGGGATTGATAAAGGAGACGAACTTGGTTGGGTAAAAGAAACAAAAGGTAAAGATGAAGTGGTTATTGTTACAGAAATGTCACAAGCAATCCGTTTTGGCGAAAAAGAAATACGACCAATGGGAAGATCAGCTCGTGGTGTTAGAGGAATAAAACTTCGAAAAGGTGATAGGGTAATTGGAATGGATATTGTTATCCCTGGTTCAGAGCTTGTTGTTATCACAGAAAATGGATATGGGAAAAGAACAAGTATTGATCAATTCACTCCACATCACCGAGGTGGGGTTGGAATAAAAGCAGGTGTTGTTACCCAAAAAACCGGAAAAACTGTTGATATTAAAACCATCACCGAAATAAAAGATGATCTTGTTGTTATCTCTAAACAAGGAACAATTATAAGAATACCTTTGAAAAATATTTCAAAAATTGGTAGAGCGACTCAAGGTGTTAGAATTATGAAGGTTTCTGATGGGGATAATATTTCTTCTATTGCCAGTATCCCTAAAATAAAAGATCCAGAAGAAAATCAAGAATTAGATAATGCAAAACAACCAGAATTAAATCTTGGTACAAAAAAGAAAGTAATAGTAAGCAAGAAAAAAACTGAAAAAAAGCCAAATGTTAATAAAAAACCGGTTGTCTCATTATCTACTAAAACAGAAAAAAAACCTGTTAAAACTAAACAAAATGATTTTAAAAAACAAAAAAAATCTGGTTTTATAGTTAAGAAAATATCAGATAAAAAATCGAATCAAAAATCTGGCTTTAAAATAAAAAAAATAAAATAGTCATTAATATCATTCTATAATTAGAGATATAACAAAAAAGAGACCGGTAATGTCTCTTTTTGATTGCAAAAATATCCCCAACAATCTATTTATAATAATATATAAGCATAAGTACATTATGTACTTCACTTTAGGGGAGTATCTATTATTTATTTTTTTATATATATGTTTTATTTTCTGGGCTGATTGAAAGTTTTTTGTTTTAGATATATAATATTCAGTTCGGCAAATGCCGGGTAACTTATACATCGAATACAGGAAGAGGGTGTTTTAGATGAAGATCGATCATGTGACCTTCTTTCTGAGGGTCCATAAGGTGTCGATTGAAACAGAGATAGATGTCGAAGAGATTGGTTACGGAATCAAACTCTATCGTGTTCCAACATTCAATATTGTTCGTGATGGTGAACGATCTCGAGAAATCCGTCCAGGGTCAATCATCAGTGTCTTTTCGAAGGCAGGGAAAGTTGCTCAGGTCTATGATCTTTCTACTGCCATTCGGGCCTTCAGAGACCATATCCCAAAATCAGCTCAAACGGATTGGGAATGGGTCGAGGCTTGGGTGCCGAAACTTACACACGCTCAGGTTATTCTCGATTCTTGGTCCAAAGGCGGTCGAGAACATCAAGACGAGGTTCACAGAATCCTTTCTGAGTTCGTGTCAGATACAGCCAAGATGAACTCAAAGGGGAAGAAAGAAGCCAGAGATCTAGTGCGGAAGTTCGAGAACTTGCGCGACAAACTTGATCGCGTAAATCCGCCAGCAGCCGCAACAGTTGTTGCAACTGCGATTCGTCGGCTCAGAGTACATCGAGTGAAGATCGGGAAAACCGGGGTAAGAGCAGAACGTTGCTATTATTCCTTGGTCGAGATCAGAGCTCAGTATAGCGAATCACTTGAGCACATTCGATCTGAATCGAAGTACATTGGTTCAAACCCAACAGCTGCGATGAGAGCATTTGATCGGATCGATCGGGAGCTTGCAACTCTCAAAATTGCACCTTATCTGCGTCCGGCACAGGAAGCACATAAGATGCTCGATCAGGCCAAGAAAGTCTATCGTGAGGTTGGCTGGAAACCGGCGAGGGATATTATGCATGATGTGATGTTTCCGTTCTCGGTCGAAAAAACCCTGACGGAGATTACAGAACTTTCTCATCGACTACCCGCAAAGGATGATCTTATTGGTCTTGAGAAGTTCGCAGAACTCCTCGTCAAATACCAAAAGCGTCTCGAACCTGTAACGAAGCTTCAGACTTCTAACTACCAGTGTCTTGCATCGGCGGTTTGTGTTCTTCTCGGAGAAGTCACAAATGCACTCAGCGAAGGACAGTGGTATCTCACTCGTAGGAAGCTTGAAGCTGTTGACATTCGTATTCGATTCGAACCTAGGGGGTGATTTTCGGCCCCGCACATAGATTTATGTGCGGGGCTTTCATTTTTATATTTTATCTAAATTAATTATGATTTTTTTGTGGATAAAATGCTCTTGACGTTTATAATCATGGGAGTAATATTGTAAATGTAATCTTTCGGGTAAAGCTCGAAGGGTGGATATAAAAACAAAAACCAGTATTCTATGGGCACAAGTCTATGGAAAGAAACAATGTTTTCTTTCTTTTGGCATGTGCCTAATTTGTTTAAATAATTAATTAGGTGAGGGTAAAGGAGTATATGATGAAGTTAAAATGGTTAGAAAAAGCTAAAAAAATTGTCTCAAGTGTTTTATTTTTACAAATGTTATTTGCATTACTGGTACCAGCGATGACATTTGCAGCAGCTCCGACAATTTTTTATATTGATAAAAATGATTCTGCGATTCCTATTTTTCGCACTTCTGATAGTACACCAACAATTACGGGGGGAGTTGACACATCGGCAACCTCTATAACCATAACGATAAATACATATTCTTGTACAACAACACCAGTTTCTGGTGGTTGGTCATGTGATGGCGCCTTTATTACAACACCCCTAACAGCGAATGTAGTATATCCAATTTCTTGGGTAGCCTCAAATGCAGATGGCTTTATATCTGGGACAGACGCAACAGGGGTTGTTTACGATACTATTGCTCCTGTAATTTCTGAAAATATGCCAGTTATCACACCCACAAACGATACTACTCCAAGATATGAGTTTAATGTCGATAGTACTAGTGCAATTACCTATGGTGGAGATTGTTCTTCCCCAGAGGGTCAAGCTTATGCCACTAGACAACAGGTAGACTTCAATACACTGTCAGATGGTTTATATAGTAATTGTACAATCTTTGTTACAGATCGAGCCGGTAATGTTAGTAATACTATAACTGTTTCTCCATTTACGGTAGATACTACGGGTCCAACGCTTGATCCTGTGGGGTTTAAATATGCGACACCAACAAATACTGATTGGGTGGGCCCACTCACTGGTGATCTTGCATCTGGTTGGAACTTAGACAGAGATGGGAATGCATCCACAAATTACTATCTTGATTTCACAGACACTACAGTTGCAGATGAAAATATAATGAATCAGTATTTTCCATTGTACATTTCGGATTTAGTAGGAGTAACTGCCCCCGAGTTGGTTGTTTATTATGTTAACCGTGGAGTTCCAGAACCATTTTTGACTTATCTTACAGATGCTGCAAACAATGCTGGACCATTTGCATATATAAAGGGAATAGGGTCGAGTAGCCACCCTACTCTTATAGATGGTGCGAAACACGACATACTGGCTATAGATGAACCAATGGCTATACCTGGAGATTTTCCAGAAGGTGAATACACGGTTAGTGGTGTTATTGGTGATGTCTTGGGAAATGCATCAACCACTTATGATTTCAAACTAATTATAGGTGACATCACGGCTCCAGTTATTTCTGGGCTTACCACAATCTCGACTCCTTCTGCAAATACTACTCCATCATTCGATTTTGACTCTGACGAAGAGGGCACACTAAATATTTCAGGGTCAGGATGTACTGTATCCAGCTTTTCTGTAGTTGCTGGTTCTAATACATTTACTTTTGATTCTTTATCAGATGGTACTTATGATTGTAGTATTACAGTTACAGACGATGCTGATAATGTAAGTAATTCACTATCTCTTGATCAATTTGTGGTAGATACCACCGCTCCAGCAACAACATACGCTATTACTGGCGGTACAGCAGGTAATAGTGGTTGGTACAAGGGTGTAACTCCTCCTACTATTACTCTTTCAACAGAATCAACGGCTACAATCCACTGGCAATGGGAAAGTGAAGGCTGGAACTCTGGTTTGACTGATCAAACACCTGCAGTTACTGAAGGCGAAAGAACTATAGAATATTATTCAGTAGATATTGCTACCAATGAAGAATCTCCACATAAGACCGCAACTGTAAAATATGACGCTACAGCTCCAACTGGTACTGTTGTAATAAACAGCGATGCAACCTGGGCAAAAAGCGTTGATGCAACACTTACGCTATCAGCAAGTGACGGTTTATCGGGTGTTTCACAGATGCTTATAGCAAATAATACAAGCTACCAAGGTCCATTTACTTATGTACCTGGATCTTATGCTTGGACACTGAACTCAAACGAGGGTACAAAAACCGTAAGGGTAAAATATATTGATGCGGCTGGTAACGAAATGGCTGTAGGTACACCTGATACTATAAAACTTGATACAACTGCACCAAGAGTAACTAATCTTGAGGTTGTAGACCCTGACGCTGGTCTTATACCTTATCCAGACATGGATCCATATGCTGTGGGTGATCACATGATTCGCGTGCGTGCGGAAGTATATGATGACTTGGGAATAAACGATTCAGGTCTGAATATCTCTAGTTGTCAAATAACAGTAGACGGTTCAAACTGGACACAGTTCAGTGCTTGGTATAACGCTGGGAAAAATAGGTGTGTCGGTGATATTCCTGCAAACTATTTCTCTGATGGACAGTTAGTTAGTGGATTCAATGTTCGTGTCAGTGACGTTGCCGGAAATATTGGGGTTGGTGTAGGAACAGGTAGAATTATAGATTCATTGGCTCCCGTACTTGACACGATGACAGTTACACCTAGATATATGGACACAGTAGCTGGAACTATAAATGCAGAATCTGTAGTTACCGAGAATCCATCAGCTTCTGGTGTTGCAAATTGTGAACAAAGGTATTGGCTCAATCTATATGACGGTGACTCTAGTGATGACTGGTCAGACTGGGTTACTACTACGTATGCTGACGGTAAATGTCAAATAAGTATGGGCGGACTTCAAGACGGACGAATCTATCAATTCGAGTTCCGTGCAACAGATAATGTTGGTCATGTAAGTAATATTGCTTCAAGTGGGCCAGTATTAGTTGACGATATAGCACCGACGGTTACATTTGTTGATCCCACTCTGGCTGACGGTGTTTCAACCGCTCAAAACAGTCAAACTTTTAAAATTGAAACGGATAGTGACGCCGATTCTTGTTCAATTGACCTTGGATTGGGCTCAGGGACATTTGAAGATGGAACACTTACCGGTTGGACAACGGGTGGAACTGTCCCATGGGTAATAAGCTCAGACGCATATACTGGCAGTTATTCCGCGAAGAGCGGCAATCTAGCATGGCGTAATGGCGTTAACTCGTGGATTTATAAAACAGTAGATGTCCCCTTTAACACTACAATAGATTTTGACTGGAAGGTTAGTTCTGAGTCGGGTTATGATTATCTCAGCTTTTATCTAGACAACAACCAACTCAACGCAATGAGTGGCGAAATAGGTTGGACGCACTTATCATATCCGATATCAGCGGGTTCCCACACGATAAAATGGTATTATTCTAAAGATGGTAGCGTTACATCCGAGCAGGACTCTGGTTGGATTGATAATGTCGCAATTAGTGGGGTAGATCTTGGTCTTCTGAATGGAGACATGGTAGACAATGGTGACGGTACTTGGTCTTATGGGCCAGTAACCTTACCTGACGGTCCAAGAAGCTACACTGTAACCTGTGTTGATCAGGTCGGTAATACAACAACGACTGGATCACGAAGCCTAACAATCGACACAACCGCACCATCTATTCCTGGGACACCAACACCAAACAGGACAGATCCTACTAAAAATCAGTGGGTAACATGGTCATGGGGCGCTTCGACCGACCTATATTCTGGCATTGACCATTATGAATGGGTTATTCAGAAAGATAGAGTTCAGGTCGCAAGTGGGAATGTTGCCAGTGATGTTACTAATAAAAACAAGTCACTTACTTGGGGTGACGGTGAATATGTGTTCCTAGTACGTGCTGTTGATGGGCTGGGTAATACTTCTGAATACTCCTTCTCTGACCCATTAACATTAGATCAAACCTCCCCTGTTGCGCCAAGTCTTGATTGGCCATATGATCCATACTATACACAAGATCAAACGATTACCTTCGACTGGGTTTCAGTTGACGATGCATACAGATATCGCATTGAATTCTGTGCCGAGGATCCAGGTGACGCGGGTGATGTATGTAATAGTGTTATCGATGAAAAGATGGGGGTATCAAACACATACAAGACTTATACTTTTAGTTCGTCAGATATGAACGTTTGGTGGAGAGTTCGTACCCGAGATGAAGCTGGTAACCTAAGCCCATGGGGCGAATCTAGGAAGGTTGTAATCGATAACACTGCACCAGTTTCTTCGGTAGATACTCTCGCACAATATATTAATACCGAGAAATTCAATATAAATATTACCGCGAATGATCTAGCCCCAACTCTTAATATTAATAATTTAGTAAAAGCTAATGGTCTAATAGAAAATCAAGGTAGTGGAGTAGATTATATTGAACTTTGGTACCGAAAAGATAAAACTGATGTTAATATTGCTGATCTAAGTAGATTTGCAGAGATGCCAGCAAATGGTTACACCAGATATTGTACTGGGACACCTGAGGCTGCACTTTATGCAGAAGATATTGTCGTTGATGATGGCAGTCCGTGTTATTTTGATCCAACTCAACCTATAGAATTTGATACTACATTAACTGGTGGAGACGGTTTCTATGAGTTCTATTCAATTGCAGTCGATAATGCTGGTAATCGAGAAATAGTACCAATGACAGGTCTCCCTGGACTTTACCCATTATTAGAAGAAGGTGTAATAATAGGGGCAGAAGTTCTCCCAGATACATCTACTACTGTTGATACTAAATCGCCCGTGATTACATTAATTGGCAACAGCCCAATGACTGTTACCCAAGGAACAATATTTACAGACCCTGGAGCATCAACAGATGATGGTACAGCAGTTGTCCAATCTGGTTCTGTAGATACTAATGTAGTTGGTTCATACTTAAGATATTATGACGCCACAGATCTTGCTGGTAATGTCGCAGATCAAGTTACTCGAACCGTAAATGTAATAGCGGCACCAGTTCTTTTGAGCCCACTTGCTACAACAGTTGGGGGAGATACTGGTCTTACTGAAGAGGTTCTTGGGGCTACTGACGAAAATGTAGATGGACAAGAAAAAGAAGTAAAAGGGTCAGAAGATACTAATACTGAAGATAAAAATAGTGATACTAAAACCGATGGAACATTTCTTGGTCTTATGTGGTATTGGTGGGTATTAATAGTTGCTGGGCTAGTTGGTGGATGGTGGTGGTTTGCTGCCTGGCGTAGACGTAGAGAAGAAGACTAAAAATTATTAGTAGTCATAACAAAAGATGGACCTTCGCGAAGGTCCATCTTTGTTCTCTTTATCCTAAATATTAAAACGTATGTACTTCACTTTAGCGAAGTATAAAAACAAATTTTTTAAAGTTGATGTTCAATTAAAAAATCTATAATTATTCCTATTGAATAAAAGTCTGGTTGTGATATATTTTATATACTCTTTCGGGTAAAAGCTTTGGCCACCTGTGACGATATAACGAGACCAAAAAGCTTCTGAAGGGGAAAGAAACAAATAGCTTACGAAAAGACTTGTAGGCAAAATCAAAAATAAAACTTAGTTACAATCGGAGGGATTGTATTTTTTTGTTTTCTTTTTTCGCTGCAGAAAAAGAGAGAATAACAAATCAATCCATAAAATTAAATCTAAAATAAAGTACAAAAAAATATGGTAATCAAAATATCCGATCACACAATTTGGTTAAAAAAATTGTACTAATAAAAAATTATTAAAATTATAAATTTCTTTCGGGGGAAGAAGGGGAAATATATCCTATGTTCAGAAAATTCAAGAAATGTATTTCTGTTTTTATGGCAACTCTTATCCTTGTTAATGTTTTTGTTCCCTCAATTGCTTTTGCTGGAACAGATGAAATTATCATTGAAAAGACACAACAAACAGAACAAGTACAATTGGTTGAAGAACCAGTTGTAGAAGAAGAAGTAACTCCAGAAATCATTTCTTTATCAATCGAATCAAATAACCCAAATTCAAAATGGGCGAAAAAAGACAATATTGTCACTATTAATTTTGTGTCAAATATAGAATTGATTTCTCCAACTGTTGTTGTAGATAGTATCCCTATTGGAGGGGATAACGCAACAGTTCGAGATAATAACCCATTAATAGTTGAGCCTGAATATCAATTTACTTATGTTGTTGGCGGTATAGCAGAAATAAATGATGATTCATTTGACTTTACTATTTCAGATGATAGCACGGAATTAGCCGATCAATCTGACCTAGAGGTTGGGCAAAATGTTACCATAGATAATACAAGTCCTGTTATTACATTATATTCAGATTATATGACTGCCGAAGAACTTAAAAAATCTATAAGTTTAACAGAATCACAAAAATTAGTAGATGATGGAGTTTTTGTCGATGAATCAACTGGAGAAGTTGTTTTAAAGACAACTTGGGACGTTCCAATTAAAAATGTTGATGGTAGTTATACATATAATGTAACTTACACTGCAGAAGATAATGCTGGAAATGTAACAGAAAAAATTGGGGTTTTAGTTAGTTTAGAACCAAATTTTACTGACAAAAGAATCACAAGCACAGTTCTAGAAATAGAACTTTTGGGTGACGCAACTACACAAGCTGAGCTTGGTAAAATATATGAAGATTTAGGTGCTAAATATACTTGGGATGGAGTTAAGCCAGTTTACGCCTGGGTAACTGGTGATTTAAACACCCTAGTTTCTAAAGACGATTATTCACTTACTTATAATGGGAATATTGAGTCTGAATATGCTCCATTAGAATCAGTAAGCACACTTGACCCTATTAATGTAACAAGAACAATTAAAGTATCTGACACCGTTGCCCCAGGGCAGGTGAAAGATTTTTATCTTGTCTCAGGGAACGGGTATATCGATCTTCACTGGGTGAACCCAACAGATGATGATTTCGCAGGTGTTCAAATATGGAAAAGCACAACCGAAGGTCAAATGGGCGAAATGATACTTTTTACATCAAAAGTAACAGTATCATACGAAGATGCTAATGTGTTAAATGGTACCACTTATTATTACACCTTAGTTGCAGTTGATTTATCTGCCAATTCAGGCAGTCCAACAAATCAGTTATCTGCTACTCCAATAGCCCCACAAATTGTTTCTGCTGACACTTCATTTGGTTATGATTCGTATTCTTATCAGGAAATAACCGATGAAAAAGATGGAGAAGTAAAATCAGGAGAATCAAATGACAAAAAAGTAGAAACAGAAAACAGCGTATTACCACTTCTTGGTTTTATTGCACTTCTTATTCTTCTTGCAACTGGTTTGTACTTGATATATCTTCAAAATCCAGAATGGTTTACATGGCTTTTCTTTTGGAGAAAAAAGAAAATAAAAAACGGTAAAAAATAAAATCTAAATATAAAATAAAAATAAAAAAAGATGCAGCGCAAGGTCTTATGGTTATAAACTATAGAAACACACCTTGCGCTGTTTCTTATAAAAAATTACAATATATATATGGCAATAATAAATCCTTATGATTTAAGAAAAAAGTTTTTTTTAAACCCTCAAAAAGTTGTAGACGAACTCGAAATTGAAACAGGCAAGATAGTTTTAGATTTTGGTGCAGGTTCTGGATTTTGGACCTTGCCCCTTGCTCGTAAAGTAGGTGCAAAAGGGATGGTTATTGCAGTTGATAGATCAGAAGAAAATCTTTCTATAATAAGAAGAAAAGCTGAACAATTTGGTTTTTCGAATATAAAACTTTTAAGAGCGCCATATAACAGTAAAATTATTACAGTTGATGAAAAGGTAGACTATATAATTATTTCAAACATATTAACATTAATTGGGAAGACAAAAAGTTTAATTGCAGCAACAAAAAAAGTTGCAAATATTGGAACAAAATTAATAATTATAGACTGGAAACAGGGTACAATGTTTGGGACAGACCCTGGGTTTAATATTAATGAGCAAGAAATTATACAATCGGCAAATGAATCTGGATATGAGTTTATTAAATTATTAGATGCTGGGTCATTCCATTTCGCTTTATATTTAAACTATACGGGAGAGATTTATGAAAAAAGAAAATAAAGAAGAAATAAACGAAGGCGATCCAATTTGTGAAAAATGTGGTAACATTAAGACTTTGGAGGGGGATGATTGGGTATGCTCTCATTGTGATGCTAAAATAGATTTTTTTGGAGACGATAATGAATAAAATTAAAATGTTTTTTTCTAGTGATTATCTTTTTACAGCTACTACTGGTACAAAATTCGAATATATATATATTTGTATTTATCTGTTTTTATTTTATTTGCGATTATTGGTTATAAAATATATCTAAAAATTAAAGGAGACAGGCCTAAGGTTTATAAAAAATTTGATAGAATATGGTTTTGGGGTTATCTAACTACTGGAGTAATTGGTTTATTTGTATGGTTTTCTAGAACTCAGAATTTACCAATATTTTCAACAAGATTTATTTCTTATTCATTTTTATTAATATTTATATTATTTACTGCATATCTTATTTACTTATTTACCGAAAAGACACCGAAAGAATTAAATAAATATTACGAAAAAAAACGCAAAGAAAAATATTTAAAATAATAAGCTGATTTTAAATAAATAGTGAATTTTATTGTTGACATTATTCGTAACTTTAGATAGAATCTTAAAGCACATAAAGTAATTTTAACAAAAAGAACTAAACACTCTAACCCGCCAATTGGCGGAGGTGGTTAAATTTGCTCTTATGTAATAGAAATTTGAAAATTGAATAGTGTTGATAGTATGTACACAAAAAAATCATGTTCTTGTTAATTCGAGAAAAAAAGCTCGACTACAGCTTTATAAATGTAGTCAATTGAATGTCAGTTTCATACTGAACAATCAAACTTTATTGAGAGTTTGATCCTGGCTCAGGATGAACGCTGGCGGCGTGCCTAACACATGCAAGTCGAACGAAGAACTATTAAAAGAATTCTTCGAAGTTTTTTAATAGTTTCTAGTGGCGGACGGCTGAGTAATACATTGGTACCTACCCCAAAGTGGGGGATAGCTCATCGAAAGATGGGGTAATCCCGCATGTGCTCTACGGAGTAAAGCCTTCGGGCGCTTTGGGAAGGGCCTTTGGCCTATCAGTTTGTTGGTGAGGTAATGGCTCACCAAGACTATGACGGGTAGCTGGATCGAGAGGTTGACCAGCCAGACTGGGACTGAGACACGGCCCAGACTCCTACGGGAGGCAGCAGTGAGGAATTTTCCGCAATGGGCGAAAGCCTGACGGAGCGACGCCGCGTGAAGGATGAAGCTTTTCGGAGTGTAAACTTCTTTTATGTGGGAAGATTATGACTGTACCATATGAATAAGGACCGGCTAACTACGTGCCAGCAGCCGCGGTAATACGTAGGGTCCAAGCGTTATCCGGAATTACTGGGCGTAAAGAGTGCGTAGGTGGTTTTTTAAGTTAGGTGTTAAATATACGGGCTCAACTCGTATGCTGCATCTAATACTGGAAAACTTGAGAGTGGAAGAGGCAGACGGAATTCATGGTGGAGCGGTAAAATGCGTAGATATCATGAGGAACACCAATGGCGAAGGCAGTCTGCTGGGCCATTTCTGACACTGAGGCACGAAAGCGTGGGGAGCGATCGGGATTAGATACCCCGGTAGTCCACACCGTAAACGATGTCTACTGGCTTTTTGAGGTATCGACCCCTTAAGAAGCGAAGCTAACGCGTTAAGTAGACCGCCTGGGGAGTACGAGCGCAAGCTTAAAACTCAAAGGAATTGACGGGGACCCGCACAAGCGGTGGAACATGTGGTTTAATTCGTCGCTAAGCGAAAGACCTCACCGAGGTTTGACATACCGATCGTACGTTATGGAAACATAATGGTCAGTTCGGCTGGATCGGATACAGGTGTTGCATGGCTGTCGTCAGCTCGTGTCGTGAGATGTTAGGTTAAGTCCTTCAACGAGCGCAACCCTCATTGTATGTTATTTTTTCATACGAAACTGCCCTGGTTAACGGGGAGGAAGGCGGGGATGACGTCAAGTCAGCATGGCCCTTATACCTCGGGCCACACACGTGTTACAATGGCTGGAACAACGAGTTGCAATACCGCAAGGTGGAGCTAATCTCCAAATCCAGTCTCAGTTCGGATTGTGGGCTGCAATTCGCCCACATGAAGTTGGAATCGCTAGTAAACGCGAATCAGCACGTCGCGTTGAATACGTTCTCGGGTCTTGTACACACCGCCCGTCACACCACGAAAGCCGGAAACATCCGACACCCAATTTATTGGTCTAAGGTGGGTTCGGTGATTGGGGTGAAGTCGTAACAAGGTATCCGTACCGGAAGGTGCGGATGGATCACCTCCTTTCTAAAGGAAATTAATGCTATATGCATTCAAATCAAGTTTGTCATTCTGAGCGGAAGCGAAGAATCTACTTGAGGGTTCCTTAGGTCGTGGATCTCGACGTTACGTTGAGATGGCTGTGCATACTTCAACACTATTCAGTTTTTAAAACACTACCTGCCAGTTGGCAGGTTTTTGTTTAGGAAATGATTGAAATTTTAGAGAAAATAAAGTAAAATTGTCAAGCAAAGTATCTTTGATATTTTTATATTAGTTAAAATATGTTAATTTTAACTCAAGAAAAAGAATGAACTTTTTCTAATGAGGGCGACTAGCTCAGTTGGTTAGAGCGCAGCTCTGATAAAGCTGAGGTACCAGGTTCGAATCCTGGGTCGCCCACCAAAATAAAAGAGGGATTGTATGTTACAAGCAATTTTATGGGGAGTTATATTTATAGCTTCAGGTATCGGTCTAGTTGTTTATGCAAGAAAGCTAGTTGAATGGTTTGGTACAATGGCAACAGCTGAGAAATATCTTGGTTCGGGCGGTACTTATTCGGCCTTAAGAATAATGGGTATTTTATCAATAATTATAGGGATACTCGTAATGACTGGTTTTTTGGATGATGCACTTTTCAGTGTTGTGAAATTGTTTGGCGTTGAAAGATAGTTTTTGCTAGTTTTTTTTCAGTTGGAATTAATAGATTCCAACTGCAGAGAAAGCAGAGTAGAAGAGTGAAATCCGCCGTGGGCCTGTAGCTCAGTTGGCTAGAGCGCCTCGCTTGCACCGAGGAGGTCGCAGGTTCGATTCCTGTCAGGTCCACCATATTACCATCAGAGTCAGAAATATGCTCTTTTATCCTGAAGGGAAGGGATAAACTGGGTGTTCCAAATCCCGTCGCCAAGGAGTATTCAGGGTTCTGAGTAAAGATCATATTGTGCAAAATGATTTTGGCTTCAGGACTGGCTTTCACCCACGTTTCAGCCGGTGTTCCGATGAATCTAAATACTAGCATAAGAGCTTCCTGTATATCAGGGAGTTTTTTAGTTTCTGATTCTTTTTCGAATTCCCTTAATTGTCTGTCTACTTCCTCAATTTTTGTTTCATATCGGACTCTTAGTCCTTCAGAGCGAGCCTTACGCACAAGATCAACATAGTCCTCAAGTGCCTGCTCAAGCTCCTTCTTTTCGTTTTCCTTGGCGTCATAGCCAACACTTAAATCCTTAACTTTTTCATCTCAAACCATTGTTGCCATAGCCATACCCATCTCAAGGACTTCTGGCCCAGCATTAATACTTTCAAGAAGTTGTATGTAATCACTCTCTAATTTAATGGGATCGATATTCTTTGGGTTAGCACTACATCCTTTATTATTACAGGTATAGTGGGGGTAGTATTTGTATTTGCCTTTACATACACTTCCAGTCATCTTTTTACCACAAACGGCGCAAGTGATAATTCTTCTCAAGGGAAATTCATAATTATCAGTTAATCGTGTTCTCTTTTCTGGCTTTGCTATTTTTGCCTGAATCTTATAATAGGTTTCTTCAGAGATAATAGCTTTGTGATGTCCGGGTCTTTTCGTGATTTCCCACTTATCAAACTCAATAATGCCTGCATAAAGCGGCTCTGTTAGTAATCTCTTGATAAGGTCAAAATTCACTTGCTTACTATTTCGTCCTATAAGAACATGAAAGTTCTTTGATATTAGATAATTCATGAGATCTGTCTGACTCAATAAGCGGTTTTCTGCAAATGCATTTAATCCTTCTGATAGTACACTTGCTATAGACTTAATGGGGACAAGCAGCTTGCCGTGCTCCTTATCTTTCTGATACTCATAACCACAGGGTGCCATAAAACACCAATAACCACGCTCAATCCTTGCTTTCATTTTCTGGCAAACTTGTCTTCGGTTTTGCTTGCGTTCAAGCTGATTCTGGGCAGCAAAGATTGTTTCAACGAATTCACCCTCAGCACTGTCGTCAAAGTTATAATTCAGACATCGAAGTTTGGCTTCTCTAGCTCTTAGCTCTGACTTTAGTTTTATGTGGACTTCTACATCTCTTGCAAATCTCTTTAGGTCATCAAAAATAACAAAATACTTAGTCTGCCAGTTAATGTCTAAAAACCCGATTAATGATTGCATTGCTGGCCGATCAAATAGCCCCCCTGATATTCCCTCGTCTTTGAACACTTTTTCAACCTGTAGACCAAGTGAGCGGGCATATTCTCTACACCTATGTTCCTGGCTATCCAAACCACTGCCTTCTCTGACTTGTTTTTCAGAGGAGACCCGGCAGTATATAACAGCTTTTGTGTAGTTTGCTTCCATTATATTACCTGAAATCGTCTAAATAATAATTAATTGATTTATCAATTATCCCAATCAGATAATTTCGGATTTCGGCAACCTTCTCGTCACTTAAATTGAATTTCCCTAAATATTCTTTACACTCCTCAACACTAATAACCTTAGAGTCGGGAGTTTCGTGAGCACGAAAGGAACCTTGACCAAGACCGTTAACGGCACTACCATGTGAGTTTTTCATATTCCCTCCTATCTGTATATAGATAACTATATACTAATAATATATCTGTATACAGATAGTGTCAAGAGTAATTTACAAACAAACCGATATATTGTGATTCACCATAAAATGATTGACTTTTCTAATAAATTTGACTAACATTACGCTTAAACTAATGGAGGGTAGGAGTATGACTAATGGATCTTCTCCAAGCCCACCTTGCCCCTACAACACTAAATGAGTTTCTTGCGGAAGTCAGACCGCTATGGTCTGCTCTGTTGGTTCTCTTGCCTCGTTTGGTTTACTTGTCGATCGGCGTCAGTACCATCTACGCCGTTGTTTACTTTCTTTTGAAATACCTTCGGCCACTAGCTACCAAAAGGGAGCCGTTTGTATTTTTAGAGCTGACCTTCCCCTCAAATACCAGCAAGAGCCCTTATTCGACCGAACAGCTATTTTCCCAGCTTCATGCATTAGCCAAACAAAATAAGTTCTTTAGTAAAAAGGGTTATTCACTAGAAATAGCCGCTTCAAAAGAACAGGGAATCAGATATATCCTTGGAGCATCAGAAGACGATGCTGAGATTATTGAGAAGGGCCTTCTTTCTTACTTGCCAGGTTTAAAGATTAAGGAGATTAAAGACTATCTGCCCGCTGATCTTAAGCTCGACAAAAAGAGCAGTTTAATCGAATTCAAGTTGAAAGGCGACATTGCATTTCCTCTTCAGAAGCATCTCAAGCTTACCGAGCATGACCCAATCTCGTTTCTAACTGGCAATATGACTAAGTTAAACAAAAATGATCTAATGGTTTTTCAGGCGATTATCACTCCACTAAGGCACCAAAGCCAGGAAGGTAGGCACATCTTCGATGTTAGACATAAGATTTATGGCCAAGAGGCCTTAATCGAGGAACTGTCCCAAAGGCAGTGGCGAAAACAGTGGTCTGATTCGCCTTTCGTCGTAATAAAATGGATCCTGAAAGCTTTTGGCTTTGTTATGAGTTTTCTTTTAAGCATGGTTCAAGCTTTTATGGACCATCGGAGTAGTAATATCTCTTATCTCCAGAATAAGCCGTCAGGAGTAAATAAAGAAGCGACCCAGAACCCTTATGAAGAAGAGCTAAAGCAGGAGGTCAAGGGTAAAGTTGAACAACCGTTATTTGAAACTTCTTTGCGGCTGTTCATTAAAACTAGCGAACATGCTCAAGTAAGGGTAAGGACTGCGGGATTTTTAGCCTCTTTTAACTCACTTGGTACCTCGTTTCAGTCCCTAGTTCTAAAAAAGGATAAACGATTACAGTTTCCAACTAGACTCAACCAGTTTTTAGTAAGACAGGTTTCTCCCGAGGGCAACCCAGTTCTTTCGATCACTGAACTTGCCGACATCTACCATTTCCCATTTACTAGCACTACTAAGACTGAAGACCTTGTAAAGAGCCACAGCCAAGAATTGCCAGCTCCTTTATCTCTTAAAAATAACGATAACCTTGATGTTGTCTTTGGCATTAATAATTATGGTAATGCAGCTAGCGATATCGGCCTCACAGATGATGATCGGTCCCGTCACATGTATTTGATTGGACAGACCGGCTCCGGTAAATCAACAATCATTTACCACATGGCATCTGACGATATTAGGAAGGGTCGAGGCGTTTGTGTCGTCGATCCTCATGGTGACTTAGCCGAAGGACTTTTAGAAGAAGTTCCCGATTCAAGGATAAACGACGTTATCTACCTAAATCCATTTGATATCAAACATCCCATCGGTATTAACCTTTTAGAGCTAACTCCAGGGCTAGAACCAGACGAAGCGGAGCTAGAGAAGGAAATTGTTTGTGAAAGCGTGATATCTATCCTACGAAGAATCTTTAGAAAAGATGAGAACACTGATTCACACAGAATTGAATATATCCTAAGAAATGCTATCTATACCGCCTATACCGTCCCAGATGCGACCATCTTCACCGTTTACGACCTTTTGAATGAGCCAAGCTTTAGAAAACAAGTAACACGGGACCTTGCTGACCCTAATCTCAAGAAGTTTTGGAAAAACGAGTTTGGTAAAGCTGGTGACTATCAAGTTGTTAAGATGGCAGGTGGTGTCACGGCTAAAATCGGTAGATTTTTGTTCTCGCCAATCGCTAAAAGAATCCTAGAGCAAAAACACTCAACGATAGATTTCGACGAGATTGTTGATAATGAAAAGATTCTGCTTTGTAACCTTGCCGAAGGTAAGCTAGGTGAAGATACGGCTCAGCTTCTAGGCACGGCCATTATCGCGAAGATCCATCTAGCCATGACTAGGCGCGCTCAGATGGACGCGACCAAAAGAAAACCTTTTTATCTCTTCGTTGATGAGTTCCAAAACTTTGCTACCAGTTCCTTTACTCGATTGCTTTCCGGAGGCAGAAAGTACGGGCTTAGAGTTACTATCGCAGAACAATCAACCGCCCAGCAAGATGATCGAAACATTATCAATGTTATTCTCGCTAACGTTGGCACAGTGGTATGCTTTAGGACGGCTAGTCCACTAGACGAGGGACTGATGATGCCTCAGTTTGCACCGCTTGTCGATGTAGGTGACATCGCCAATCTACCTCGGCACCATTTCTACATTAGACTAGCCGCTCTCGAGCCAGAGGATGCCTTTTCTGGTGAAACCCTCCCAATTCCTACAAGGAACGACAAAGAACGAGTAATGAGGGTTATAAAGGCCTCAAGGAAGAACTATGCTATTACCTATGAGAAGCCAGTAGCAGAAACAAAGACACCAGAGGTACTAGAGAAAAAACCCAAAGTTAAAAAAGAGAAGGAAAAGGACTTGCCACAGGAGGTTAATGCACTCAGCTAGGTCATGAAAATAGTGTACACTTACGTCCACTAAATAAGCTGATTTTCGTGCTTAAATCTTATAAAACTACTACGTTAATATTTATATACTATATATATCTGACTAGCCAACTAACTAACTTACAAAAACTATGAAGCAAACAACAACACAACCTACAATCAAACAAAGACAAATCGAAATACTTATCCTACTCTATCGGTTCCGCTATTTAAATAGAGCTCACATTCAAGCAATACTAGAACATAAATCAAGAAGTAAAATACTAGAATGGTTAAATGAACTAAAAGAAGAGAACTACATTGAGTGTGAGTTTGACAAGAAAATAGCATCGTCTCCTTCTGTATACTCATTAGCCCCCAAGTCTCGCAGTATCTTAAAAGATAACCCAATGATCAAACCCAGGCTTCTTGGTCATATTTGGAGGGATAAAACATATTCTGATGAGTTCCGCGATCACTGTCTTTTCTTAGGCGATATCTACCTCTCGCTGATTACACTCACTAACAAGATCGGAGCAGAACTACATTATTACACCAAGCCAGACCTACATGGTATGGGACACTTGATTACGCCTATCCCTGACGGCTACTTTGCCATTGAAGAAAACAGCGGGCGAACCAAACGATATTTTCTCGAACTCTTTGACGATCTGCCCCCTAGGTTTTTAAGAACTCGTCTCAATAGCTACTTTAAGTACTATGATTCGGATGAATGGCAATATAATACCGACAAACCGTTTCCTGAAATCATTATTGTCTGTCCGAGTGATAGAATTAAAAGCCACCTTAGCTATTATATTCAGAGCAAGCTCGAAGAAGATTCAGAAATTGTTTTCCTCCTAACTACCAAAGAGATCATAAAAGTCCATGGATTGAGTAGTAAAGCATTACAAAAGATTGCACCGAAGGCATGAAAAAAGGCCCGAGAAGTTAAACACTTCCCGAGCCTCTTTTCTAGTACTCATCTGCGAGCATCACCGTCATCGCTCTTTTACAGTCATGAAATAGTGGATCAGCACCATATTCCATGTTCTGATCGTAGTAATCAATCTTCCAGAAGACTTTATCATCTTCCCACTTCAAACTTCCGAAGTCGTGTTCGCCGTAGGGATCATTATCTTCGTTAAAGTCATTGAACAGTCTAATCCTACCCAATAGACTCTCTAGGTTTCTGATAGCTTGAACCCCTTGAGTCAAGATGACACCAAACCCTGACTCTCGAAACCGATCATTTAAGACCGCTATGCTTGCAGCCTGAACATCTAACGCACTTACCATTTCTTTTCTCCTTTCTTTTATTTTTTCTGGGCAAGTCGACCTCTTGCCTCAAGAAGGAGGGAAGAACAGCACTCTGGGCATGTCAAGGTGGAGCCCATCCGATTAAAAGCAATAGAAAAAGGGATCACCTTGATGTGCTCAGAACTGTTCTTATAATGAGAAGGAATGGCAGGAGGTCGTTGCACCACACCGAAAACCAGAAGCTCTTTATTTTTACTCTTAAAAATGCTAGGATTAAGCCAAAGTAAGGAGATTTTTATGGCAGACGAAACCGAAAAGCCTGATGGTAGCAAAACTACTTTTAGTCATCAACTAAAGCCGGATCAGCCAGAATCGACAGAAGAACCGGTTGATCCTGAAGCTCTTGCTAAAATTGAGAATAGAAAACAGAGAGTCAGTGCTAATGAGCGCCGACTAGCTGAGAGAAAAGAGCATGGCGAACTATCTGAAGCTGATTTTGGATTTAATGAAGTAAGCCAGCTAGACTCGGCCGGAATTCCTTTATCACGCAAAGCCGTGGGTAATAGAGCTGTTGTAATAACGCAAGAGGATCTTGAATACCTCGGGGGCATCGAAATGGTTACGGACAATGGAGAAACCGTGCTATTTTCCCCCGAAGTCACCGGGTATGACCTAGACGAAAGAATTATTATCTGGCCAGAAGAACTTGGCGACATTTAAATCATGAAATAGTGAGGCAGTATATTTATGAAGATACACATACTTGAATCCGAAGACTGGGCAAAGTGCACCCTTAGCAAAGAGGATGTCTCAAAATGGATCACCGAATCAGCTGAAGAAGCCTCTGCTTTACTTTTGGATGTCATGCCGACCTTAAATATTATCGTTAAGCCAAGTTTACCTCATATATCCAACAACAAGGGCGTTGGTGGTTCTACTTACGATTATGAGCTAGTAGACATTACTTTTGATACTGCGATTCCGTTGGGGGTTGATAAGTTTCGTAAATATCTTAGGGAAGCCATCTTTCACGAAATGAACCATGCAATGTATTCACGTTTCTTTCCTCGCGAGGGCAGGCAACTTTACTGGACGGTTCTAGAAGGTCTAGGCACCGTTTTCGACCGAGACTACGCCGATGGCGAACACTTCACTAATGTCGAGACGGCCACCGATAAAGAAAAGCTGGGATGGCTAAACAAATATATAGTTACTTCTACCAGGTATAGTGATGTTCCTGATGACTCGCAAGGTATGGTGTACCAAGTTGGGGTTTGGTTAGTTGATCGGGCAATAAAAAACTCTGGTAATAACGTCGTTGAACTTACACATTTATCGCCAGACGAGATATTGCAGATGGCTGATATTATATAGCTATTTACCAATACCATAATATAATCTGTTCTTATAATTAGAATGATGGCAGGAGGTCAACACACTTATTACACTTATTCGGATATAATCATTTGATTATTCGTATCAATGTGATACGATTACATAGGAGAAATGATACGAATATGATTACACAAACACAATTACAACAAAAAATTATCTCTATCCTAATTAGGAATGATTCAGTACAATCGTCTGGTGTTTATGACGCCCTTGTATTGGAGGGTCATGAAACGTCTCTTGTGTCCGTAAAGAGAAATCTGACAGAGATGGTCAGAAATGGGACAATTACCATCCATGGTGGTGGACGCTCAACCTTCTATAAGGTGACTACACTCGGGAGGATATTTTTTGAAATTGACTCGAATAAGTATATCGCTATAGAGCCAGATAGACGCTATGGACTTACTGAGTACAATTTTGATTTATTTCCCGATTTTCCTAATGAAATCTTTGCTACTAATGAACTTAGTCAGTTAGAGTCTGCCACAAAAGATTACCACCAAAGAACAAGGGACATCTCTGCTACTATCGAGGATAAAGAGCTGCAACGCCTAGTCATAGAGCTTTCTTGGAAGTCCTCAAAGATTGAAGGGAATACATATACTCTCTTAGATACAGAGAAACTGATATTAGAAGGCAAAGAGGCACCTGGACACACCAAAAATGAGGCCAGAATGATTTTAAATCACAAGGATGCCTTTAACTTTGTGCGGGAGAACAAGGAGTTGTATCGGAATTTGACCGAGGCAAATATTGAGAAATTACACTCAATTTTGATAAAAGAACTTGGAGTAACCACCGGGTATCGAAAATCGCTTGTCGGCATTACAGGTTCAAAGTACAAACCTCTCGATAATATATATCAGATCAATGAAGCAATAAGGCAACTTATCCAAGCTGTTTCCGGAGCAAAAGACCCCTATACTAAGGCGCTACTTGCCCTTATTGGAGTTAGTTATATACAGCCGTTTGAGGACGGGAATAAGCGTACAGGTAGACTGCTCGCCAACGCAATACTCTTGGCACACAGTTGCGCCCCACTTTCATATAGAAGTGTAGAGGAAGGTGATTATCGAAGTGCGGTCTTAGTATTCTACGAGCTTAACTCAGTTGTACCGATAAAGAAAATATTCATTGATCAATATTTGTTTGCTGCTAAGAACTATGCGGTTAATTAGTAATCGGTTCGTTTTTTTACTCTTTAATTAAAACATTGTTTCTGAATCCATAAAGTGCAGTATATCAGGAGAAACTTTGTACTTGTTTTGCATTTTCTGATACAATAAACATAAGCTATTTACGGGGGGACAAGAGTGTTCAGACAAGAACAATTTGTACAATTCTATAAAACTACAAAAGAATCGCTCCAGGCGGGTCTCCTTAGCTTTGCCTATATAACAAACAGGAGGGACAATATATGTCTATATCAGAACAAACCTCTCTCTCTCTCTCTCTGTAAGAATCCGAAATTTATGTAAATATTTCCGCTACTTAGAAGCAAGTATACGATCAGTAGGGACGATTTTGTCGTCTCCTTTTGTAATAAATAAACGCATGGGGGTATTATGAAAATCATAAAGAAGTTACGTTACGTCTGGATGCGACTCAGGTACCGTGTTCATCTACTGGTGAGGCGGATGCACGATAGATTATTCGCTAGGAAAAAGCGCTATTACAAGTTTCACCAGAAGCCGTATGCCAAGCATGTAGTACGAGGGCTAAAGGCAATATCGGTAGTACTGATACTGGTCGGTGCTATAGGGCTGTTCAATATGTTTAAGCCAGGTAACGCTTGGGCTGCCAGTGTCTACTCTTGGACCCAAACAGACTGGACCTGTGGTGCCGATACTAGTAACTTTCCTGTACACCCCACGAACCAAGCAACATGGTGTAAATACTTCTCGAAGGATAGCAGTGTCAGTACTAGTACAGCGGGTACGGTAACGCTAAACTCTGGCTCTAGTGCCTTCACCGACAATACTACGGCCGGCTTCAATGCAGGGACCACGAACAATGTTGGGGTAAATGCCAATCAGGCCTTGCTTTTGAAACCTCTAGGAGCCACGGCCGCAAATGCTTGGGAGTGTGCCAGCGCGTTTGTCTCGGGAGGTGTCTGTTTTAATGCGTGGTTAACGATCACACTGAAGCGGACAGTTTCACCGATCACGTTCAAAGTCTCACTGAAATTATCTCACTTATGGCTGAGGGACTTTCAGCCGAAGAAAAATCGGTAGTTGATAGCGCCATTATTAAAACTTATCAGAAATCCGGTTTCACCAGAAGGAAGACCACTAAAAAGAACGATAAACCATATCCAAAACTAACCGATCTCTACTCGACCCTAAAAACAATGAAACAACTGAAACTTTGTCGAAGGCTTGAGAAATACACTAAAGGCTCACTGGCTGAGGTATTTGATACCCAAACCAATATAGAGCTCAATAACCGCCTGGTCGTCTTTGACACGAAAGACCTGCCAGAGTCACTCCGTCAGTTAATGCACCTAATTATCGCTCAATATGTTCAAAACCAAGTCAAAAATGATATCTGTAAGCGCATCCTTGTCATAGATGAAGCGTGGTTAATGCTAGAGCACGAAGAAAGCGCTAGATTCATCGCTGGACTAGTTAGAAGGGCAAGAAAGTACTATCTAGGAGTCAGTATCATCTCCCAGCAAGCTAATGACTTTCTCTCAAATAGTTATGGGAGAGCGATTGCTTCTCAAAGCGCCCTAAGAATCCTAATGCGCCAAGATACCACTACAATCAAGAACGTGGGGATTGAGTTCGGGCTTTCTGAATATGAAGAGAAGTTTCTCCTGACCTGTGAACGAGGAGAGGCTTTAATTATTGCCGATCAGCATCATGTAGCGGTTAAGGTAACAGCTTCAGAAGATGAGCATCCATTAATTACAACGGACCCCGCGGAGCTCTCAAGGGCTAAATAATGGATCCGGCAACTATTAAAGTTATTGCCGCCGCATACTCAATGCGGAAAGAGTTAAAAACAATCTTCTTTACGCTGATTGCTCTTTTAATGATTCCAGTTGTTGGGGTTATTCTACTTACGCAAGCAGGCATAAACATTATCTCTGACTCTCTTGTTACCCAAGGCAGTAGCCAGACACCCCAGACGGTTAATGTTGACATTCATGACCCTAGAACCGGAGCGGTGATCGATAATATCACGGGGCCGGGGATGTGGCCCACTCCGGGAATTGTTACTCTAGAATTTGGACAATCAGACCTGCCATATCAAGTTTCCCACACAGGGATTGATATTGCTGATCCAATGGGATAAGTAGGAGCACCGCTTGCAGCCTTTATGGCCGGCAAGGTAACTTATGCCGACTCAGACAATTGGGGGTATGGTACTCACGTTATTATTGACCATGGCCACGGTGTTGTTTCGCTATATGGGCATATGGAGTCGCTGAGCGTAACAAAAGGCCAGCTAGTTGAAGCAGGGACGACAATCGGCCAGGAAGGCTCGACCGGTTGGTCAACTGGACCCCACGTTCATTTTCAAATCACAGTATTTAGTATTCCAGTTAACCCGAGGGTATTTCTGGCTGGGAATCCTTAAGGGTCTGATATAATCTTTAAGAGCAGGCAGCCACAAAAGTATTGACAAAAGGCAATAAACCATGATATAGTAGCTTGTTATTGTACCTTGTAAATAAATTAGAACTACTCACTATTGGGGTGGCAAAGAGTTTATGAATTTCGTAATTTCTTTGCTGCTCCAATAAGGGAGCACCGCCGGGAGGCGGATTTGATCGAAAGGGGAGCACCCATGAATGGGAACACCCCGGATCGCAAGTTGCTGAAGCAGATCAATGGGATTCAGTCCCGGGTGGGCAGTGCCCTCCTGAACACTGATCTCACCGCAGAGGAGGTCGCGACCTTCCCGGTCAAGAACCTCGGCGAGATTACCGCGGAAGCTGCCATGTTCATCGTTGCCCGCATCCGTGGTATAGAGCCCGGTCAGCAGGCCAACGCAGTCATCCAGAAGAACCCCGACGGATCTATCAGTGTCGTGAAGACCGTTCGCGGTCGCTCCGATGAGGACCTCGTTGCTAGGGTCAAGGAAATGGGCTGGAATTACATCAACCCAGCCATCCGTACTGAGCGTCGCATCAAGGTCTCAGGCAAGCCCGAGATCGAGACTGGCTCTGAGCGGACTCTGACGATCGAGCAGGTTGTGCCCCAGGATTCGACTTGGAAGTTCAAGAAAGCGGTGGCCGCTACAAGGCCCACGCCTCTTGGCTTCGACCTCGAGGACATGGTCGACATGCTCGAGCACCGCGACGAACTACTAGCCCTCGGTGTTCGCTGGATCGTTGCACCTGCTGCGCGTTTCCGTAACGGCAATGGCCACGGGTGCGTCGTCTACGCGAACCTCGAGGACCGCAAGCTCTGCCTGTTTTGGGTCGGGAGCGACTGGGACGACAACGATTGGTTCGGCTCCAGCAAGTAGCTCTTTGCACCTTGGGGTCTTTGTACTTCTTAGTACTTGGACCCTTGTCCCGCGAAGCGGGACTCGACGCACATTTTGCGTCACCATCTCTGCCTCTGGGCCGGTCAATCCGGCTCGGGGGCTTCTTCTTTTGTGGATAAAATGTTAGTCTTAAAGCGGAAAGTAAATTAATATGCTTGCGGTCACGGCTACAAGCGATTGAAATCTGGGATAACAAACTCCGGAATGGCGATAGATACGTCTTTTGCTAGTGTGAGCTGTTACTCTCTAATAGATAAAGATACTTGGTGCAAGATACTGGTGGGAAATCCCCCAGATAAAATACAGCCCAGAGAGAATTCAATGGGCAGTGGAACAGATGGTATTTTGTGCAATTTGCTGCGCGTTTCCGTAACGACAATGGCAACGAGTGCGTCGTCTACGCGAACCTCGAGAACCGCAAGCTCAACCTGAATTGGGTCGAGAACGACTGGAACGACAACGATTGGTTCGGCTCCAGCAACTATCTTTATTTAAGGGGTGGGGCTAGACAGGTTTTTATCTGTTTGGCCCAGCCACCGAGCATGCGTCCGACTTCATCTAGTTGCTCCGAGATGGCAGCATATTTTTTGTTATCTAACGCCTTTATTTCCCAAGCAATCCTTAGAAAAAACTTCACAAGGTCAAGTTTAACCCCTGCTTCAAATACTTGTTCGTATTTTTGATCTCCTCTCAAGTGAGAAGCGTTAAAGGTTAATTCGATTACTATGAGAAGCGCCGAATCGATATTTGCTCCAAGCGAGTACCTTGAGGTTTTAGGAAAGTTAACAAGAAGTTCTTGCCACGATTTGTATGCCTTAACTTGTTTTTGAATTACTGGGAGATCTATGCTGGAATTTGTTTTTTCCTTATGAAAATTGCTTTGCATGATATTTACTCCAAAGTTATAAGTGTTGATAATCTCCTTGAGGCGTGGAAGGAATTTCGAGTTCGCAAGTCAAACAAACCGGATGTGCAAGAGTTTGAAGTCAAACTGATAGATGATATTTTAGCATTGCATCGGTCTTTAATGCAAAGTAGATATAAGCATGGCGGGTACAAAGAATTTGTCATACACGATCCAAAGCAAAGGTTAATTCACAAAGCTATCGTGCGCGACCGGCTACTGCATCACGCTGTTTTTCGAGTTTTGTATCCATTTTTTGATAAAACATTTATTTGCGATTCATACTCATCAAGAAAAGGCAAAGGCACACATAAGGCCGTTCAGAGATTCAGGGTATTTATTAACAAGGTCAGCATTAACAACACTAAAACATGTTGGGTCTTAAAATGTGATATCAAGAAGTTCTTTGCTAGTATTGATCATTCAGTTTTGATTGAAATACTCAAAGGTTACATTGATGACGACAAAACCATGCGCTTGCTCACCGAAATTATCTCCAGCTATAACTCCGCGGAAAATATCGGACTACCCCTAGGTAATCTAACGTCTCAGTTGCTTGTGAATATTTACATGAATGAGTTCGATCAATTTATGAAGCATAAGATGAAGGTAAAATATTATGTCCGTTATGCTGACGATTTTGTTATTTTGTCTGATGATGAGGATTATTTGCTACAACTTAAACAAACCATCGGGAACTTCTTAGGGATGCATCTAATGCTTGAGCTTCACCCAAAGAAAACCGTAATCAGAACCGTTGCTTCAGGTGTTGATTTTCTGGGCTATGTTGTTTTTCCAAAATTTATAGTACTTAGAACGGAGACAAAAAGACGAATGCTAAAGAAGGTCTCAAAACGGAATATAGACTCTTACCACGGAATCATGAAGCATTGTAACGGATACGGCTTAGAGCAAAAAGTCAGAAAGATTGTGGATAATCAAGAACTCCAAGAGAGAGGCCCAAAGACGTAAAAGCGGTACCGTGGAACAACGTTACTGATCGATTAGGCCTTTAATCTCGTCGTTGATTCTAACCTTCTCAAGCATGATTGCCGTAAGCAATGACTTTTCTGCTTCAAGGTAGGCCTGTTTCATGGTTACGTCTTTACCGCACTTCTTCTCAAGGAATTCTTGTGCCTCTTTCGCCATATTTCTAGTAACGCCATTCTTTTCGTACTCTTTCTCGACTGTAAGCCAATATCCTAATCCGTTTCTTAAAGTAGCGTACTTAACCGCATCAGTTTTTGTTAGTTCCTTGCCGAACTTTACCTTAAACTCGTTTGTCGCTTTTACGATTTCTTCTTCGGTCGGTTTGGGTAATTGAGGTTTTAAATTTGTAATTTCTTGTTCTTTCATGACTCTTCCTTACCTTAATATTACATCCACAATATTAAACACAGCCAGAATACTTTTCAACAGTACTATCATAACTTGAAAAATAGCCGTAAGCGACCATCTAATAGCAAAAGCTACTGGTTCAATCAGAAATATTTTGATCTTTTGTCTGAAATCTAGTTTTAGATTATGAGGTTGGCTCATGAGTTTGTATCCGTTTATCAGTTTTTGATTCAGAGTTAAGTTTGACAAAACTTGAGCAGTGAAATCCTCGTCTGCTATCCTTATCATAAGTTCCTTACTTCTTTTTTGGGAAAGAATGTTGAGACTACCTTCCCAAAGGATTTTACGATCTATCATGGCCACTTTTTCATGAATGGAACCGTCGATATATGTAATGTGAGCTCCAAGTTTTTTGTAAATCTGAATTGCTGTTCTGATCTCATCTTGAACATATTCTTCATGTTCTAAAACTGGGCGAGTGAATATAAAGACATGGACATTTTTCCGTTTAAGTTTAAGTAGGGCCCTCCTAAAGAAATCAGCCCTATATTGACTTATAAAGGGACTATAAATAATAACTTCTTTTTCGGCATTTAACATATCTTTAATCAAAGCGGGGTAAAAAGTAACTTCGTTATATAGGGTGCTTGTTTGATCCATGTTTTCTCCTTTGTTTATTTAATCTAGAAGTTTTTATTATAATTTGATAGAATGATGCTTGTTATGGTAAGTAAAGATGAAAAACCTTTTATAAAACTTGGGAACCAGCTCAAGAAGGCGAGAGAAGACGCTATGCTTAGTCAATCCGAGCTAGCGAAGAAATCCGGAGTAAGTCCTAATTACTACGCCGTAGTTGAGCGAGGTGAGGGTAATCTCTCTTATGAAAAACTACAGCGTATTCTAAAGGTACTTAAAATTAAATCACTTGACGTCAATTAATCGTCTTAGCAATCTGGGTTATCTAGAGAATCGTAAATAATCCTTAATTTTGGCTCCCACTCTAGAGCAATTTTGACAAAGGTGTTCCAATATTTCTGGTTACGGTCCACCATAGAAAATTTATTCAGCCCGATGTCCCTGTTTATCGCATAGATAAGCCCTAAAGTGAAGGTTCCAAAACCTTCGCTTTTTTGGTAGGAAATTCCGTTTGGAAATACTAACTTTTGGAACCGAGGCTTGATAACATCTGGCATATCTTGCCATTGTCTTCCCATATCTGTAATAAACTGTCTGGCATAGTCTAGTGCTGTTTCTAGGTCATATTGTTCAATGCGAGCTTCGCTTAGAGATACCTTGGTAGCAACGATTTCATTCTCAACCTCGGCTTTTCTCTCTAGGAATTCTTCCTTATCGTAAGAACCATCTTCCCGCATCTCTTTTACTCGCTTAAGCTTGGCCTTAAGCCCCTCTAGAGCTTTCTCCACCCTTTCTGCTTCCTGCTCGTAGCTTTTACCCTTTTCTTTCCATACGTCAAGCACAGTGGCTTTGAATAGATTTAGGAACTTATCGTTTGGGGTAATTTCTGCAAGCAGCTCAATAAAGTCTTTTTCAAGCTCATCCTTCTTAATTGATTTGCCGTAGAGTGCGCAACTCTTGGTATAGCAGTGATAGTTTGAATAGATTCCCCCGTGACCACGTGAATTACTTCCCGTTAATGGCTTACCACATTCTGAGCAAAGAACGGTCTTTCTCAGAGAGAATTGAGGATTGTAACGCTGTCTCTTCGCCTGTACTCTATTCCCGCTTAATATGTAGTTGATTGTATCCATTTCATCTTTTGTTATCATCGGTTTATGTTTTCCACGTATCTCCTCACCAGTCCACGGGTTTACGATTATACCTGCATAAAAATGCAAACTTTTATGAAGAATCCGATAGGCAAGGGAGGAAGTGGCTTCTTTACCATTAATAGATTTGTAACCAAGACTGTTAAGCTTTCTCGCTATCTCAGATTGAGAATAGATTCCTTTAGCAAATTCCTTCAAAGCAGTTTGTATAATCGGGAACAGTTCTTTATCAGGTGGTGATGGCATTGTCATCTTTTCACCGTGTTTTTTAGCGTTTAGGCACCTGTATCCTAATGGTGGCTTCCACGGGTATAGTCCTTGGTTAATCCTTGAACTCATCCCTTCACTACACATCTTTTTCCGAATACCATTATCGTATTCAGCAATTGCGGCTAAAACAGCCTCCATTAGTTTTCCGCTGGTGCTGTCATCAATCATTGGCTCTTCTACACAGTGAAGGGTTATCCCATAACCAGTTAGAATTTTCTTCACTGCATAGTGGTCTTCTAAATTACGAGCGAATCTGTTCACGCGTAGAACAGTGAAGACATCAATAGTATCTTTGTTCTTTCTACAAAATTCTAGGGCTTCTAGAAAGGCTTCTCTGTTATTCTTATCTAAGCTCTTTGCGCTTTCGCCTTTTTCAATAAAAACTTTTATTACATCAATATTCTTCTGCTTACAATAACGCCTGCAGTAATCCTCTTGGTGCTCTAGGCTAGTGCCTTTGACTTGTTCGCCAGAGCTGACTCTTGTGTAAATTATACCTTTCATATTTTCTCCTTAAATCAAATGGGGACAACCCTGCTGTACACAGACCCTTGCGGATACTGAACAGGATTGCCCCCAAATGGCAATATCCGCAATATGAATCTGTGTACGCTTTAAATTATAACACATTTATGCCTAGTTTCTTCATTCGTTTTTGTAGAATGTTAAGTTCATCCATCATCTCTTCTGGAGATTTTTCAACAGGTCTGTTATAACGAATTCTTGCTTTTGTAATTTTGAGTAAATCCTCTAGGGTATTAGATAGAGCCTTCAGTCTTTTCCCAGTGAAATCTTCTCCCTCAAGTTCATTAACGAAACCAAAGTCCGTAATTTCATTTATTCTTTCTAACTCGTTGAGGCTTAAAGCGTCAACGGAGGGTATTGTCGGGCTAGTTGTATCCATTTCTATTGCTTTTAGGTATTTAGTTATGCCTTCTGTTGATTTCTTCATAGCTTCTTGATGAGAAATAGCAAGTAGTATACTCATCTCACGGCGTGCATTATGGTTATAAAGAACATTTAGCGAATACATTAATTCGGGTAAGTTTTTTTGATTAATTTGTTTGATTGAAGACTCCAACGCTTCTAGTACCAGTTTGTCTTCGCGTTCTGCTTCTTGGTACTGCCACTTAATTTCAGTAAGGTCAGTTGAAACGCAATAGATGGCAAAACGAATCTGGCACAAGGCAAGTTGTTGCTCTATAGGCATTTTTACAATATAGAGTTCTTCATTTCCTCTTGTCGTTCTGTTCATTGCAAGATTAAGTATGAAGATGGCTTTTTCTTCAAAAGACATAAAGTCAAAAATGTTGTTAATCTTCTTGTCGTCTTTGGATTGCATTTGTAATCTCCTCTAATTTAATTTCTATTTGTGATTCCTTTATTGAGGCAAGCATTATATTTGCTAGATAGCCTATGGTATTTGCCTCCTTAGGAGACAGCTCACCTTGTCTAATTTCATTGATGCACCTGTTCAGGAGCCTTGTAACGTCTTTTGAGTTACTAACATTGATGCTATCCTGCTCAACTCGGGGCTTCTTTATTTGTTGCCCGCCTTTTCTTACGGCTTCATATTTTTTATCGCTTAATTCTGGCTCGTGTGAAAAGCAGTAATCATACCCATTTACGGCGTAGGCACAGCATTTTTGACCATTCGGTTTAATATATTCACAGTGCTTACTCATCACGGCCTCCCTTATCTAGTAAGTAAAGCTTATGGGGGGTTCCTTGTTTTTCTGCCAGCCACTTTTCAAAGATAATGTCTACTAATGAACGAACTGAATCTCTAAGAATCTCTGCATCCCCATCAGATATGGAGGAGTCCCCCAATAATCGTTTTGTTCGCTCAAGACTAATCATTATTATTTACCTATCTGTTCCTCAATAATCTCTTCAAGTAAAAATTTGACGCTTACCCCCTTCTCTGCTGAAGCTAGCTTCATTTTTTTATGTAGTTCAGAATTGATTCTTACTTGTTTTGATGTTGTTTTGTAAACTTGTCGCTTCATAATTCTCTCCTTTCAGCCTTAGTATCCTCTCCCTCCCACCAGCCGTTTTCCTTCCTCTGAGCAGTAGACTTCACTTAGTGTGTTTATCTACTGGCCTGCTCGTCGTTAAGGTATCCGTGTGGACTTATAGGTCGGGCTAGCAATCCTGATATATTTCTTTTAAGTCGCATATCACACTTGCTAGTAGTATCTTCCACGACTGTAATTATTATAAAACGAAAAAAATCACCTTAAATTCTAGGATTCAAGGTGACAGTTAAACTATATTTTATGAAGCGAGATTATTTACCAATTAATCTTTTTCTGATAGCTGATTTAGTAACTCCTGTTTTCTTTCCAACCATTTCGTATATTTCGGCTTTGCTTCTATACTCACCACTATTGCTAGAGCTAGTCTTTAGCTCACTGAACATCTGGGTTGTTTTTTCTGCCTTGTTTCTGTCTTTGTAATCACGCTTGACAGCACCTCTTAAGAAGCCCTGAAATCTATCAAGGTTAGAGTCAACTAGGTCCATTATTTCTGATTTAGTTGTATCTTTATCAAAGACAATGCTACATTCCCAAGAAGCATCGTCATCGCTCCAATTTAATCTAAGGGACGTGCTATTGTTTGCTGGTACTAGTCGATTAAAAAGAATCAGCTCAATGATTGCTTTTTTATATCTGTTGGGTAGGTCCCATCTTCTAAGAACGCTGTAAGCCACGGAACCTATTTCCTTATTTGCCTTTGCGATTGCCCCACCACGGTGAAGTGCCAGCTCTTTTGCCTCTTTGTAATCATTCATAAACCTGCCTATAAACCATTTTTCAAACGCGGGACTTATAGGGTTTTCTTGAGAAGAATTCAAGAAAATGTAATCAATCGTATATTGAAACTTCTCTGGCAGGTCATTTGATAGAGCAAACCCTGTATTTGGTCTAGGCATTCCAAGCGCTTTTCTTGCCTCAATCATTGTATTTTTATCTTGTGTAGACAGCTTGTTATGAGCTAGGTCTTTTGCTCTTTCTTTGTAGGGGTAGCTTCCTTTTGATGTTAGCAATGGCACAACATTATCGGTCAGCATTCTTTTGAAAACGTTTAACTCCCCAATCATATAGTAATCTTTTTCAAAACCAAAGGTTTCCAGTGTCTTTCGAGTAAAATTACCATTCTCTTGACGATAATCCTCAAAGATACCTGACCTGTTAAGTTGTTCAATAAATCCATTTATATCCATAATTATATTCTAATCCTATAGGTGTATGTGTGACAAGTCGCTTTGTACACTATCATTTAAGGAGCAAAATGGTTTATAATGACAGTAATGAAAACACCAAGCTTATTTAATAAGATTGAGGAAAAATCAGGGGATTTTACATTTATTGACCTTTTCGCAGGCATCGGAGGGATTCGGCTTGGCTTTGAACAAAACGGTGGTGAATGTGTTTACTCATCAGAATGGGATAAATTTGCGCAACTAACATATCAGGCTAATTTTCAAGAATTGCCAAGTGGTGACATTACAAAAATAGACCCGAAAGTAATTCCTCCTTTTGATGTGCTAATGGCTGGTTTTCCTTGCCAACCATTCTCTATGGCCGGTAAGAAACGAGGGTTTGAAGATACTCGAGGAACAATGTTCTTTTATATCGCTAAGATTATTGAGAAACACAAGCCTAAAGCTATTTTACTTGAGAATGTAAAAAACTTCAGGTCTCACGATAAAGGAAATACATTAAAGACCGTGGTGAGTGTTCTTGAAGACCTAGGATATTCAATCCAGTACAAGGTTCTAAATGCCAAGGATTTTGGGGTACCTCAGAACAGAGAAAGAATCTATATAGTAGGGTTTAGGGGCAAGACAAATTTCGAGTTTCCTGAGTCAGTGGGAACAGTGACAAGACTTGGAGATATTCTTGAAAATAATGTTGACTCTAAGTACACCATATCTGATAAACTCTGGGCGGGACATCAGAGAAGAAAGGAAATGCATAAAATCAAAGGTAACGGTTTTGGGTACTCCCTTTTTAATGAGGACAGTGTTTATACAAGTACTATTTCTGCTAGGTATTATAAGGATGGTTCAGAAATTCTGATTGAACAAAAGGGTAAGAATCCAAGAAAGCTCACCCCAAGAGAGGCTGGGAGGCTACAGGGGTTCCCAGATAGCTACCTGATACCAGTAAGCGATAATCAGGCTTATAAACAATTCGGTAATAGTGTGGCTGTCCCAGTTATTAATGCAGTTGCTTGTAATATGGTAAAGGGAATGAATGATTTGGCTGAGTCAAAGAATAAAGCCCGTATAAGCGCGGTTGATATAGATGCTATTATGGTTAACAAGGCGGAAGGTGATGTTTGCTATGAAAATTAATGATTTAGAAATTACACAAACAAAGTTAGACGTAAATTATAAACTATACCTATTTTTAAAAGAGCTAAATGGCGGTAATGGCCTCACGGAAGCAATGCTTTCATTTTTTTTAGAACTCATCAGTTCTTTTAAGGACGCGGACTATGAAAATGCTAGAAGATTATTTATTGATAAGATTAATAATTGGCCTAAGCTGAGCGATAGTAAGAAAGAAAATATACTATCCCTATTTTATGAGATTGATGAAGAAAACGACTTTGTGCTTTTAAAGTTTGCCTTGAAAATTCTTGCCGTGAAACCATTGTTACTTGAAGAGGCAAAATTGGCTCAAACATCAAAACTAGTAAACACCGACGGGCTACACCTTCTTTCTCTAGAATTTGATAGAATAAGTAAAAGCAAACCATATTATACGCGAGTAAATGGAGCATTGGTTTCATTAGTATTTTTTGAGAAGATTGAAAGTGGCAAAGATGGCTTTCTTTTGGGAGTTAATGCTGATTTTACAAAATCGCTGATTGAAGAAGCAAAAACAATTTGTAGTATGGGAGTTGAGCCTAATCAGATATTTATGATTATGTTTATGGAATGTATCAACCAATCCATAGTATCTGATGCAGGTGGTAGTTATGAGGATAGGATTGAAGATGTTCTCGTTTCAATGGGAATACCAAGAGAAAGTATAAAGAAGATTCACGATAAAGATGATAATGCGACAGAATTTGACTTTTTCTTTGAGTTAAATGGTAAAACTATTGGAATTGGAGCTAAAAGAACTTTAAGAGAACGATATAAGCAATTTATTAAAACAGCTCAAATGTCACAGATAGACATTATGATTGAGGTAACCCTAGGACTTGACCTGACACAAAATAAGGTTGAGGCAATCGCAAATCACGGCGTCTACCTATTTGTAGCAGATGAGATTTATAATTCACTTGAATACTTACACAAATTTGATAAGGTTTATCCCGTATCAAAGTTTACTATGGATGTTTTTAAGTCACTCAAATAATTACTTAGACAAAGGATGAACAGCACGGTTAAAAACTGAGGTATGGGGCAAAATTATGAACGATTCGATGTATTATGAGATAGCTAGGTATATAAAAACGAAAGGCTGGAAAGATTCTCCAGAATCAAATACTTTTTGCGAAGGTAAAAAGATTATTAACAACACCTGTATTTGTGTCAGTGGATGTGTCGGGAATTGTTCAACTGGTGAGCAACTCAGTGCTAAAGAAACCTTTTTGAATGTAATAGTTAACCACGATATTGAAAGTAGAGAAATCCATTCAATTACCTTTGGTGTTTTGGCTGGAAAGGATTTCGAGAATAGGAGGGATTGTTTTCGTGTTGATTTTGATAAAAAGGGCTGGCATATTGATGCAGAAGGCTATAAGCCACATATGAAGATAAACGCTGATTTAGAAGCTGAGGACCCTAATGAATATACAAAAATAATCGACCTTATAGTGGCATATGGCCAAGGATTACCCAGAATGAATGACACTGGTTTGCAACTCGTTTATTAGCGTTAATTATAAGAGAGCTGACAATTTGGACCGCTTGAAGTAGGATTTAGCAAATAGCTTAAGGTTTTTCCCTAGGTAGAGTATGATTATGCAAATAGTATATTTCCCATATCTTAATATGCAACAAAAGGACGAATATCTTTTTAATGATGGCTATATTAAAATATGGAATTTCAAGCTAAAGGGAAAAGATTATATTAAAGATGTAGAGCTGTACAAAAAAATTAAGGCGTTAGTTTGCTCCAATATACACGGAGGAAGAGCAATTGAAGATGTTGGTATCCTAGCTATCGGCAACTGTGATTTTCGTGAGTTTAGCAAAGGCGAAATGGATACCGCCGAAGAACTGAAGTTTCTTCTTTTTATCTCACACGTATCAAACAACGCAAAACTTGGGCAGGATGTGAATGCTGGTCATTATGCATATACATCAGAAAACTTTGATTTAGTAATTCAAAACTTCAGGATGGATAACGAATACTTTGGCATTCAGGATGGCTTTATAGTAAGAATGTCAATCGGTGGCTATCAGATTGGAAAGAAAACATTCCAAACCCCTGCTTATCTCTTGAAACCAATGGGAATTTCTATGGATGAGAACCTATTAAACTCATTGTTTGAATTGAAGAAAAAGAAACCAACGTTATATAACAGAGTTATGGAAGCTATTAAAATATTCTTTCTTAGCTACTATAATTCTCCTGCTTTAAGTCAGAACGCAAGAATACTTTTACAGGTGTCAGCATTTGAAGTTTTACTTAAAATTCCAAACAGTGAGCAAAGGAGGCATTTCAGAGAAACAATAGAAAGACTGTGCTCTTCATCTAATGAAAAACAAGTATCTTACTGGTCGGAGGCTTATGGTAGAAAAAAAATAAGAAGAATGGGAACATTGAAGGCCCGCTGGGCTGACGGTTTTTACCTTCTAAGAAATCACATTATTCACGGAAATAAGATTAAGTCTAAAGAATATCTTTTCTGTAATAAACAAAATTATTTTGATACTTGTCTTCTGTTTTTTATATTATCTATAAAGAGACTTATAGAGAACGCATTAAAGAAACCCGTCTTTTATGATGCGATAAAATGGTCGAAGCGAAAGGATGATTTCGGCAACATTATTGAGGGCTTTATTTATGAAAATGGTACTCTACAGCTTATTGTTGAAAAGGAGCTCTCTAAGTGGGGAATGTAATTACAACAAACTAACAGAGGAGAACTTGTTATATGAGAGCTAAAGCTCAGCATTATGTGCCAAGATTTTATTTAAAAAACTTTTCTAAAAAAAAGGGCTCAAAGTACATTACTCAGTGCTATAGCAAACAAGATGGCAAGGTCTTTTCTGTAAATATTACAAAAATCTGTCAAGAAAATGGGTTCTACGACGTGAAGACGGATGATTATCTGTTTTCAATTGAAGAAAACTTAGCTGAATTTGAGTCAAAGGTGGCTCCTGTCTATAAAAAACTCGTAGACAGCAAAAAGTTGTCTGTGTTAGACAACGAAGGAAAGATTGCAATTGCTACCTTTGTAATTTTACAAATGCTTCGGACTCCTGAACAAAGAATATCATTTCGGCATATGGAGCAACAACTTGCTGATAGGTTCCCTGGTTTTGAAAAGAACTTTGTGGGTGAGAGAAACAAAGAAAATTCAATTTCTCATATTACTTTTTTAAACGAAAATGTTAATGAGTTCGTGTTTATACTAATGCAACTGAAATGGGTGCTAATTTTGGCACCAGACCATTCTTTTTGGACTTCAGACAACCCCGTTTATAAACATAACGAACTTAAGTCAAAGTTCCGTGGCACTCTAGGTCTAGCGTGTAAGAGTATTCAGGTTATTCTTCCTCTGTCACACAATTTGCTGTTAATGATATTTGATGGCGATACCTACACGAATATTAAAACTGATGAGGTTACTGCAAATTCAGAAAATATAAAACACTATAACTTTGGACAAATAGTTTGTTCGATTAGGCATATTTTCGGTGAAAAACCGAACTTTACTCTTGCAGAAAAAATCCTTAGAGAATCTCCTGAATATATGAATCCCGATAGGATAAGAACAAAAATGTCTTAGCTTTTAAATTCAAAATTAAGAGAGAATGTGTTAATATTTATATAGAAAATTGAATATTCGCCTAACCCTTGTGACTCGTCATAAGGTATGGCATAAAAATCCGTTCAAAGTATAAAGCTCTTCGTCAGAGCACTTTGAACGGTCGTGTCCCGAAAGGGATGTGGGTGACTTCGGTCATCGCTGGCGGGGAGCTTTTTGATACTCCGTACAAAGGAGAACTTGTGAAATCATTTTGTGTAAAATGCGATAAGCAACAGGAAATGCTGAACGTAAAAGACAAATACTACCCGAAAGTTGGAAAGCCTGGTTTTGAGGGTATATGTTTGATTTGTGGTAGGAAATTGTATAGAGTAGGTTCTGAAAAGGAAATAAAGAAAGACGATATTGAGAGTCAATATAGCAAGATAGAGGAAATAAAGAATACTTGTATGGCTTGTAAAAATGTATGGTTTTATGGAGTAAATGAAAAGCCTAAGGAGTTAAGTATTTCAGACAAGCTTCATAATTTATCGGTGTCGTATGAGAATACAGCAAAAACTGGCTTAGCAATTACTGGATTTTTACCAGCTTTTTTACTCCCTGACAAAGAAAAAAGGAAAGCGCCAGAAAACCCAGATAGAAGTAGGTGCCCTAAATGTGGCTCAAAAGCAATAAAGACTAAAAAGGTTGTCCATAAGTTTAAGAAATAGTCAATTCTAAGCTTTGCCAAGCCCAGAGTTCCGTGATAATTCCGTTCCAACTATTTTTCACGTAGTCCACCATAAATTTAATGGCTAAATAGAGCCATTATTTTTATTATGATATAATACATTTATCAGTATAAAATATGGTTTATTGATAGTAAAAAATATTTATAAACGTAAAAAAAAGGGTCCATGAAAAAAGGGTTAAAAAAGAAAATATATTTAATACTTTGGGTTGTCACAGGAATTTTATCAGGAGTTTTAGTTGCTGGGATTATCGAACTTAACTATATAAACCAAAGCGACACAACTAATTATATGTTTTTTGTTGTTTATAGTTTAATGATTCTTATCGGGGTTATGTTAGGACTTTGGGTTGGACCCAAGGCGTGGCAAAAAATATATATTGAGGGTAAAAGAGGAAAGAAATATATATAAATTTTCTAAAGGTTTATATAACTATAATAAAAGAGACCCATTTTAGTCCCTTTTATTAATTGTGGTTATTTTTTTGTACTGAAATCGCCGAACAGTTTATAAAGTAGACAAAATCCAGATAGACCAGTGAATAATGCAATTACTCCTAAAACATCTAGAATTATCCCTAGAGTGCTATTCCCTAAATAAAACCATCCAAGCCAAATTAAAACTATTCCTAAAACAACTCGTATTCCTCTATCAACAGTGCTTTCATTTTGTTTCATAAATTCCTCCTTATAATCATTATACTCCTTTTTTAACTCTATTACGCAGTTAATAAATTTGTTAAGATATAAGCATGATAAAAGGATCGCAAATGACTATACTTGGGGGTAGGAAATCTCAGGAATTCAAAACAAAAGTTTTTAATAATATAAAAAATAAAGATAATTTATTGCAGAGAATGTAAAATATGACTTTTAATAAAATAAATGAAGAGTGTGGTGTTTTTGGAATTTTTGACCCTGGAGAAGATGTTGCGAGAGTAGCATTTTTCGCGCTTTATTCACTCCAACATAGAGGCCAAGAAAGTGCAGGGATTGCAACTTTTTGTGGTAAAAAAATAAAAATGATAAAAAGGCTTGGGCTTGTCTCACAAATTTTTGATGAAGAAAAACTAAGTTTGCTTGATGGGGATATTGCAATTGCACATAATAGATATTCGACAACAGGTTCAGATGATGTTAAAAATGCTTCTCCATTTATTTTTGAATCAGATTTAGGTGAATTCGCAATTGCACATAATGGGAATTTGACAAATACAATTGAGCTAAAGGCGCTTCTTCCTAAAAATATCCACCTTACTTCAACAACAGATAGTGAAATCCTAGGATACTTAATTGCGAATACAAGTGGTACTACTTTTGAAGAACGAATTAAAAAAGTAATGGTAGACATAAAAGGGGCATATTCTGTTACATTACTTGCGAAAGATGTTCTTTATGCTTTTAGAGACCCTTTAGGGTTCCGTCCGCTTAGCCTTGCAAAAATAAATTCTGGTTATGCAGTTGCTTCAGAAACTTGTACTTTTGGAACAATTGGGGCAAAAAGAATCCGTGATATTGGTCCTGGAGAAATTGTCAAAATTAATAGAGATGGTATTAAATCTTTTAAATGTCCTTCAAAAAAGAAGGCTTTTTGTATTTTTGAATTTGTATATTTTTCTCGTCCTGATTCGATTTTAAATGGTCAATCTGTTTATTCGGTACGGGAAAATCTTGGTAATTTACTTGCTAAATATCATCCAGTAAAAGCAGATATGGTCATTGGAGTCCCAGATTCTGGAATCCCTGCAGCTATTGGTTATTCGATAGAAAGTGGGATTCCATATAGAGAGGGACTGATAAAAAATCGATATATTGGGAGGACATTCATTAACCCCGACCAAATTGAAAGATTAAAAACAATAGGGCTAAAGTTGAATGCCCTAAGAAGTGTAATAACTGGTAAAGATATAGTTTTAGTGGATGATTCTATTGTGCGCGGGAATACAATGAAAAAAATTGTTAAACTTCTTAAAGATAAGGGGGCAAAAAAAGTCCATGTTCGAATTACTTGCCCACCAATCATGCATCCTTGTTTTTTTGGTGTCGACTTTCCGAGTTATGATGAACTGACTGCAGATTTAAACTCTATTGAAGAAATAAGGAAAATAATTAACGCTGATACATTGGAATTTGTTTCTCTTGATAATTTAGTTAAGGCAACTAATTTATCTAAAAATGGATTTTGTCTGGCTTGTTTTGACGGTAATTATCCTTGTGAATTAAAAAAGAATGAAAATTTAAAGCTGAAATTAGAAGAAACAAACTAATTTTTTGTATGAGACCGATGAACTATTCTTTAGTATAATAACTATTATGAGATCAAAAAAAATAGGTATATTTGATTCAGGGTTTGGTGGTTTAACTATTCTTTCGGGAATAAAAAAAATACTACCAGATTATGATTATATATATCTTGGCGATACTGCAAGAGCTCCTTATGGTTCACGTCCTCAAAATGAAATATATAAATTTTCTTCACAAGCTGTAGATTACTTATTTAAAGAAGGCTGTGAAATTATTATTTTTGCCTGTAATACAGCATCGGCTGAAGCACTTAGAAAAATTCAACAAGAATATCTACCGAAAAAATATCCAGAAAAAAAAGTCTTAGGAGTAATAATCCCTGCCGCAGAATGGATTTTTGAGAACTATAAACCAAAATCTATAGGTGTTATTGGAACTCAAGGTACGATTGAATCAAATTCTTTTTTTTCTGAAATTAAAAAAATAAATAATTCTGTGAATATAATTCAAAGCGCTTGCCCTCTTTTAGTTCCAATTATTGAAAATGGGGAATATAAATCTCCAAAAACTAATGTTTTATTAAAAAAATATTTAGTTGATATGATAGACAATGTAGATATCTTAATTTTAGGTTGTACTCATTACGAAATTATTATTGATGAAATTTCTAAAATTATGGGTCCACAAGTTATTATTGCCAAACAGTCGGTTATAATAGGGGATAAATTAAAAAAATATTTTGATAAACATCCTGAAATAGAAAATTTAATAAATAAAAATAATAAAATAGATATTCTAACAACTGGTAAAATAAGAGAATTTAAATTTTTTAGTGAAAATATTTTAGATTTTGAAACCAATCCTAAAAAAGTAAAAATAGGTTAAAATATAATTATGAGTAATATTTATATCGGATATATATTAGCAATTATCACATCTTTAACATTTGCTGTTTATGTGATTCCCAGAAAAATTTCTAAAATTGATTCTGTAAGGTATCTTTTGTGGTTTAGTTTAGGTCTATTATTTACTGTATTAATTTTTTATATTACTCAAGCTATATTATTAAAAAATCCTGAAGTTATATCTTTGAAGAATTTTATATATTCTGCGCCAATGGGAGTGATGTGGGCCTTTGGTTCATATGCACTTATTAAAGGGATAGATTCAGTTGGGATATCAAAATCAAATCAATGGAAAAATCTACAGGGTCCAATTTCTCTTATATTGAGTTTATTTTTATTAAGAGAATTAGCAGAAATCAAAATTATTTTTGTTATTTTAGCCGGTCTTGCAATATTTGGTTCAGCTTTGGCTATAAATATTGTTACGGAAAAAAAATCAGTTAATAATTCTGGGATACTTTATAGTTTTTTAGCAGCAATATTTTTTGGATCGGCTGCAACATACGGAAAATTTTTAGTTAATAGCAATTATTTTTTCACTCAACTTTTTAGCATAGGAATATTTTTTTTAGTAAGTGCTTTTATAATATATACTTTAAAAAAACCAAAGATAAAAGGAACTCAAAAAGAAATATATCTACCTATTTTAGGTGGATTTTTGTTTGCCATATCTGCTCTAATGATGTTTCTGACTTATAAATATTTACCAGCATCTATCGGGTATACTATTATTCAATTAAATGCTTTATGGGTGGTTCTTGCTGGTATAATAATTTTTAAAGAAATAGATTACAAAAAAAATATGCTTAGAATAAATATTGGTTTATTTTTGGCTATATTTTCTGTTGTTACTTTATTTTTTGCAAATAAATAAAAAAACTATTTAAAATATTTTTTTACTAATTTATTAAACTGAGCACCACGATCAAACTCATTTTTAAATTTTTCAAAACTAGAACCTCCTGGGGAAAATATTATTGTACCTTTATATTTTAATTGAGCAACAACCTTAATGATATCTTCTAAATTTTTGTAAGGGACTGAATCAATTTTCATTTCTTTTAAAAGTTTAGTAGTAGCACTCCCTTCTAAAAAGAATGTTTTTTCTGGTTTTAAATTATTCTTAATCGATTTAGCTATTTTAGTAAAATCCAAATTTTTATCAGTACCACCTGTGATTAAAATTACATTATCATTTTTGTACTTTTCAATGGCAGCCATAGTTGCTTCTGGCATTGTGCTTGTTGAATCGTTAATAATTTTTAGACTGTTTTTTATATAGATAACCTGTTGCCTGAAAACTGGATTTTCTAATTCTTTAATTTTTCCAAATATTTTATTCCAACTTATACCATATAGATATGAAGCAAGTGCAGCAAACATAAAATTTGTTTTTTCGTGTGGAGCAAAATTTGGGAGTTCTCCAATTTTTTTAGTGGTCTTACCTTTTTTAAAATAAACTTTGTTTTTTTTTGTAAATAGCCCATCTTTATTTTTAGGTAGCTCTTTCAAAGAAATGTACAATAATTGACTTTTTGGTTTGTCTTTTTCAATATCTTTTCTAATATTTTCATCATTACTAATAATTAAATAATCACTTTCTTTTTGATTTGCATAAATTAGTTTTTTTATCCTTGAATATCTTTTAATTGTCTTATATCTGTTTAAATGATCGCTATAGATATTAGTTAAAATTGCAATATTAGGTGAACGATCTTTTTTGGAGATATGTTCTAGTTGGAATGAGGATAGTTCTAAAACAAAAGTATTTGTTTTTTTATCTTGAATCTTAAAAAGAGCTGCTTCTTGGACATTACCTCCTAAAATAGCATCATCAATAAGTTTTTTTGTCCAAGTAGAAACCGTTGTTTTCCCTCTTGTCCCTGTTATCCCAATAATTTTTACGGTTGGATTTTTTTTCTCTATATTTTTTAAGAAAAAAGTGTAGTCACTATAATACTCTTTTTTCAGTTCTTTTAATCTTTTAACAAGTGGTGAAAAATTTGAAACAGCAGGGTTAAGTATTACGATATCAGCCTTTTTAATGTCTGAAATTCTATTTTTACCAAGAATATAAGTAATATTTTTTGGTAGTTTATCTATCATTGGCTGTAGTAAATCTTTGTTACGTAGGTCAGTGATAGTTAGTATGGCACCTTTTTTAATTAGATATTTAGCCATTGCTAAACCACCGCCAATTATCCCGAGTCCAATTAATAATACTTTTTTGTTTTTTAATTCCATGATCTTTATAATTTTACCTTACTTTATATTTTTCTCAATCAGATTTATAATAAGGTATGAGAAAATTATTACAGTTTATAATATCAGTTGTATTTTTATTCTCATTAGTTTGGAATTTTATTAATATAGACTCAAAGTCTCATTCGGTTTCAGATACTTTGATAGGTTTTATACCATTAATGGCTTTAATTGCTATAATATATTTATTGGCTTTTATTATTATAAATGATCTAGATTTAATTTTTTCAAAAGATCGTAAATTTAAAAGGAGATAGGATGAAAAAAATATTAAAAAATGTATGGTTCTGGATAGGAATAATAGTATTAATATTGGTTCTTTCTGGCGGTGGATATTATTTTTATAAAAACCAATCGAAATTTAAAACTGAAACAAATAATTCTGAGGAGATATCTAATAATGATCAGGCTACAGAAAAAACTGATGCAGGGGCCACAGAAACTGTTATAAACCCAAACGAAGGAGGACCAACCCCGGAAGTTAATACCGCACTATCTGAACTTTCAAATGTAACTTTGACTGCTTATTTGATGACCTTGAATACTACATCTGCAGATGGTAAAACACAAATACCCGCAAATAGTATTCAACCATATTTTTTCCCTTCTGGTTCTGGAGTTTTTAGTATCCAAAAATTAGTTGGAGTAAATTGGACAGATATTGCTTCAAACATTAGTTATCCCGGCCATGGTGGGATAGCAGGTTCTTATACCACAACTACAGAAGATAATATAAATTACCGTGTTATCAAAATAGAAAATAATAAGGCCGTATCAGTTTCGAAAATTTTTGTAGTTAAAAGGGCCGATCTTTCTGATGGCTTTAAAACATATAATTAGGGAATGGGGTTAATTGAATTTAGAAAAATTTAAAACTGACACAAAATTATTTAGTTATCTTCTAATGGGGCTTGCGATAATCTTTGTATTAATATTTCTCTTTGTATTTGGTTTTGCAATAATCTTTTTTGTTATTTTAGTTGGATGGGTAATTTTAGTTTTTTATTATCTAAAATTTTTAGTTAAATATAATTTTACAGCAAGAATTATAGCAATTATAGTAGCTATATTGTTAACAATCGGAATATTCTTTTTGGCTTATAACCTTTTGTTATAAAATAGATAATTAAGATAGCATTGACATAAGAATTTTTTAATATATAATAATATTTGTGTCCAAACGGACAGTAACTCAAATTGTCGAAAGGTGGTGTTTGGTGTGAGCCGAAAAATTGTGCTTGTAATTGAGGATGACCAGATGATAGCTTTGCTTCATCAAACGATCCTTTCTCACAATGGGTACAAGGTGGTTCATGTAATGAGCATTGAAGAAGCGAAGAAAGTCATTTCTTCGAGTCAAAAAATCGATGCTTTCATCATTGATGGGAACATCATTGGCGGGAAAACGACCGAACTTGTGAAGGATATCAGAAAAAGATATCCAGATGCAAAATTGGTCGCTGCCTCTAGTGATGATGACATTCAGCGCGAGCTACTTGAAGTCGGTGCCGATACTTCGGCCCAGAAACATGAAGCCGCAACTCATCTTGTAACCATCATCGAAGACAATACCCACCCCGTGTAATGCAACCATTTCGTGTATTCTACGGGGTGTTTGCTTTATTATTAAAAAACAATTAAAGTTTATATATGAACTTATACATTCTTCTTACAAATACAGGGACTATTCTTACCCGGATAATTGGTCTTTTCACTGGTTATAAATATAATCATGTTTCTTTTGGTTTTGATAAAAATCTTGAATGTATATATAGTTTTGGTCGCCTTAAACCTAGAAATCCTTTTATCGGCGGTTTTGTAGAAGAAAATATTAACGAAGGGTTATATAAAATAAAAAAAAATACAAGAGGGTTAGTATTAAAAATTAAAATAGACAAAAATTTAAAATCAAAAATAGAAGAAAATTTAAAACCATTTATTACTGAAAAACATTTATATGGCTATAATACATATGGTCTTATTAATAATGCACTTGGCAGAAATAATAAAAAAAATCATAGAAATTATTTCTGTTCTGAATTTGCGGCTAAAATTTTTAGTGAAAGTAAAGTCTATGATTTTAAAAAACCTGATGTTTTAGTTAGGCCAGAAGATTTTCTAAAGATAAATAGAGTGGTTACTGTATATGAAGGATTGCTTATTAATTATAATAAAAAGCTAGTAAAAAAACCCTTGCATTTGTGGATAAGTTTTGTTACAATTTTGAAGCTAATAAAAGGTTCGGATTAAATGAACGCACAACAAAACTCAATAACAGGAGGCGAGGCGTAGTAATACAACCTATTTAATCTCTAGTTTTAGGTCGGCCCGCCGAATTGGCGGGATTTTTTATTAATAATTCGAGAGTTCAAAAGAAGAAAAACTTAATTGAGCTCTGGAGTAATTGTGTAGAGTAAAGAATAATTAATCTGATATTCTGTATTTTTTATCTCAAATAATTATGGAGTTTCAGAAACTTAACAACTTAATAAAAGAAGGCAATTCAAAGCTTTAGATTAGTTATCTAAAGAAATCAAATTCTAATCCCAATTGAATTTGCAAGTATGAATTGCCGGTTAAGGGTAGAGTCGAGTCGTTGCAACTACGTTGCACCGAAATTCTAAAATCTTAATTCTAAATTATAAAAAAAATACTAAATTTAAATGTTTAAAGCATTAAGATTTAAAAATTATTTAAGATTTAAAAATTTAAAATTAGAGTTTCCGTGCAGCGTAGCTACACGGTTTGGCTCTTGCAATAAAACTAAATATTACGAGATTAAGTTGGGTAAGAGCATATGATGGATGCCTTGGCGGCATAAGCCGAAGAAGGACGCGATAGGCTGCGATAAGCCTCGGGGAGCTGTCTAATAAGCTGTGATCCGGGGATTTCCGAATGGGGCAACCCGATTGGATTCATCTCCAATCAACCATATCTGAATACATAGGATATGAGTAGGGCACTCGGTGAACTGAAACATCTAAGTAGCCGAAGGAAAAGAAAACAATAGTGAACGCCTTAGTAGTGGTGAGCGAACGGGCGCGAGTCGAAACTTTTTACATGTTAAAGCTTACAGGCGTTGTGTAAAAGGAGTTGTGAGGTAGATCGTCACTGAAACTTTGTTTCAGTGGGCTGAGATCAAAGAGTTGGATCTTTCCAATTCTCCGATTTCAGAAGTGTGGGCTGTAAACTACACATAAGGTAAAAAAATAAAAGAATTAATAGAACGAGCCTGGAAAGGACGACCATAGAGGGTGATAGTCCCGTAAATGAAAATTCTTTTGTCCTTATAGATTTATTCTCTAGTACCACGGAACACGTGTAATTTTGTGGGAATCCGGGAGGACCACCTCCCAAGACTAAATACTTATGTCGACCGATAGTGAACAAGTACCGTGAGGGAAAGGTAAAAAGAACCCCTGTTAGGGGAGTGAAATAGAACCTGAAATCATATGCTTACTAGGTGTAGGAGCGGATTTATTCCGTGACTGCGTGCCTTTTGTAGAATGAGCCAACGAGTTATCGTAACAAGCAAGGTTAAGTAGTTTAAAGCTACGGAGCCGAAGGGAAACCGAGTCTTAATAGGGCGTGGGCTACTTCCCATTGAGTAAAATACTTTGTGAACGCATAGCACCAGTTCTGGCAAAGTGAAAATTTTTCGACGTATTCACAATACGTTTTAAAGTTTTCACAAAGTCATAACTAGGCGATCTGTGCCCACAAGTGCATTTTATCCAGTGGGAAGTAGCCACTAGTTTGTTATGATAGACCCGAAACCGGGTGACCTAACCATGGGCAGGCTGAAGCGGCGCTAAACCGTCGTGGAGGGCCGAACACACGTCAGTTACAAATGGCGGTGATGACCTGTGGTTAGCGGAGAAATTCCAATCGAACCCGGAGATAGCTGGTTCTCCTCGAAATAGCTTTAGGGCTAGCCGTATAAATTAACCTTCGGAGGTAGAGCACTGAATGGGCTAGGGGGCGCAAGCTTACCAAACCCAAATAAACTCCGAATGCCGAAGGATATTACTATACGAGTCAGAATGTGGGGGCTAAGCTCCATATTCAAAAGGGAAACAGCCCAGATCGCCATCTAAGGTCCCCAAATTTATACTAAGTGGAAAAGGATGTGAAGTCGCATAAACAACCAGGATGTTGGCTTAGAAGCAGCCATGCATTTAAAGAGTGCGTAACAGCTCACTGGTCGATTGTGATTTTGCGCCGAAAATATAACGGGGCTAAGTATAATACCGAAGATGCGGGCATTGTGCTCCGCACAGAGTTCTAAATTAATAGTTTCAAGTTCTAACTGAATGAATCCTTTGGAGGATTATAAAATCGCAAAGCGATACAATCAATTAAAATTTAAAACTTAAAATTAAAAATTCCGTGCGTAGCACGATGCGGTAGAGGAGCGTTCTTGTCTGCATTGAAGCTGACATGCGAGTGTTGGTGGAGCGTCAAGAAGTGAGAATGTTGGCATGAGTAACCCAAATCACGATGAAAAATCGTGACACCGTAAGACCAAGGTTTCCTGGGCAACGTTGATCGTCCCAGGGTTAGTCGGGCCTAAGCCGAGGCTGAAAAGCGTAGGCGATGGACAACAGGTTGATATTCCTGTACTACTATTACGTTCCCGTGAATGACGCCGGGCACAAACTCAAGCAGATTTTTGGCTATATCTGTTTAACTCTGATGTGAGTCAGAGGAATAAAATTAGGGTAAAACCTGAGATTTGAGTGAATGCACGGACCAGAAAAGTTCACGGTTAAAGAAAATGGTATCCGTACCGCAAACCGACTCCGGTGGTCGAGGCGAGTAGCCTCAGGTGCTCGGGAGAACCCTCGTTAAGGAACTCGGCAAAAAAGCGGGCGTAACTTCGGGATAAGCCCTGCCTCTCTTTTTGAGAGGCCGCAGCAAATGAGTCCATGCGACTGTTTATCAAAAACACAGGTCTGTGCAAACACGCAAGTGGAAGTATACGGACTGACGCCTGCCCAGTGCTGGAAGGTTAACAGGAGGTGTGCAAGCACCGAATCGAAGCCCCAGTGAACGGCGGCGGTAACTATAACCGTCCTAAGGTAGCGAAATTCCTTGTCAGGTAAGTTCTGACCCGCACGAATGGCGCAACGGTATGGACACTGTCTCAACGAGGGACCCGGTGAAATTGCAATGGCGGTAAAGATGCCGTCTACCCACGACAAGACGGAAAGACCCCGTGGAGCTTTACTACAGCTTGGCATTGGATTAGGTTTTGTTTTGTGTAGCATAGGTGGGAGACTTTGAAGCAGTGGCGTTAGCTATTGTGGAGTCGTTAGTGAAATACCACCCTTTATAAAACTTGGTTCTAACCAGCACCGCAAATTGTTAGTAATTTAACATCTATAATCGAAAGATTTATAGATATCGGTTGTAAAGCACACGTTTACTATTTATTAGTATTCTAGCTTTACGTCCAAGAAAAATTACTACCAGTTTCCGGTGTTGGAACAGTGTCTGGTGGGTAGTTTGACTGGGGCGGTCGCCTCCTAAAAGGTAACGGAGGCGTTCAAAGGTACGCTAAGTTCGGATGGAAATCGAACTGATAGTGCAAACGCATAAGCGTGCTTGACTGCAAGACTTACAAGTCGAGCAGGTGCGAAAGCAGGAGTTAGTGATCCGATGCATGTTCTAGCCTTCGGGCTAGACAATCGAGTGGATGATGCATCGCTCAACGGATAAAAGCTACCCCGGGGATAACAGGCTGATTGAGCCCAATAGTTCACATAGACGGCTCAGTTTGGCACCTCGATGTCGGCTCGTCGCATCCTGGGGCTGGAGCAGGTCCCAAGGGTTTGGCTGTTCGCCAATTAAAGCGGTACGCGAGCTGGGTTCAGAACGTCGTGAGACAGTTCGGTCCCTATCTGTCGTGGGCGTCGAAATTTGAGGAAAGTTGCTTCTAGTACGAGAGGACCGAAGCGAACGCACCTCTGGTGTACCAGTTGTCCTGCCAAGGGCATCGCTGGGTAGCTATCGTGCGGACGGGATAAGCGCTGAAAGCATATAAGCGCGAAGCCTCTTCCAAGATAAGATTTCATTATAGGATCCATATAGAACATGTGGTTGATAGGCTTCAGGTGTAAGCGTAGCAATATGTTGAGCCGAGAAGTACTAATAATCCGACAGCTTAAAAAACTCTATTTATAGAGACCTCATTATTTGAGGCGTAATAGTTTTACTTAACCGGCGATTTGTACTTGTAAAATAACAAGTTATTAATACGGGCTTATATAATCACCCGGGGCCGTGTAGTCTCCCCCGCCCGCCTGGCCTAGCCACGCGAGGCCGGACTACACCCCTCGGTTGATTAACCTGTAATTTGAAGACAGTTTTCCCGGTGTCTTTAGCAAAGTGGCCACACCTGTTCCCATCTCGAACACAGAAGTTAAGCACTTTAGCGTCGATGGTACTTGGGCTTATGTCCTGGAAGAGTAGATCGATGCCGGGTAAATTGTTTTTAAATAAAAAGTGTTCCTTTTTTGGAGCGCTTTTTTGTTTTTAACCACAAGCAAAATTGAAAAAAATTGTGAGATTTTACGATGATTGTTTATATCAAATAAAGTTATTATATATATAGTAAAGATAAAAGTAGGAGATTTAATGTCAGGAACAAAAGATGGTGGTATAAAAGCAGCCGAAACCAACAAGTCAAGACACGGTTCTGATTTTTATAAAAAAATCGGTGGCAAAGGTGGACTTGTGGTTGGTGTTAAAAAAGGGTTTGCAGCAAATCCAGAACTTGCAAGTAAAGCAGGTAAAAAGGGTGGAAAAATTTCTAAGAGAACAAAAAAATAGATAAGACGAACAATGTTCTTATTATTTAAACGTGGAGGTGAATATGAGATCAAAATCACCAAGACGAGTCGGGATGAAGAGAGATGTTGGGCATCCAGCCAATTTATACTTTCGTCTTATTGAAAAAGGTAGGGCACTTAGAAATAAGATTAAAAACCCTCATCAAAAGTATAAGATAGTAGGCCAATAGGCAATCAAAAAAACCGGACCATGTGTCCGGTTTTTTTAGTTAAAATTATTGACCAAAAAGCAAAGCTGTGTTATAATTAATTTGAAATCAAAAAAGTTATTTTTATTTAATATATTTATATCATAATAGTGAGGGAGGTAATTTAACTATGAATTTAGCGCATTATTTAATTTCAGGTGGGATCCCCCAAGAAACAATTTTTTTGCTTCTTTCTTTACCATTTATAGCACTTTTGGTAAGTTTTTTTAGACATTTTGTTGGCGTAAAAACATTTGGTATGTATGAGCCGATTGTAATCGCATATTCTTTATATTTTGTTTCAACAGATTTTTTTGTTGGTTTAAAATTTGGACTACCTATTATATTTTTAGCGTGGATGGTTAGTGAAATTTTAAAAAGAGTATTCGAAAAATCCAAATTACATTATATTTCCAAAGTTTCACTCAAAATATCTATTGCTAGCATTGTTATTTTAGGGTTACTGGCTCTTGCAGTATATTTCGGCAAAAATGGATACTTCACTGTTTCTGCACTTCCAATTGTTATTATTTTAACATTAGTAGAATCAATTAGCCTTTTTCAAATAAAGGCTGGGAGCATGAAAACAAATATTATTACACTGGAAACTTTAATTGTTGCGCTTTTAAGTTATGCTTTTATTTCAAGTAATTGGATTCAATTATATATTATTAACAATTATTATTTAATTCTTATCCCACTGCTTGGTAGTTATTATGTTGGTAAATGGAAAGGACTTCGAATTTCTGAATATCTTAGATTCAAAAATTCATTAAAAGATGACTAGTATTATATCATTTTTCCAAAATAGAAAAGATATTTTAGGGATGAATGACAGAAATTATTCCTATAAGATTTCTGATTCAAAAAAAATAAGAATAGCTGATAATAAACTGTTAACAAAAAAAATATTAAAAAAATCAGATATTCCAACTCCAGAGCTATATGGTGTTATACGTAGTCGTGAACAACTTGAGGCTTTCGATTTTGAAAAACTTCCCAAAAGTTTTGTTTTAAAACCAGCACGAGGTCTTAAAGGTGCTGGTATTAATATTTATTATAATAGAGGGAAAGATGGTCGCTGGATACTTGCAGATAGAAAAAAGCATAGTATAGATGATCTTAAGACACATATTGGGAATATATTAGATGGACAATATTCTATTGGTGTAACTCCAAAACCTTCCGCCGCTATATTTGAAGAAAGAGTAAAAATTCATAATTCTTTTCGATTATATTCATACAGGGGGATACCTGATATTAGGGTTATAGTCTATAAAGGAATTCCTGTAATGGCGATGTTAAGACTTTCAACCCATGAATCAGGTGGTAAGGCGAATATTTCTCTCGGAGCTATTGGAGTAGGGATTGATATGGCAACAGGGGTTACAACAACCGCAATTAAAAATAATTTTTTGATTGAAAATGCTCCTGGAACAAATTTAAAGTTGTCAGGCATAAGAATACCATATTGGACAAAAATTCTAAGAATGTCTAATCGATGTTCATCTGCATCTGGTATAAATTATTTAGGGGTTGATGTTATTATTGACAAAGAAAAAGGTCCGCTTATTGTAGAATTAAATGCCAGGCCAGGTCTTGGTATCCAGTCTGCTAATCAAGCAGGGTTAAAAGAGCGATTATTGCGTGTAAAAAAATTAAAGAATATTACCGAAGACAGGGCTGTACGTCTTGCAAAGGATTTGTTTGGGGGTGAAATTGAAGAAGAAATTGAAGAAATTTCCGGTAGAGAAGTCATTGGTTTAAAAGAAAGTGTTATTTTTAAAGGTAAGAATGATGAAGAAATAAAAGTAGATTGTAAAATCGATACAGGGGCAGAATCTTCCTCTATTGATGAGAAGATTGCTGAATTACTCGGTTATTCGGACGCTGTTAGTGAATTTAAAAAAAATATTACAAACGAAATTATAGATCTTAATAAAGAAGATAGAAAAAAAATAATCAAAAAAATGAATATTCATAAAGATATAAGTGCTCTTGTCCCAATAAAATCAGCTTCTGGTTCTGATTATCGTATTAAGCTAGTGATTCCAGCGAAAATTGGCGAAAAGAATTTTTTAATGAGAGCTACAATTGCAGACCGAACAAATCTCACATATCCTGTTATTATAGGTAAAAAAGATTTACGAGAATTTTTAATAGATCCAAGAAAGTAAATATTATGAAAAACATTGTAATTATATATAAGAGTGATAATTGGGCAAAGAACAGGCCTATAACCAATGATGTTGCAAGGTCCTCTTATGAAAACTGGCATGAATGGGGCATAGAAAATGATATTTCAATATATCATGCAAGTATTGGATGGTACGATTTAGATAAAAATATTTTTGAAAAAACATGGTCATATCGAAGTGGTAAATGGGTTAAAAACAAAAAACCGATTAAACCAGATTTAATTTTCGATAAAATAAAAGGTAGTCGGGATTATGAAATGTTCGATTATAAAATGAAAATTAACAAAAAAGTTAAAATCATTAATAGCCCCTTGTTTAGAGCATTAATAGATAATAAATTAAACCAATATATTTTATTTTCAGATATTATGCCAGATACCAGATTAATTTCTAACAAAAATGAATTAGCTTCTAATTTGCTTGAATTTAGACAGTCAAAAGTTGTTCTAAAACCATTTTATGGATCGGGTGGTTTTGGTATAACTATTTGTGAGAAAGAAGATGCTTTAAATATTGATATCGAATACCCAATTTTACTTCAAGAATTTATTAGTGGTGGCGGCATACCAAACTTTTCTAACAAAAATGAATTAGCCGATTTAAGATTAATATATGTGAATAATAAACTTATATATGCTTTATCAAGAATTGCTAAGGGAGAATCTTTATTTACTAACTTTCATCAAGGCGCTAGTGCAGTTTTAGTCCCAATAAATAAAATACCCAAAAATACTACATTATTAGCTAATAAGATTATTAAAAAACTATCAATATTTCAAGAAACACATTATTCTTTGGATTTTATTTTTGATAAAAATGGTGAAACTATTTTTATGGAAATGAATTCAACCCCAGGGTTAGACTTACTGGGGATAGTCGGTACAAAAGATATAAAAAATAATTTTTATAAAAAGATAAGCAGGTTAATTGTATGAAAAATAAAATAAAAATTGCGATAGTTACTTCAGCATTTGGTGACACTGGTGGGCCAGAGGTTGCTACATTAAACCTCACGAATGCTTTGGTAAAAAAAAATATTAATGTCACACTATTTGCCCCAGCAGATTTTAATACAAATGCAAAACATGTTTCAACTTTAGAAAAAAGTATATGGAAAATGGATGATTTTAAGGATCAATCAAGATTTTTGAGAAGAAACTATATTATAGCAAGCCAAACAAAAGTACTGTCATTTAATGACTTTGATTTAATACACTTACATACCCAAAAATATGCATACTCAATCGGTGTTAATGCTAAATGCCCCTGTATTTTAACTTATCACAGTAAAATTACTAAACCTGAATTTGAACAAATATCTAAAGGAGGTATATATACAGTTGCTCAGACTAAAAGCCATAGAAATGGGAACAAAACAACCGCGGTTATACCAAATGGTATAGATACCTCAAAAATATCTCCATGCTTTGATAAGGGGAAATATTTAATTACTGCAGGAAGACTTAATAACAATAAAGGGATAGATATTGCAATTAAAATAGCTAAAAAGTCTCAAAAAAAATTAATAATTATTGGTAGAATAGGTATCTCTGATGAAAGAAAAAAATATTATAATGATAAAATTTTACCTTTTTTAAATAAAAATATCATTCATATTGAAGAAATGCCTCAAAAGGAACTATTTGAATATATTAAAAAAGCTGAAGCACTTTTAATCCCAATTAGACCAGCTAGTGGTTTTGGTATCAAGATATGCCCACTTTTAGTTATGGAAGCACTTGCATGTGGAACCCCAATAATTGGGACACCTATAAACTCTATGGGGGATCAATTTGATAAAAATTCTATAGGTATGCTTTCAAATAATATCAATGATTTAATACAATCTGCAAAAAATACAGATAAATTTGATCGTAAAAAATGTAGAGAGTATGCTGAAAAATATTTTGATTCATCAATTATGGCAGAAAAATATTTAAAGTTATACCAAAAAATTTTACAAAATAAAAAATCTAAGTTTCATTTATAAAACTATTTTAATTCTCTTATAAAGGATTCGGGAACTAAATTTTTATTAGTCTTGATATAAACTTTCTTATCTTTTTCGCCTGGGTTTACTTCTTCTATTATTAAATTTTTGTCAGATATTATTTCTGTAATTTTTATTTTTTCGATTCCAATGGGTGAAATGACTTCATAAGATTTATTAATCATAAATTTATTTTTAACAATAATTTCAGCGATATTATCTTTAACTGATAAAACATACCCTAAATATCTTGGACCATAAATTGGCGCACGGTCATTAAAAGTTTCACCTTCTTTTGCATCTCCAAAAATAAAACCAGTAGTATATGGGCGATGAGTAATTTTATCTGCCTCATTTTTCAGTTTTTTTATGTACTTCACTTTAGCGACGTGGTTTGTTAAATTATCTAAACCAGAGCGATAAAGACGCCCCACAGATGCAAGATAAAAATCTGTTTTGTTACGACCTTCAATTTTAAGAGCATCAACATATGGCGATATTTTATCTAAATATTCAATAAGACATAAATCTTTTGAATTCATAATATATGTTCCATTTTCGTTGCTTTCGACTTGCATTAACTGATTTTTTCGAGAGGAATCTTCAATATATATATTGTATGGCCAACGACAGGGTTGAGTACATTCTCCTAAATTTGCAGAACGACCAGTAAGTGCGTGAGAAAGTAAGCATCTTCCTGAATATGAAATACACATTGCCCCATGAACAAAAACCTCAATTTCCATTTTAGGGACAGCTTTTTTTATTTCTTTAATTTCTCTTAAAGTAGTCTCGCGCCCAAGCACAATTCTTTTCACCCCAATTGTTTGCCAAAATTTAACTGACTCACTATTAATTGTATTTGCTTGAGTCGAAAGATGAATTGGTACGAGGGGGGCAACCCTTTTTGCGATATTAAGAACTCCTGGATCTGCAATTATAAATGCATCTGGTTTTTCGTGGGCTAATTTTTTTATATCCTCTTCAATGCTTTTTAAATGTTTATTGTGCGCAAAAATATTAAAAGTAATATAAAGCTTTTTATCCAATGAATGGGCGAGTTTGATTGCTTTTTTAATTTCAGTAATATTAAAACGAACTTCTGCTTTTCGGAGAGAATGTTTATTTAAACCAACATAAACTGCATCTGCACCATAGATGTATGCAATTTTTGCTCTATGTAAATCTCCACCTGGGAGAACTAATTCTGGGATAGCTTTATTATTCATTTTGCCAAAACATTATATCAATATAAATATTAAAAGTCACAAAATTCAAAAAAGATGTATAATTATATTAATAAAGGGGGAATCAAGCTAACTAAGGAGGGATCCCTGTGTACCTTATTGAAGCTCTTTCTAGTCTCAATGGACAGATCCCTCAGTGTTTGAGGGAACAGTTTGAATCACTACCGCAACAAGTTCTAGAAGAAACAGTGGTTACTCACATTGGGGAATGTGGGAGTGGCGTAGGATATGTCGCAAGAGTAGTTACGGGTCCAATGGTCCCGTATGGTAAAACGGATGGCGTCCTTATTTGCGCCAGTGAACAAATTTGTTCACAATGTGGGCGTTGCCGTCAAATACCTACTAGCTTTATCGGAGTTAATATCCGAGTAGCGGGGGGAAATAACGGTGGCTCCATTGCTTATCCGTGCTATAAGTTGGACTATGAAGAGTGGATACCAGAGCTGACAAAGTAGTGATATATCACTAATTGTGAATAGGTGATGTGTCGTACATTGTTGGCATAGGAGGGGGCGCTTGCCCCCTCTTTCCACTTTAAAACCAAATAAATCAAAAAATAGGTTGACAATTATAAAATATTATGATATTATGTACAGTCAACCTAAAAAACGAATAGTTTTAGGTACTGACAAGAAAATTTACATGCAATATGGTGGAGGGTCCTTACTGGGGATGTGCCAAGGCGGTTTTGAAGGATACATTATGTGTATCAAAAAAAGCGGGATACGCAATATTTGATCCCACGCTTCTTCGGAGTCACATTGAGCCTTTGTTGGTTTGGACCTCTTTTGATAATCTTATAGAATTAACAAATATTTAAGGATTTGATAAATATATATTTACCCTTGATAATAAGGGCATGATTACTGATTTTTGGGATTCGTACCCTTTACTCGGTGCTTGCCTTTATTAGTAAGGATAAATAAATGAATATAAAAGAAAGATTTAGTTCAATAAAACCCGGTCAACTAATTATAATATTAGTTATTTTTGTGGTATTCGTTGGTGCTATCGTTGGTATAGTAAATTATCAGAATAAATCAAAATTAAAAAAATTACCTATGCTTGAAATAATTAGCCCAACAGATGGGGCAATTGTTGCAGATTCACAAATAATTGTAACAGGTGAGACTAATTTAAAAAATATAGTTACTATCAATTCTAAGGAAGTTAAAATTGATAAAAATGGTAAGTTTTATGAAGAAACACCACTTTCACTTGGTGATAATACTCTATTTGTAGTTGCTAAAAATAGTATTGGTATAAAAAATGAAAAAAGTATTAAGGTTACAAGAAAAGATGAATCTATACCAGAAAACCCGAATATAACATCAACAAACATAGATGAGAATATCCAAACTGAACAAACCCCACAAGTAGTAGAACCAGTTACTCAAAATATTACTGGAGATGGAAAAGGGAATCTTTCAACCTCTGGGCCAGAATCTTTTTGGCTTTTAGAATCAGCATTTCTTTCAGCAGCAGGTGCATCTTGGTTTTCTACAAGAAAAAAACTTAAAGAAATTCTAAAAAAATAATTATTTAAATTTATAATTAATAAAATTAGGGTAACCGCGAATAAAATCATCTGCGGTTACTTTATTTTTACCTTCAATTTTTATAAAGTTAGGAGATATTGTGCCAGATTTCGTTCCGATATAGATTTTACTATCAGAAATTTCTACTTCACCTGGCTTAAGAGTCCCACTCTTTTTTGAAAGGTGAGAGCCTTTTGAGACCAATAAAGTATAAAAATCAATTTTTTTATTATTCCAAAATGAGTAAACACCCGGCCATGGTTGATAAGCACGAGACATTCTTTCGATTTGTTCTGCGGTTTGATTTATAAAATCAATCTTGCCATCTTCTTTTTTTACCATTTTAGTATAAGTAGCTAATGAATTATTTTGAACAATCCCTTTTAGTTCTCCCGATATCCATTTAGGGACAACTTCTTTTAGCATCTCCGCACCTAATTTAGCTAATTTTTCCGATAGAGTATAAATATTTTCTGTATCATCTAATAATATCTTTTCCTGTTTTAGAATATCCCCTTCATCCATCCCTTCAGATATTAACATAATACTAACACCAGTTTCCGTGTCACTATTTAAAATTGGACCAACAATTGGGGCTGGACCTCTATATAGTGGTAGGAGAGATGGGTGAAAGTTTATCATTTTATATTTAGGTATATCTATAGCTTCAACCGGGATAATCATTCCAAATGCGCCTACAATAACTAAATCTAGTTTTGTTTCTTTTATAATCTCTGTTAGTTCTATTTTATTTTGAGGTTGGTAGATAGATATATTATGTTTTTGAGCCGCTTGTTTTACAGGTGATTCCGCTAATTCCTTACCTCTACCTTTTGGTTTATCTGGCCTTGTAATGCATCCCGAAAAAACAAACCCCGAACTAATTAGGTGTTCAAAAAGCATGGCACCGATTTCTGGGGTTCCCATAAACATAATTTTTAAATCTTTATTTATAATATTCATTTAAAACTATTTTTCTAATTCCCCACTCTGTTTTAGCACATATATTTCATCATTTTTTACATGATCAATAAAAAGAGTACCATTCATATGATCAATTTCATGTTGAAGAATTCTTGCCATTAACCCTTCGGCCTTGATTTCAATCTTTTTACCTTCTAAGTTTATCCCTCGTACTTTAACTTTTTCAAATCTTTCGACTTTGCCGTATTTTCTAGGGACAGATAAACAACCTTCCATATCTTCTATAATTTTTCCTGTACCTTTAATAATTTCAGGATTAATAAGTGCATAATACCCATTAGAATTTTCTTCATCCCTAATAATTGTCATTCTTAAAGGTACACCAACCTGGATTGCAGCAATAGCTACCCCAGATTCATGTTCTGTACCATAACCAAACATTGTTTCAGCCATGTCGGCTGCAAGTTTTTTTATAGAATCATCTACACGAGAAATTTTTTTAGATTTTTCGGAAAGAATTGGATTTGGTTTTGTAATAACTTTTAATTTCATCTAGTGTTATTTTATCAAAAAATTGGCTTTATTAAAATATAAACAGACCAAATAGAACTAATAAATATATTTTGATTATTTAACTTCAAAGAATCTATTTTTTGGTGCTCCGCAGACAGGGCAGTTTTCTGGGGGTGGTCCTATATGGGTGTGCCCACAGACTTCACAAACCCAAACTTCACTAATTTCAAATTCTTTTAAACCTTCTAAAGCTTTTTTATAAAGTTCGGCATGTTCTTTTTCGACTGTATTTGCTTGAGAAAAACCAATTTTTGCTCTGCTTTCATTTTCTTCTTCTGCTTCTTTAATCATTCCAGGATACATTTTTTCAAATTCATAAGTTTCACCTTCGATCGCTTTTTTAAGGTTTTCTTCGGTTGTACCAACACCATTCATATTTCTAAGATGATTTAGGGCGTGGATTGTTTCTGCTTCTGCTGCTGCTCTAAATAATTTTGCCACGTCTCTGTAATTTTCTTCATCAGCTTTTTTTGCAAATGCGAGATATTTACGATTTGCTTGAGATTCCCCAGCAAATGCATCTGCTAAATTTTTTTCTGTTTTAGTCATTTTAACTCCTTTCATCCTCCATTATAACACTAGTTGAATAGTTATTTTAAGGTGGTAAAATGTTTAATGTATGAAACTTAAAGCTTTTGGGTTTTTATTTTTTGCTCTAATATTTACAGTTTTCGGGTATTTTATCCAAAAAAATATTTCTGTCATTTTAGATACTTTTAATACAACATTTTCTAATTTAACATCATATTTACTATATTCTATTATTTTAGTTATTTTATCTTATTTTCTAATTGCTTATTCATTTAAACTGATTTTAAAAATTTTTAATATAAAAAGAAATATTTTAGAATCTATAAAATTACAGCTTTCTGCGCTTGCTATTAATATATTGCTACCCGTAATGGGTTTTTCTTCATTAGCTATTTTTGCTGAAGATGCAGAAGAACATAATGATTCTCGTGCAGCTGAGGTAGCTGCAAGTTTATTGTTCATGATAGGTGATTATACTGGTATTTCAATTATTTTACTTTTTTCAAATATTTATCTTGCTACCATAAACTCTCTTAATTGGATAACTTTAATCCCTTCTATAATTTTTTGGGCATTAACTTCAACAATGTATGTAGTTCTTTGGCTTTCAAGAAAAAGGAGAGAATTTATTGTTAAAAAAATCCAAAAATTATTTACTTGGATAGCATATATAGCAAATAAATTTATTAAAAAAGAAATAAACCCAAAACAATTATCCGTTCGCTTGGTTGATGAATTTGCAAAAGCATCAGAAAAAATATCAACTGATAGAAAACATTGGTATGAAGTTATAGGTTTTTTACTTACGTCACATTCAATAAGACTTCTAATTCTTTTTCTTATTTTCTTATCATTTGGGCTTGATGCTCAAATTGTTAATGTACTTGTTGGTTATGCGATTGGTATTACAATATCAGTTCTTTCACCTACTCCAATGGGGATTGGTTTTGTGGAGGGGGCAATGGGGCTCGCTTATATAAATCTTGGACTTCCTGGAAGTATTGTTGGCGCAACAATACTAATTTATCGCGCTATTGTGTTTTGGATACCATTCTTCATTGGATTTATCTTAATGCAAAGCAAAAGACTAAAAAAAATTAAAGAAGAAATTGAGGAGATGGAATCTTGAATAAAAAATATTTATATATTTTTCTTCTAATTTTATTTTTTTCTCTATGTTTAATAATTTTTTTAAGAACTATAACCCCAGAAGACACCTGGTTATGTGAAAATGGTTTGTGGATGAAACATGGCAACCCAGCCTCAGAGATGCCTAAAACTTTTTGCCAATAATTTGGTATAATATTATAGAATATAGTTAACCTTAATTTAGAAAGGTAAAATATGGCAGAAGATAAGAAATTATATCGTTCACGTACGGATAAAGTTTTTTTAGGTGTTTGTGGAGGACTTGCTGAATATTTTGATCTAGATGCGACAGTTGTAAGATTAATTGCAGTACTTTTAATAATTTGGGGAGGAGTTGGTTTACTTGCCTATATAATTGCAGGTTTTGTAATTCCTGAGGGCCCAGAAGGAGTAAAAATGTCAGATAGAAAAAACAATAAAGAGGATTTCTCAAAGAAAGTGGAATCAGCTGCTCAACAAATAAAAGAAACGGTTGAAAATAAATCAGGTGGAGATAAAAGTTGGATTGGCGGAGTAATTTTAATAACTCTTGGAATGCTTTTTCTAGTTCATCAATTTATTCCATTTTTAGATTTTAGTAAAACCTGGCCACTTTTTTTAATTATTTTAGGGATAATAGTTATTTTTGGCGGTAAAAAGGAGTAATGTATGAGATATTTTTGGGGTCTTTTGCTTGTATGTGTGGGGTCAGCATATCTTTCAGCTTCACTCGGTTATATTAATTATAATCAAATAAATCAGCTTTGGTTTTGGTGGCCATTAATTCTTGTTTTTATTGGTTTTGATTTACTCCTTAAGCGATTCAAATATGGTTGGGTTGGGATGATAGCTCTGACTCTTCTTGCAGGTCTTGCAGTTTATGATATATCTTTTGCTCCTAAATCATACATAAATCCATCAAATAGATACACTAATGTATCTCGTGAAGTTAAAGAGTCAAAATTAATTATTGAGAAAGATGAAAATGCCAAAACAGCAGAGATAGTAGTGAAAACAGGGGTAGTTGAATTTAATATTTCAGGTTCTAATAGTAATTTAATTGATGGTAATCTATTATCAAATTTTGCGGAACTTACATCAAAAAATAATCTTTTAGATAATGTTCAAAAAATAGAACTTTCAACCGAAAGTTTTATGCGGCCAATGATGATGTGGTTTGGTGGTAATATAAAAAATAATCTCACACTTTCATTTAATGATAAGTTACCAATATTATTAAAAATAGAAAGTGGTGCATCAAAACTTGATTTTGATCTTTCAAAATATATTATTTCTGGAGTTGATATTAATTCAGGCGCTTCAAAAATTGATCTAACTCTAGGAGATAAAGTTATCGATGGTGCAAAAATATTAGTAGATTCTGGGGCATCAACAATAAATATTTCTGTACCAAAAAAAGTTGGGGTTAGAATAAAAAGTGAAACAGGCCTTGTTACAAAAAATTATGAAGGGTTTACTTTAAATGGGGATTATTATGAGAATGAAGCATATAAATCTGCAGATAAAAAAATTGAAATTGAATTAAGAGCAGGTGCTTCTACTTTAAATGTAAGTGAGTATTAGAAAGTATTAAAATACATACAATAAATGTTTTAATATTTTTAGATTAAAGCAAACTTTCTGGGTTAATATCAACTACCCAACCTGTTTTTATATTTTCTTTTAGAATTTTATAAATCTGAACTCTAGATATATTATTTTTTATTTTTAAAATTATTTGCCATCTATATTTTCCAGCAATTTTTGCAATAAAGGCAGACGACGGTCCAAGAACCATTAAATCTCTCTTTTCTTCTGGCAAAGTATTTGTTATATCAATTTTGTTAAGTATTTTAGCTATTCGATCCGCTTCTTCCGCAGCTTTTTTATTGTCTGGATGTGAATAACTTAATTTTATTAATTCAGAGAATGGGGGATATAAATATTTTTCACGAGATTTAATTTCACGTTGATAAAAATCTTTGTAATCATGCTTTGCAGATGCGTTTATTGCGTAATTTTCTGGATCATAGGTTTGTACGATTACTCTTCCTGGGTGATAGCCCCGGCCAGTTCTTCCTGCAACCTGAGTTAGTAGACTAAAGGTTTTTTCTGCACTTCTGAAATCGGGTAAATTAAGCATTGTGTCGGCAGAAATAACTCCAACTAATGAAACATTTGGCAAATCCCAACCTTTGGCGATTATTTGAGTTCCGATTAAAATATCAAAATCGCCAGCAGAAAAGTCATTAAATATTTCTTCATGAGATCCTCTTTTTTTAGTTGTATCTCGATCCATCCTAGCCACTTTCGCTTTTGGAAATAATTTTTTAACTTCTATTTCAGTTTTTTGAGTTCCAAGCCCAAAATATCTAATTGCATGAGATGAGCATTTTGGGCAAATAACAGGTACTTTTGTTCTATACTCACAGTGATGGCATTTTAGTATTTCTCCCTCTGATGGGTGGTATGTAAGTGGAATTTCACAATTTGGACATTCTGAAACTTGGCCACAATCACGACAAACGATAAAAGTTGATGCACCTCTGCGATTTACAAAAAGTATAACCTGTTTTTTTATTTTTAATGTTTCTGAAATTGCCTCATAAAGGTCATCAGAAATGATAGATTTATTCCCTTTTTTATATTCATCTCTTAAATCAACAACCTTAACTGGTGGCATTACATCCTGAACGATTCTTTTTTCTAGAGTACAGAGTGTATATTTATTATCCAGTGCTTTTTTATAAGATTCTATTTTTGGAGTAGCCGAACCAATAATTAATTTTGCACCCGTTTGTTCACATAGCCATTCAGCTACTTTTGATGTTTCATATCTTGGTGTTTGATCTTGTTTATAACTTGATTCATGTTCTTCATCTATAAAAATATATTTTAGATTATTTACTGGAGTAAATATTGCAGATCTTGCTCCAAGTACAACTAATTTTTCTCCTGATTTAATTTTTTGCCAGTTATCAAATTTTTCTGTTTCTTTTAGCCCTGAATGCCAAATAGCAACCTTATCACCAAATCTTTCAATAAATCTTTTTGACGTTTGGGGGGTTAAAGATATTTCAGGAATTAATATAATAGAACCACCACCATTTTTAATCGCATCTGCGACAAGTTGTAAATATATCTCTGTTTTACCAGAACCAGTAACCCCAAATAATAAATATTTTGAATTTTTATTTCCCTTAAGAATAGAATCATATATTTTTTTCTGATCTAAGGTTAATTTTTGTTTATTTTGAATTTTTATTTTTGGTTTTATCTCTTTTAAAATCTCTCGTCTTTTTTTACCAAAGTTAAAAGATAGCATGTTTGGGATTACGTCAGAAATATTACAAAAATAATAATCAGCAATTTTTTGAGCAATAATAAGTTGAACCTCAGTTAAAACAGGTTCTTCGGATAGTACTTTTTTTATTTCTTTTGTTTTGAATTTTGGTTTTTCAACTACTTTAGT
>JBGSRK010000059.1:0-1619 GCA_041737595.1 Patescibacteria group bacterium
CTCACGGACCACGCATAACACCTAACCCAATGGAGATGAAAATGAGCAACACTCCCGCCTCTCGCGTCAAGACATCCAGCACCGTCGGCTGCGCGTGCGGCCCGACCTGCCGCTGCGCGTCCTGAAGGCTGCGGCCCGAGCTTCTCTTGCCAGAGAAGTTCGGGCCGACCCGCCGCGCTGTACTTCCCGGACTTGATGTCGATCGAAGGCGAATGATCATGGAATACGTTGTTGGTGTCGTTCTCGGGCTCGGCGTTTGCGGGCTTGGAACGTGGGCGGGACTAGAACGAGACCGGGCCTTGTACCCGGTTATGATGATCGTGATTGCCTCCTATTATGCTTTGTTTGCGGTCATCGGCGGCGACGGACGCGCCCTTGGAATCGAAATCGCGAGCTCGATAGTATTCGTTGGCCTCGCAGTGATTGGTTTCAGGACCAGTCTTTGGATTATTGCGGCGGCCATTCTCGGACATGCCGGATTCGATGTGGTTCACGGCCATGTGGTCGCCAATGGAGGTATGCCCGCCTGGTGGCCCATGTTCTGCGCCAGCATTGATGCGTTCGCGGCATTGTACCTTGCGTGGCGACTTCTTTCGAAACGGATCGATGCGCACAATCGCCTAACCTTCGGCAATCGCATCCGCGCTTACGTCGAAATCGAGTTGGAAGCCGCGCGCGCAGCGGAGCACGCTGGCGAGCCTCTCGTAGCCTTTCATCATCTCGAGCGCGCGCACGTGCTGGGCCAGAAATCGACCGTGCAACATGTTCGCGTACACATCCGGATGTTCTTCTGGGGGCTGCGCCACCATAAGCACCGTGAAATTCTAGGCCAGATGACGCGGTTGATCGGTGCGGCGGCGGTGACCTGGGTCGGGCTTGTCCCTCAAGGAAACACCGGCGGGTCGAATGTAAGTGCGTTCAAGTCGATGCCGATCCCCGACGATCTCGCCGACCTTATCGATGTCGCGCGCTTGCCACGGCAATGGTTCAACTGAGCCCCAACGCGAAGGATATGCCATGCTAGCCGTTTCTTGCCGTCGCTACGGCGCCCCAGACGTGTTGAAGATCGAAGAGGTAGCGCGCCCCACGCTCAAGGCCGATGAAGTGCTGGTTCGCGTTCGCGCCAGCAGTGTGACCTCCGGCGATGTGCGTATGCGGGCCTTTACCGGGGCCGGCATCTTTTGGCTGCCGATGCGGTTGCTGTTTGGCGTACTACGCCCACGCAACCCAATCACTGGGATGGAGTTCGCGGGAACCATCGCGGCTGTTGGCAAAGGTGCGACCGGATTTCGCGTCGGCGACGCGGTTTTCGGCATGAAGATCGGCGGCGCCAATGCTGAATTGCTCGCTGTTCGCGAAGCGGGCGCGATCGCCGCCAAACCCGATGGTTTGACACTTGAAGAGGCGGCCGTCGTACCGTTCGGGGCTCTCTCGGCCTTGGCGTTCTTGCGGGACTTTGTGCAGATCAAGCCCGGACAGAAGATCCTCATCCATGGCGCGAGCGGCGCAGTGGGTGTGTTTGCGGTTCAGCTTGCCAAGCATTTTGGCGCGCACGTCACTGGCGTTTGCAGCACGGCCAATCTTGACCTCGTCACCTCGCTCGGCGCCGATCAGGTGAT
>JBGSRK010000083.1:0-4290 GCA_041737595.1 Patescibacteria group bacterium
TTTGTAAGTATCTACAACTAAAACGGAATTGCAAAACGTATTGTTTCTCTACCTTTCCTTGAAAGTTTAACACAGGATATATCGGCACTAATTTAGTGCTGCTAACGACCTGCTTTCAGATATATTCCCTACATAGTACTAGATGTGTTGGAAAAAGATGATGTAACAGAAGGCTGACTTTGTGTATCTGAACAGACACATTGCAAAACTTTAAGTACAACACTATTGCAATACCACTCGTTGGAGGAAAGTACAAAGACCTAAATTCTAATCCTCAAGTTTACTATGTGCTGGCCATGCGTCTGATGACTGTGTGACTGGCTAAATGTAATAAAGAACTTCCATCCAACATTAGCAGACAGTCAGACACACTTTACGGAGATTCTACTGTTGGAGACCACTTGGCGGACACTATGCGCAAAGATAAGATATCTTACATATACAATTGTAACAACAACAAAACATCACAAAATCTTTTAGAAAATCCACACTAGACTAAAAACCCGAATATCCTCAATAACAAAACTGTTATCCACAACCGTATTAAAACTATAACCTGAGAGAAACCATCCGTGGGCTCCACCGGCAACAAACACACTCCCAAAAAAGGTAGCCACATTCAGACACATACTCGCACTCAGTAAACAAGCAAGTTCCCACCCTGCAAGCATAGACCACACTAAGCAAAGCAGCCACTGAACGAACATAGTCAACAAACAAACTCCCAGTCAGCAACTAACGCAGTCACAGTCTGATACAGAAACTCCCATTCAGCAAATGAACTGCCGCACAACACACATATGCTAGCTAGGAGAATGCAATATCAATATAACATACACCCCTTGCAAACACCGTACATTAACCTAGCATGCTGAAGGTCACACTCTCAAGCAAACCCACACTACAACTTAGCTGATATATGCAGGCTGGTGTATGTACTAGGTCCTATTAGTGGCCGATATAAGTCCATGTACCGAAATTTGTTTATATTGCCTTATGTTCCTGCAGGTCCGCATGAGTGGTATACCTACCCAATAAGTGGTCCTGCCAAAGGTGGTTGCCGGCCATGTGACTGGGTAGATACCTGTGAATACCGTGACCACAGTAGCTGTCCACCCCAACCTCCTTTAGGCATGGGATATCCACCACAAAGTTACTTAACCTGCCACCACACTGAAATGTGTGATCGCCTTGGTTTCCAACCTATATTACCTGAACAACATGTCTATCAGAACCAGAACTGCCCTAGAAACAAAGTCCTTGAAGGCACTCGGCAAATGGGGAGTTGCCCCTCTCAAGGCTATAAGCGGCAGAAAGTTAGTCACCCATACCTACCGTATGATAGTGAACATCCAGATCAGGGCTGGTGTATGGCAAATTCCCCTGAAGAGTTTGCCTATCGTAGTCACACCTATGGAGCCCAAGAGTTAAGTTTCTCAGACCATTACCCCGCAGTATTGCCACAAGCCTATGGAGCAAACAGAAACAGCTACATGCTTCCTCCATTCTCTGTTGAGTGCCATACAACACCGTATTTGGCCTAGGGATACTCTATGAATTGCAAGCTTGCACCAACTTACCCACACAATATGCATGTATACTAAAGTAGGTGTGGGGAATCAGTCAATATTTTTTAAAGTGAGTGGTTTCTCAGGTTGCCAGGTTACTTTAGGTTAGTGGCAGTTGTGGCAACTACTAGGCAACAGATAGCTTCTGGTATTCTTTTTGGGCAATTGCATTTTGTGTGCTGTTTAGGCTTTGTATATTATTTGATACAAATAGGTGATTTTCTGTTGCATGGGCGGAACACCGTGCAGTTGTTGTTGACCTTGTAAAGGGTGCTGTATAATATGATATCATGCCCAGACGACATTTGTAAGGGATTTGGAAAGAATGTCACAAAAGTGTGAGTTTGATTTCTTAGCTGGTGTAACACTCACTTGAGGGCAAAGAATTGCACAACATATTGTTGACACTGGATCTTGAGTGAGTGGATTCGGTTGAAGTTGTAGACATATGAGTTTGAAAGTAAATATACGTAAAAATATAGTCCTATATGTATTTGGAAATATATATAGTGTTGTATGGCGTACATCTTTGTCAATAATAGTAGCAAAAATAGTAGCAAAAGCTTCTTATTGAACTTAGTCAAATAAACATGTCGGGATTTATTGGTGAGTCCAACATATGCAATAGATCATCTACACCGTTTATTGTTGTAGCAAGAATGATGAACATACAGCAAAACTACAGCAAACGTTCGATTCACACCACGGCTCCTGTACGTATTGTTGTTGGAAGCATTGACCTCGGCTAATGTCTACAGCCTTCTTAGCCACATCACAACAAGAATGTATCTTGTACAATTCTATTGCATCTTCAATGAGGTTCACATGTACTAGCTATAATTGCTTGCACAAGTATCTGCTGCACCTCTTGTGCAAGACATGAGAAACGCTTACAAATATCACTTTAAATCAATAACTAAGACTGTTGGTGAGAAGGTGCTTGTTGCAGTCGGAGATTTGATTGCCTCTTTTGGCAGAACGGGAGAACTACACAAGCTTGCAAGGCACATAGCAGTATCATATTTTCTGTGGGAGATATTGACCAGTCAGTACAAACAAGCTTCGGTATAGTGACCACCTCTGCCTAGCGATATTTGGCCGAGTCACGCTGGTCGGGCAGCCGCCTCGGCTACCCACCAACAGCTTAGCCGCCGGTACCGTGCTTGGGTAGTAAGGTAGCGCCAAGTTTTGCGTAAGTGCATAGTGTCGTTATTTTCAGTTATCTGTTGTTTCAAACACTAAAGTACGTAATGTCTGTTTATCTACACATACTAAACGTCATACTAAGTGCAGACCGTACGCTAAGCTGTAGTTTGCTTCTCTGCGAAGATTTTTGTTGCCAAGTTAGAGCTGTGAGAAACTGATAATCTTGCTACACTTTGGCTTTCTGCGTTTTCCGCAGTTTTATAGCCACATTACCAACTACTCTTATATTTGGGGGCAGCTCAGTTCCAAGTCTTGTTGCGAGCTTTTTGGATTTGAAAGTTCTGCCTGCACGGTTATCCCATGTCGAACGGTGAAATTCTTGAAAGGGACACACTTTTCCGCAAATTGCGGTCAAAAACAGAGAACAAGGTAATAAAGCAGCTTTTGGTATTTGCGCGAAGATTACATGAGTCTTGGGGGCCTTGCACCAGACCTCAATACCACGATAAAAATAAAATCAACTGGTATGTGCATACAGGTCTGCTTTGACTGTCCGGCGAAGAACCCCACCTGGGCGTCAGTTCCTTATGGAGTTCTTATATGCCTTTCATGCGCCGGTGTGCATAGGAGTTTGGGCGTGCACATGAGCTTTGTAAGGTGTGAACCAATTCGTCTATGGGAAAAGTTTAGGACTTTATAAGCGTGCGCCAACCGAAATTCTCTGTTTTCCTTTAGGTCAACTACTTTGGACACCTGGACGCAGGAGCAACTTCGGGTAAGCTCGTTTCGGTATTAGTCTGCGTCGCTTGAAACGCACTTGTTAGCAATTTATTTGGGTTTTCTGACATAAGCTTTTTGGTAAATCTCACACTTTTACCTTTTGTTCAGATTTTCGCAGTCGGTGGAAATGGGCGTGCAAGACAGTTCTTCAAGCAACATGGCTGGACAGAAACGGGATAGGACAAAATAGAGTAGAAGGTAGAACTGCTAAAGGTTTTTCATGGTTTATACTCAGGGGATATTGTAGTTCTGACACTAAAGCTTTGGTCTACAGTACACATCTAGAGCTGCCCAGTTGTATAGACAACTACTAGACAAGGAAGCCAATAAAAGGTGAGCCTGCACTTCAGGTTATTGCTGTGTTCTGACAGTGTATGTGGAGTGAGAGCCAGTTTAACTAAGTGCCAATTTACCTGCTACTGGTCCTCCTAAAACAGTTGATGGGAGTGTTGAGCTTTATGTTGCTATTTAGTATGTGATCAGCATATATTGATCAGCATGTTACATACTTATTGTAACCACTGACAAACACACAGCGTATGACATTTCACCTTGGCAGCACCTTGTGCAGGTTATTACACTCCTGGCTATTGAATTTACATACCGGTAGTTGTGTCGGAGTGTGTTCTGTAGAAAGTACGACCACGAAGGGTATATTATATAATCTGAAGCGAGCATGCTGACGAGTAGAGAGGTGTATCGCTGCTATATGTGGATATAAATATCTGTGAGAGCGGAAAGTTGTCGAGGGGCAACAGACATACACGAAACTCCCATCGCTGAAAACCGGTCAAGA
>JBGSRK010000123.1:0-1820 GCA_041737595.1 Patescibacteria group bacterium
GGGCTGTTTTTACTGTATGCCAAAACCCTCATCAAAACTGCCAGAGCGTCGGTTTATAAACGTTTTAGTGTACGCAAACGCTTCATTAAATGGGGTTAATATAGGCACTGCGTACACGTTTTCGTTATTGACTTCTCTCCACGAAAATCCGATAGTGAGACCAGCAAAGCGATGCGATGGTTTTCGAAGCAATTGCCGAAGGACTCCATCACCAGAACCCCCTTTTAAGTTCAGGATTCGAATTGCAGGCGCCGAAGAAATTCGCCGCGTCACTTACTAAGCAAATCTACCTACCGTTCTTGGAAGAGCGTGCTAAAGCGCGACTCGAAAGGAGCGGCACTTACCACTTCATCCGAAAGGGGTTCATCTCATGCTGCATAACGTACTTTCGAAACTCGTAAAAGACGACGTCAATCGTCTTCAACGCTACAAAAAACTGAGCTTGACCTACAGTGGACCCAACAGACGCCTGAGCAGCCTGGTTCCGCCCTCCATGGGCGCCGACAGTGAATCGAAGATGCAATCACGTCATTTGATGGTAAGAGAATTCATGTTGTCTTTGGCAGCTTTTGAGCGCACTTGCTGCATTCATCTTTCTTCTCAGTGGAGACGCTCACGCGCTTCGATGCTGGTATTCCGCGGCAGAATTCTGGGTTGCATCTACACCCGTAAAGACCTCGATGGTCCGGTATTTGCAGAAGAAGGTTACACACTGGCAATGGCTGAGCTTGGCGAAGTAGACACTCAAATCGAAGCATACGAAATTGACGAGAATATCGCGCTTGCTTCCGCCGCTCTTTTCTCAGTACATACGTTGGCTGAAGAGGCTGTAGATGCCGGCACACCAATCGATGAGTACAAGAAATTCCTCGATGTTGATGCAAGCGGATGCATTTTTCTAAACGATGGCGAAAACCAGGTCGTTTGCAGAATCTATGTACTCAACGGAATGATTGTCGGGATTTATTCAACTTCTCAAGGTTGGCTTGAAAATGACATCAACCTTGTCGAAGACATTGTAGACAGCAACCCTGAATTCACCTGCGAAACTTTCTTCATGCCGACAATGGATATGCAAGAAGTCTACACCGATGGCTTTGCAGCTTCGCCGGAAGCCGGTTCGATCGCGAATTTCGACAGCGAAGTCAGGCACTCACAAGAGAAAGTAGATTTGTTTGCAAACTACGTTGTTTCCTTCAAACGTCGCTCATCATTTCTTGCCGATAAAATCGAATACCTGGACACTCAACAACAAGTGATCGAGCAGTTCACTGCCTACTCTAATCCTACGCCACACGCTAAGCACGCTCATTCAGTGCACCCGTTGGTATAACCAGATAGCTAGACTTAGAATCTACTCCAATTAAGGTGAATCACTTGTCGCCATCGGCGCTTTTCGATTCACCTTTTTTGTTCATTTTCTCCAGCGCCGGATCACCGCTGTGAAACGAGAAAATTGGCGTAAAGGTTTTTCCTTCAACACTGATCTCAGTGTTGACCAAATAGTCAGCATGATGTTTTAGAGGTACGAAAGCTTCATAGACATGCTTAGCCTTCTTTTCATGAAATTTCGCCACTTGTTCGCTGCCATCGGGCGTGACGAGCTTGGCTGACACTTGTGCGTCTTCGACCAATGAGTCTTCTTTCTGGATGCGCATTTGTAAGGTTGAGTCGCCTTCATCCTGGCAATTTGCAGACAGGGAAAAATCGTAGGGCGGTTGCGCGACCTGCAGGATTGTTTCTCTTTCGACTTCTTTGCCGTACTTGTCGCCGTCACTGCATGCAGTCGTCGTAAAACACACTGCTATTGCTATCGCATA
>JBGSRK010000095.1:0-2090 GCA_041737595.1 Patescibacteria group bacterium
AAGAATCTGTTGGCGCCACGGATCTGTTTGCACGGGTTTGGCAGACCATCTCTGCAGGCGGAATTATCGCTCTGCGCGGACTCGGCGGCTTTCATCTCGTGGTTGATCCGCGCAATCAGGAGGCGGTGGCACGGCTGCGCCGGCGCAAAGGCCGCCAGGAAAAACCGTTTGCCCTCATGGCACGTGATTTGAGCGCCGTGGAGCGTTATGCGGTCGTCAACGACGCTGAAAAAACGCAGTTGCAGTCGCCAGCCTGTCCGATCGTTCTGCTGTTGTCCGCAGGCAGTCCGGATCTGGCTGAAAATATCGCACCGGCTAACCGATATCTCGGTTTCATGTTGCCTTATACGCCTTTGCATCATCGATTGCTGTCCGGACCGCACGATATCCTGGTCATGACCAGCGGCAATCTCAGCGAAGAACCCATCGCCATCAGCAATGAAGAAGCGTTGGCCCGTCTGCACGGCATCGCCGATCTGTTCCTGCTGCATAATCGTGAAATCCTGCAGAGATGCGACGATTCCGTAGTCATGGTAGTGGACGAAGTGCCGCGATTTCTTCGTCGCAGCCGCGGCTATGTGCCTGGACCTGTACCGCTCCGCTCACCGTTGCCAAAGCGCGTCCTCGCCTGTGGCGGCGAACTAAAAAACACCGTCGCCATCGGCCGCGATCGGCACGTGATTCTCAGTCAACATATCGGCGATCTGGATAATACCGAGGCATTCGATTTTTTCCGACACGCCATCGAACATCTGCAACGAATATTTGAATTCAAGCCCGAGGTCATCGCCTGCGATATGCACCCCGAGTATGGGTCTTCGATCTGGGCCCGCCGCCGGAGCGATGCTCCGATGATCGCCGTACAGCATCACCACGCCCACCTGGCTGCGGTCATGGCGGAAAATCACGTCGAAGAACCGTGCATCGGCATCATCCTCGACGGCACCGGCTATGGCAGCGATGCTACGATCTGGGGAGGTGAAATTCTTATCGGCGATTTCCGCTCGTTTGACAGATGGGCCTGGTTGCAGCCCGTGCCCATGCCGGGCGGTGAAATCGCCATTCGCGAACCATGGCGCATGGCCCTCAGCCACGTGTGGAACGCATTCGGAGAAGAGACTTTGACGCTGCCGCTGGCCTGCTTTCAGGATTACTCCCGTGAAGAGATTATGATCATAGCAACCGCCATGCAGAACGGCGTCAATGCACCCATGACCTCCAGTTGCGGCCGGCTGTTCGATGCCGTGGCCAGTCTCGTCGGCCTGCGGCAAATCGTAACCTTTGAAGCGCAAGCCGCTATCGAACTGGAAATGTTGTGTCAGGAACAGATGGCAGAACCGTACGATATGGAATTGGGAGCCGGATCCGGACCTTTGCCGGTCAGCGAACTCGTTCGCTGCATAGCTGGCGCAGTGCTGAACAGAAATCCAATGGACTTGATTGCGCAAAAATTCCACTGTACCCTGGCCGAACTCTTTATCCATGCGGCAACGGCGGCACGGACCAGGACCGGCATCAACACGGTGGCGCTGTCAGGCGGAGTCTATCAGAATCGGCTGTTCCTTCACATTATGCAGCAGCGATTGCAGAGGAAAGGATTTAACGCGATCAGTCACCGGCTGGCGCCGACCAATGATGGCGGCCTGGCCCTGGGCCAGGTTGTCATAGCCGGACATTCGGCGCTCTGATGATCGCTTTGCGAAGGTTTGCATAATCCGGATAAACCGGAAGCAATAAGCTTAAACGACATTTACCGCAGATCCGCTGTTGGAACACCCGGGGTTCCTTTCTTGGACAAGGGACCCCGGATGTTGCCGCGCTCTTTGCGGCATCTCCGGGTGTCCCGCTATCGGTTCTACACGGGCAGACCTGCTGTTGGAACACCCGGGGTCGCAAAAAGCGCGACACCCGGGGTTCCTTTGTTGAGCAAGGGACCCCGGATGTTGCCGCGCTTTTTGCGGCATCTCCGGGTGTCCCGCTAACGAATCTGTACAGACCTGCTGTTGGAACACCCGGGGTCGCAAAGAACGCGACACCCGGGGTTCCTTTGTTGAGCAAGGGACCCCGGATGTTGCCGCGTCTTTTTGCGG
>JBGSRK010000008.1:0-7053 GCA_041737595.1 Patescibacteria group bacterium
AGCCCCGGCCAGTTCTACCAGAAACCTGTGTGAGTAAGCTAAAAGTTTTTTCTGCACTTCGGAAGTCAGGTAGATTAAGCATAGTGTCGGCAGAAATAACCCCAACCAACGAAACATTTGGTAAATCCCACCCTTTGGCAATGATTTGAGTACCGATTAAAATATCAAATTCACCATCAGAGAAATCGTTAAATATTTCTTCATGAGAACCTCTTTTTTTAGTTGTATCACGGTCCATTCTAACAATTTTCGCTTTTGGAAATAATTTTTTAACTTCTAACTCAGTTTTTTGAGTACCAAGACCAAAATATCTAATAGCATGAGACGAGCATTTAGGGCAAATTACAGGTACTTTTGTCCTATATTCACAATGATGGCATTTTAATATTTCTCCCTCTGATGGGTGATATGTAAGTGGGATTTCACAATTTGGGCATTCTGAAACTTGGCCACAATCACGACAAACAATAAAAGTTGATGCCCCTCTGCGATTTACAAAAAGGATAATCTGTTTTTTTATTTTTAATGTTTCTGAGATTGCCTCATAAAGGTCATCAGAAATAATAGATTTATTGCCTTTTTTATATTCATCTCTTAAATCAACAATCTTAACGGGTGGCATTTTATCTTGAATGATTCTTTTTTCTAGAGTACATAATGTATATTTATTATCTTGAGCTTTTTTATAAGATTCTATTTTTGGGGTAGCAGACCCAACGATTAATTTTGCCCCTGTTTGTTCACATAGCCATTCGGCTACTTTTGATGTTTCATATCTTGGGGTTTGATCTTGTTTATAACTTGATTCATGTTCTTCATCTATAAAAATATATTTAAGGTTACTTACTGGGGTAAATATTGCAGATCTTGCCCCAAGCACGACTAATTTTTCTCCTGATTTAATCTTTTGCCAAGAATCGAATTTTTCTGTTTCTTTTAGACCTGAATGCCAAACTGCAACCTTATCTCCAAATCTTTCAACAAATCTTTTTGCTGTTTGAGGGGTTAACGATATTTCAGGAATTAATATCATAGAACCACCACCATTTTTTATTGCATCTGCAACAAGTTGTAAATATATCTCTGTTTTCCCAGAACCAGTAACCCCAAACAATAAATATTTTGTATTTTCCCCCCCCTTGATTATAGAATCATATATTTTTTTCTGATCTGAAGTTAATTTTTGTTGATTTTGTATTTTTACTTTTGGTTTTATTTCTTTTAAAATCTCTCGTCTTTTTTTACCAAAATTAAAAGATAATATATTTGGGATAACATCAGAAAGATTACAAAAATAGTAATCAGCAATTTTTTGAGCAATAATAAGTTGAATCTCAGTCAAAACTGGTTCTTCTGATAATACTTTTTTTATCTCTTTTGTTTTAAATTTTGGCTTCTCAACAATTTTAGTAATAAGGCCCTTAACAAATCTATTTCTAAGCGGTATAGATACAAGCGAACCAATTTTTATATCTAAATCGGTTTCATAGGTAAAAGCAGTATCTGAAGTACCTGTTTTTACTAGTGGTAAAATCTCTATATATTTCATAACAGATATATTTTACCATCTTTAATTATCAATATACGTATAATTATCAAATCATATGTTTTTTAAATTATTTTTATCATGTAAGCACGTCGCTAAAGTGAAGTAGAGAAGTGGTTATATTTAGATTAATAAGTGGGAACGGCGTCCCTTTGCGACTAGCAGTTTCGCTAGTCAGGGACGCCGTTTTGATTCTTCTCCTCATGGAGACGGAGGTTTTGGTCGATGTCTGGGCAGCTGTCATAGAGTTTGTCGAGAACCTCTTCTGGGATTTGCTTAAACATAGGCCCGGAGAAGTCTCCGTATGAGATTATCTCGACAAATTCACGAACACTCTCGAACTCAATGGCATCGTGTCCGCCACGAAGTTTTCTTGAGCGCAGAAAACCGAGTTCGATGAGATTGTGTACGACAGTGACTGAGACCATTAGCAGAAGAGCAGTCTTTTTGCTTGTGATCTCGCCATCATGGTAATCCTGCCCGTGACGCTTACTTGCATTTGTTGCAACCTTCTTGGCTTCTTGCTTTTCTGCCTCGATTGTTTCAACTTTGCGCCTCGCGACAGTGTCTCGTATATGCGCCATGCATTTGCCACGAAAGACTGAATCTGAGTAGCCGCGTTTTTCGGCTTCTTCCCAGATTCCTCGTGCCTGTGTGTCTGGTGTGATTTCACAACCAGGGACACAACACTTTTCTGACATCGTTTTCACCTCCAAAAGGTTCCCGTAGTTTTACGTGGAGCTTATTATACAATAAAATACTTAATTTGTGAAGTATTATTTTTAGTTTGTCTACTGGAAGTAAAATTTTTATCATGACAAAATCAAATTATAATTTTAATTTTAAAAATTAAAAATAAATCAAAATGTTTAAAGATTTAAAATTATAACTTGAAAATTATTTTAGAATTTAAAATTTAGAATTAATATTTGGAGTAAAACGAATATGTCTTATCAAGTAATTGGTGAAAAAATTAAAGTAATGGCAATTTTCAAAAACGGAACAATTTTCCCTCATATTTTTGAGTGGAATAATCGCAGATATATAATTGATAAAGTAAATCTTGCTTATCAAGAAAGAGAAGGGAATTCAATTAATTATTATTTTGCGATTGAGTCAAAAGGCCTTGTCGCAAAATTAAAATACAATAATAGCTCGATGATTTGGAGTTTAGAAGAAATTTGGAATCAATAGAAAATTTATGAATAAAAAGATACTCCATATTGATATGAATTCCTATTTTGCAACAGTGGAACAACAAGCAAACCCACATCTTCGAGGTGTTCCTGTTGGGGTTCAGGGTTCAAAGGCAAAAAGAACCATTATTGCTGCATCATCAATTGAGGCTAAACGTCTTGGAATAAAAACTGGTTTTCGGGTTCATGAAGCACGTGAAGTTTGCCCTGATATTCAAATCGTAACGGGTGAACCTCGTAAATATTCATCTGTTACAAAAAAAATGGTAGAAATATTCGAACGATATTCAGACAAGGTAGAAATATTTTCTATCGATGAATGTTTTTTAGATGTAACAAAAACCTCTCATCTTTGGGGTGGAGAAGAAAAAATTGCCCTAAAAATAAAACAAGATATTCGAAATGAAATAGGCGAATGGATGACTTGTTCCGTTGGCGTTTCTTATAATAAATTTCTAGCAAAACTTGGGAGTGATCTCGAAAAGCCTGATGGTCTTGTAATTATTAATTCAAAAAATAAAGATGAAATCCTCCTTTCTTGTAAGTTGACCGATTTTTGCGGGATAGCTAAAAATTTATACCGCAGACTTTATTTTATGGGTATAAAAACAGTATTAGATTTAAGAGAAGCAGACGATTTAAAATTAAAAAATGAATTTGGAGTTTATGGGCTTAAAATGAAACGTTGGGCATATGGAATTGATCATTCAGATATTACAGACTGGCACATACAGCCCGATGCAAAATCATTCACACATGCCAGAACCATGAATCGTGACGTTATAAGTAAAAAAGAGATTAAGGCACAAATTTATCTTCTCTCTGAACGCTTAGGGGCTCGTATGCGGCAGGAGGGCTATTATGGCCATGTGGTAGGTGTTTGGATTCGGTTTAAATCATTCTCAGGGCTAGGAAAGCGTCACAAGTTTGGGCATTGGGTTAATGATGGTTATGAGATATTTAAGGCAGCAGAAATTATAATTGATTCTTTTAATATAACAGAACCGGTAAGAGCAATCGGGGTTGTAATCTCTGATGTCCAAAAGGCTCAAAATGTTCCAATGAGTTTAATCCCAGAAGATAAAATTGAGGAAAAAATTGTTGAAACAATTGACGTTGTTAATAATAAATATGGTCAAATGGTTCTTACTCGGGCTGTTGTTTCTAAAATGAAAATAAAAGAAGTTGTCTCGGGGCTTGGAAGAAAGAAGTTTTAATTTGACAAATTTTAAAAAAAGAATAAAAATCTATATAACTTAGCTCGCTCGGTAGCAGTCTCGGTGAGCGACTTTGTTCCAGTAGATGGGAAGGTGGGTGTTCTCAAAAAGTCGCCTTTTGAGAAGGACAATATGCGAATATCCTTTTCGCGAAAAGCTCTTAGGGGCTGTCCTTGTACACGAAACCCATACCACCATCGTTACATAGTTCATACTTGTTGGGATTAGATACCCCAACAAATACAGAGGAACCCGAGCTCTTCCTCTGCGGGCATTTGCTGTGGTGCTATGGCTACAGCTAAATAGGCGATGTATTGCACCCAATTGGTCGGCCTCCATTTTTGTCCGGAAATGGGCGCACGGCTAGCACTTCTGAAGCTGAAGGTAGGGCTCCGTCTCGAATCACATAGACATGAGGCAGGGGAAACCCGGACCTCGAGCCTCCATAAGCTTCCTGGGTCGGCACCGGTCATTCTTACAAAGAATAGCCAAGGCACATTGTGCCGGTGCCGACCCGCACTCTATAAATAATTTTAAAAAATTGAGTTTTAAATAAATATTGTAAAAATCGTGTATAATATTTAATTATGGAAAGCTTATCTCGACACACAGAAAAACCAGTAATTAATAATCAAGAAGCCACAGAAAGCACAGAGGATGTTTTAATAGAATCTTCTGAATCGAAAAATCGCTTTAGTGCAATTATTTCTGTTTTAAAAGAAGATTTTAAAAAAATGGGGATAGATCTTCTTGAAGTATTTTCTCAGAAAATTGGCGAAACTGCAGGTAGAAAGTTATATGATTATCTTGAAGTTAAAACTGAAGGATTTGATACTAATATTATTGGGATTGAAAACATTTTAGAATTAGAGGGTTCTTTTATTTTAGCTCCTAACCACACTCGCCCCACAGGCAATTTGTCTCTTCAAACTGGGGCTCACCCTGATATGATTTTATTGAACAGAATAGTGGCCGAAACTGTTGGTAAAGATCCAAGCTTGGTTGCAAAGGGTGATCCGGGTGAATGGGGAGATAGTTCTGTTGAAACAAAAAAAAATATATTGAAACCAATAATGACGGGTTTTGTTAGAGGACTCGGGTTTGTTCCTGTTGGATTACTCCCCGGAAGTTTTAATAGAGAATTAGTAGAACAAATATCAGAAAATGTTAATCAGGATAGACCAATAATTATTGCCCCAGAAGGACGTTCATATGATGAATTCGCCGAAGATCATGAATTTAAAACTGGTGTGGCTCATTTTTCTATAAAACATGATATACCTACAATTCCAGTATTTATTAAAGATTGTAGGGATTGGTCAGAGGGGAGTGAAAATTCAATTATTTTTGGAGAAGCCATTTACCCAGAATCAGGGGAAACAAAGGTAGAATTAACTGATAGAATAAAATCTGGGGTTGTTGAATTATCAGAAATAACTAAATAATTTTATAATAATATAAATGAGTAATGAAAAAGAAATAAATAAAAAATATCACATTATTTTATTGTCCTATCATAGGCCATCAATGCCTTGGTTGATTAGATATTTAAAAGAACATAAAGTTAAAAAAATCGCTTATATAATGAATGCGGCAAAGCGTGAAGTATTAAAATACACAGATTTTATTTTTAATGATAAAAATAAACTTTCTAATGCAGGTTTTGAAATTGATGTTATTAATCTAGATAAAAATGGTAATTTGGAAAAAGATTTATTTAATTATGATGTTATTTATGTTCGCGGAGGGAACACCTTTGACCTTCTAGATTCAGTAAGGAAAAGTGGTTTTGATAAAATATTACCAAAACTATTAAACAAAGAGAAAATATATGTTAGTTCAAGTGCTGGTTCTATTCTTTTATCTCCAAGTATTGAATTTGTTGAAAATGATTTCATGTCAGATATAAATCTGGTTGGCTTGAAAGATAAATCAGGTTTAGAAATATTAGATTTTGGGGTTTTCCCTCATTGGGAAGATAATTTCGAGGCAAAACTTGATAAATTATCTACTAAACTAAAAATAGAATATCCAATTATAAAGTTAAAAGATAACCAGCTTGTTCTAATAAATAATGGCAAAATAAACAAGTTAACTGTTTAAATTTTTTATATTAATCATTACTTTTTTATTGTAAAATAATATTAATGAAAAAGAAAAAATCTAAAAGAATTAATTACAAAATAGTTGCTCTTATATCATTAATAGTTGCCTTAGGCTTTACTTCATATTTTGCAATTTTTGCGGGGACTAATCGAAGAGTTGATATTGGTGCATATACTTATTGGTATGGGATGCTTAATCCAAATTATGAAGTACCATTAGACAGAAAATTTGATTCTTTTTTATGGTATGCGTCTATAAATCAAAGTTTTGATAAAAACTTTGGTGAGAATCTAAAAAAAGATAATAAAAAACTACAACTTGCGTGGGAACCTGGTTTTTCTGGTAATAATTTTAACCCAAGTGATTACACTTTAAAAAAAATTTCTCAAGGGGTTCATGATAATGATATTAGAAGATGGGCAAAAGAGTTAAAAGAGTATGGGGAGGTTGTTTATTTTCGCCCAATGAGCGAAATGAATGGTAATTGGGTTACTTGGTCTGGGACTACAAACAGCAATAAGCCAGAAGATTATGTTCCAGCCTGGATTCATATTAAAAATATTTTTGAAGAAGAGAGTGCTAATAATGTTTTATTTGTGTGGGCAGTAAATCATAAAAGCGTTCCAGATACGAAGGCAAATGCAATTAAAGTATATTATCCAGGGAACCAATATGTCGATGTTATCGGCCTCAACGGATATAATTTTGGAGAACCCGATATTAGTTTTGAAAGATTGTTTAGAAATTCATATAAGGAATCTGTAAAGTTATCAAAAGGTAAAAAACCTATAATAATTGCAGAGACTGGTTGCTATAATTCTCCTGATAAACCTCGTTGGATAGACAATATGAGTAAAACTTTAAAAAATAAATTTAAAAGAGTTACACAGGTTTATTGGTTTAATGCAGATAAAGAAAAAGAATGGTCCATAGACCATCCCAAAGAGGCATTAGTTTCTTTTAAAAATATGATGGATTACTTGCGTCC
>JBGSRK010000118.1:0-2029 GCA_041737595.1 Patescibacteria group bacterium
AGTTTGTTAGGTGTCTATTAATATCAGAAAGCTTTTACATACCACATAGCGCTACAGAAATATTAGGAATATACTCTCAAGCCATACCATAGCATTTCTACTTTGGTTCCTAACAAATAACTGAACTGCCAACGAGAACAGGTTGACGTCAAAGGTCACACTTTATTAGCAAATGGCGCGGCCTCCAAACGCAGTGGTTTGTTTTCCCACCGGCCAAAACTACGGCTATTACTCTATTGCAGTAGTGGGTCGTACATGAAATACTTGCAGTCTGTGGCATTTACCTTGTACTTAGGCACGTGCCTGCACAACATGTTTTTCGTACTGACTACTGACGGAGATTCTTCTTTCACACCAGGATCTTCATCACTTAAGTTCAAAAGCTTGTTCGAACCAGTAAGTGCAAAGTCAAAATAGTTGACGTATTTGAAGGCTACTATTAGAGGAGAAATGGTAAGTGCCAGTACAAGCAATCTTTTGCTGCTAACAGTTGTTTATATATAGGTAACGATATACAGTGGAAAGTAAGTGATGGTTACTGCTTGGCTCCAACAGCTAGGACATCTGTGTCCTGTCTTTCTGCTGGACACGTGGAAGTACCATAATATCTTACCTAAAACTACACATACTATAAACCAGATTACCGCCTATCAGTTGTGTCTATTTGTGTGGCGAGTTTGCTATAGAAACTGCTCTACAATTAGAACAGTCTCTGATTGTCAACACGATTTATATGTAAGGTATGTCAAGACATCTAAATCGGTGCCTTCAATGTATATGGGTATTGGGATGGTGTACCAGATGCCTGTCATGTCTATACCGCTTGCTTGACTTAATTGTTTTGCCGTTCTAGCTTCTGGCAAGAGAATAGTCTCATAAGAAGCTTGCGCAAACCGAAGTGATTGGTTTTTTCCCTGTATAGTTGTTCAACTGTTTCATCAACTTGTTCATATCCCATAGATGTAGCATTTGGAAGATTTAAGAAAGGATTGGTTTAAACATGAGAAGGGAAATGGATATGTACGGGGGACCTGTCTGAAACCCTTAGACAAGTTTGTACCTTTGTTGTAGTTTGTTTATCACTTGACACACACTCAAGCTAGATTTATACCGAAGAAGTGGATACCGTATGCCATGAGTGGACCAGAACAGGGTTGGTGTTACAACCTATCCTCCTCTTGGCGTGTAAAGACTTTGGTTTAAGAGATATTTTAGGTTTTAGGTTTAGGGTTAAAACCCTAAAACCCTAAACCCTAAATCCTCCTCTTGGCGTGTAAAGGATTTGGCTTAAGAGACAAGCTACTGCTTGCTTTGCGAGACAACAACCTTCTTTGGTCTTGCTAGGCTGGCCTGTGTCACAAAATACCTTGTCAGTTAGTTTTATTATCTTTCAAAGAGCCAATGACACTTATGTCACAAAGTGCGTATCCTAGGTATACCATAATCACATCTTTACATTTGCTGGTTCCATATACATAAAAATAACACTTCATCTGTGCTTCTCAGGCATTCTGAAGTATTAGATGTAGAATGTATACACCTTAACGAGGTGAGAAGTATTAAAGGAGCCTGTAACTTATATTTGTGCAGGATAGGGTCAAGAGTAACCTTATTTGTGTTATGCTTGCTTTGCTCTGGCTGTAGCTTTACGATAATGGCTTAAACTGGTACCACACTTTCACTTGAAAATTCTAACCACTAGCTACAGAGAACTTGACGTGTGCTGTCACAGCATAGATTTAAGGTTACTTCAGCACCTCAGTCTGTGACTGGTTTCCAGCTTCCTTGAATTATGTAAAGGGTTTATCAGCGTGGCCTCCTATGTATTTTTGTAGATAAATTCAGGTATACATGCTTTTTTAGTGTGGTATTTCTGCTACTTGTACCTAGGTGAGACGAAATTCTTAGAGATGCCTTGGGATATACGGTATTTGGGTTGTTAAGGCATATATGCATCGTATCAGCCATGAGAAAGCATTTCTTCAGCAAATTCTTGTTAATATGTGTGTTAAAGTGTGTTTTTCCTTAT
>JBGSRK010000096.1:0-2378 GCA_041737595.1 Patescibacteria group bacterium
TTTCGACGTCGAGCTGCGCTGGGCCAAAGACCCTGTGAATCAGGTTTTCGAGCTTCACGCGGTTGACGTTGTAGAGGACGTAGGTGGCGACGATCTCCACGTCCGCCATGAGGAAGGTCGGATCGAGCTTGGCGTTGGCGATGCGCCGCGCCACGTTGCCGCTCGTGACGCCGATCTTATGCAGCACATCGCGGTTGGCTGCAACATGTGGGTGATCCGATTTGCTGCGCAACACATAGATCGTGCCGCTCGCGAGATCATCATCCGCGATTTCCCGGGCGAACAGTGGGCCGACGGTGGGATCCGAAATGCGGCGGCTCGTCTCGTCCTTATAGAGCGCGCGTTGAAGGGACCGAAGCAAAAGGTCGCTCTCCGTGCCGTTGGAATAGATCACACGAAGACGCGCGTCGGTGTCGCCATTGGGCGCCTTGAACGGCTCGCCAACGTCCGCGATATAGGCAGTTTGCCCGTAGAGGATGAAGAAATCGCCGACCTTGGTGTCCGCCTTCAGGAAGCCCGCGTCCTTCCTGATCCGGCGCGTGATCCGAGCGCCGCTGTCGAGGTCGCGCTGCACGTTCTGGAAGAGGGGTTTGAACCGCTCGAAGTCCTGGCAGGGAGTGCGGTTGGCGATGTCCTCGGCGCTGCGCTTGTCGGCGGTCGTGCGGACATGGCGAAGCTGTGTAATGTCGGCTGCGCCTGCCGCCCCCTCCAGCTCGGCCAGAAGCGCGTCGTCATCCATCGCTTCAACAGGCGGGGAAGATGCGGTCGTCGCCCCTGTCAAAAGCCCCTGATGGTCGAGGGGCGCGAGAAGGACGCGGCATTCCTCGAGCGCGCGCAGGCGGTCGAGACGCACGGCATAGAGCCGCTCGAAGATGTCCTTGTCTTCGCCGTGCTGGGGAGCGCGCCCATGCTGCTCGCGAAAACGCTGGATTTCCTCGAAGCCGGCGATGATGCGTTCCTCGCGCGGGGAACGCCCGCCCTTCTTCTCGGGCTGGGCGAATTCAGCGAGCTCGTCACGCAGATCGTCAAGGTCGAGGTCACTCATAGCGGCCCTCATCCTTGAAGCGCACGAAGGCGGCGGCGCCTTCGGCCATGCGCTTTTCCCAGGCGTCGGTCGAGCTGATCGACGGCAGGCGCCCGCGTTCCTTCTTGAACTTGACGGCACGCACGGCAAGCTCTTTCGCGTCCTCCGGCGTCAGGCTGGTGCGCTTGGCGGCGATCGCGGCCGCGACCTGCTTCAGACTCTCCTCGCTCATCGTCTTGGCGAGGATGGCATAGGCTTCGCCGAACGGGTTGATGCGGTCGATCAAGTCGATGTCGAGTTCGCGCACGTCAATTGCAAACCGGCGGACGCCGTCGATAAGGGCGGTGTTGGCCGTCGGCTCGGCGTTGCCGTCGTTGCCGCCCAAGGAATACTGCGTGGCCTGCTGCGTGAGATTGAGGGCGGCGACGGCGTGTTGGCGCACGGCCTCCTGGTCTTCCTCGTCAAGCTCGGGGTACTTGTCCTTGATGATCTTGCCCATGCGAACTTGCGTCAATTCCTCGGGCACAAGCTCCTCGTCGAACAAACCGCGCTCAAGGGTGGGTTTGTCCTGCACGAAGGCGGCGATCACTTCGTTCAGGTCTTCGTAACAGATACGCGTGGCTTCCTTGCTTTTAGGTTCGGCAAGCCCCTTTATCTCAATTTGGAACTGACCCGTCTGCGGGTTAAAGCCGACGTTGGACTTGGTGGGGTCGTATCCGCCTTCGCCGTAGTCGAAGCCGGGAGTCGGACCGCTTCCGGCGGCCTTCGGCCTGAACTCGAAGCGCGGTGCAAGCACCTGTTCCATGAGCAGGCTCGCGGCAATCGCTTTGAGGGTGTCGTTCACCGCTTCGGTCACGACCTCGGCGGCGGCGTCCGGCTCGGCAATCAGATTGGTGAAACGCGCGCGGGTCTTGCCCGGCGCGTCGCGGGTCGCGCGCCCGATAATCTGCACGACTTCGGTGAGGCTGGCGCGATAGCCGACGGTGAGCGCGTGTTCGCACCAAATCCAGTCGAAGCCCTCCTTCGCCATGCCAAGCGCGATGATGATGTCCACGTGGTCGCGGTTGTGCTTCTGCGCCTGGTCTTTCAGTGCGCCAGTTACGCGGTCGCGCTTGCCGGAGTCGTCATCGACCAGGTCGGCGATACGAAGGGTGCGGCCGTCCGGCGTCCTGACAAGCTGGAAGCCTGTTGCGGCGTCAACGCCCTGCCATTCGCCCAAGGCCTCGATGATGTGCTCCACCTCCCTGATCTTGTCTCTCGTGCTCTCGCGCGAATTGACGCTGGGGATGTGAATGATCGTCTTCTCGGCCGGATCGAGCACGTTCAGGATGTCGTCGGCGTAGGAGTCGGAATA
>JBGSRK010000049.1:0-1821 GCA_041737595.1 Patescibacteria group bacterium
CTGATCCGGAGTGCTTTCTCCAACAGCGGCTTGGCATGGGCTTCAACTTCGTCGTAGAGCTCTTTAGGAATCTTCCTTAAGCTCTCCCTCTCTTTTGGTTTTCCTAGAGTGTCTTGCCATCGGCTAAGCGCGTTGCAGATGAGTTTGATGTTCTCATGTCCAATCGCTATAGCTTCAAGGACTTGATCTTCTGTCAAGAAATCGCAGAATCCTTCGATCATCAACACAGCGTCTTCTGTTCCGGCGATCATTAAATCTAATTTAGAGATTTTCTGCTGTTCAGTGGTTGGATTGATGACATAGTCTCCGTCGATGTAACCGACACGTACAGCACCAACAGGCTTGATCAGAGGAATCGAGGAAATGACAAGTGCTGCTGAAGCGGCGCAGATGGCGAGTGGTTCAGGAGAGTGGACTCCGTCATATGAAAAGACATAAGCGAGCAATTGCACTTCGTTATAAAACCCTTCTTCGAAGAGAGGGCGAAGGGGACGGTCAATGAGGCGGGAGACAAGGATCTCTCGTTCAGCGGGACGTCCTTCCCGTTTGATGAATCCGCTGACTGTTTTTCCTGCTGAAGAGAACTTTTCCTGATAGTCGACTCGGAGGGGTAAAAAATCGGTTGTCGGGTCAGCTTTAGGCGAAGCACAAGCTGTGGATAGAAGCATTGTCTCTCCACATCGGACGATGACGGCGCCTCCTGCTTGCCGGGCAATTTTCCCTGTTTCGAAGACAATCTCTTTTCCGTCTATCGTTATTGAAATCTGTTGTTTTTGCATGCGATATTCTCCATGTACTAATAAATATTTGATTTTTCTGTTTGTTTAAATTGGTTGTCATCTGATAGGGGGCTAAGAGCTTTTCTAAGATAAAGAATGGAAATGATTGAATATATCCTGATATAAAATAGAATAATTGTCTAAACAAAAAGGGCAGCTATTGCTGCCCTTTTTGTTTCTAAGCTAATTATCTTCTTAGCTTTAATTTATTTATCAATGACTGATAGCGTTTAGTGTCTGTTGAGTTGAGGTAGTCCAGAAGGCGGCGCCTTTGACCGACAAGCTTAAGAAGAGACAGTCTTGAGGAATGATCTTTGGGAGATCTCTTCAAGTGGTCTGTCAACTCAGTGATCCGCTCAGTCAAAATAGCGATCTGAACATCTGCAGAACCAGTATCTTTTTCATGCAGCTGAAACTTTTTTGTAATTTCTTCTTTTGTTCCTTTATCTAGTGACATTCAGCTATCTCCCTTAGGTTAGAGCCAAGAAAATTGGCTGTCGTTTTGACGATCAAGGCTTTTTGTAAACGGTGCATTCTTCCAACACCACTCTCGTTGTTGATTCTTCGCCGAGCATAAACCCGGCCTTACGCAGAGAGGCTTACTGGAGCCTGTTGATATGATCCATATTGTTTGCTGATATAATCATACCAAATTGCTGATTATTGCGCAAAGGAAATGTCAAAAGAATGTTAACGTTGTGTTAAACAAAAATTACACTTTGGTGTCTAGGATCACCTCGACGGTGTCTGGGAATTTTTTTAATGCATCTCGTCTCATAACGACTTTGAACGGGATGGTGATATTCCCTTTGTATTTTTCCATTTGCAGTTCGTCCCAGATCTTTTCTTTGAGTTGATCGGTGACGGGTTCATGCCGGTATTTTTTGAGGAGTTTTTTGATATGATCCTGCTCTTTTCGTCGAACGACGTCGATTCCATAAAAAGGGGGATGTTCTTCTGCGTGAGAGCTCATATTACCTCGTGTTTTTCCTGCCCGAAATTGCCCTATTGTCGTGTCCGAAATCGTGAACGAGCCCGTGCC
>JBGSRK010000129.1:0-1559 GCA_041737595.1 Patescibacteria group bacterium
GCTATCCTGGATGCCTGAGCTCTCAGATCAGCCCTCAACCACTGCAACAGCGCCCCTTAATATCCCGTGGGCACTTTGGCATGTGGCAGGCAAAGCCTAAGGCAGTCTGCTGTCAAACAGCCAACAGTACCAACTGTAGTAGCTTCAGTCAGGCAATCGAAAATAACAAAAAGTCGTGGCCCTGTATTGCTTTAACATGGGCACAATCAGAGTAATCTGGCAATGGCAATGAGCGAGGTTAGGTTTGGACCATGTTGTTGGACCCATCTAAATAAAATAAAATAAAATTACTTGTGGCACAACTATCGCTGTTGGTTCACCGTCTGTCTGTTGTTGAAACGACGACAACGACCTGCTTATCTTATTAGTTACACTGAAACAGCAGGAGTAAAACAACTTTACTTAACCTTTTCCAAGTGTCCAGCCTAGTTTATCCTGTAGTCCTGTAATGCAAGCTTTTAACCTCCGTGGTTGACAGCGCTATATGTAGGTGTTTTAGCAGAATGTAGGACCTTGTTATATATGTCCCCTACTCAGTCATCACGCTGATTCATTGAAATCTGTATCTATTTAGGCGGGTATTCTGGGGACTTACTAATGACTTTACTCACGGTGTCTCAGTTTGATGTATTTAAGTAGTTTAAATGTAAAGTTGTCTAATGAAAGAATATATACGCTCTTTCAGTCCCAGTCAACGCTGAGAGGACTTTACGCTAGTGTGTATATATTCCTGCTGGTACCTTGGGCAGGCTCTCACATTAGTTTCTTGTCCTCTTATCCTGTATACGGTGTAGGGTTATTGAGAGTACAACTCCATTAATCTTCCAGTTGAGTTTAGTTATGGGTCCTAAAAGACGTTTTGGTGCTAGTGAGCTATTCTTTCCCGTGGTATCTTGTTGTCAGAGTTGTCATAGAGGTAGTCTCTTCAGAATTCCTCCATTTCATGTCGACACACACAAGTCTATTGTGCATGAAAAATGCTGTATTAATAGTAGGCTGTGGTAACCTTGTCTAGATTCACTCATTATGAGCACAAGGTAACATACCCAGGAGCGCGACTTTATGTGTGTGCAACGCCATAAGCCTAGGATTGTGTATTTAGTGTTTGTACCTTTCCAGTATATATTTCTCTCAGCTTTGACTATATTTAGGTTGTGGGCAAGACATTAGCAAAGGTGTATCATTGCCACCTCTACTTTTCTTCACAAAACAATTCTTTTCTCTTTTGCTAGTATATAATGGGTTTGGACTACAATATCTCTGGTGATCTGATTAACACAATTGGTGAATTTTGCCTATTTTCCTAGAATACTTTCTGAGGGTGTGTTATTGTTGGGGAATAAACCTGCCACTAGTTGCCAACTGTTTGTTTTTGTCTCGAGCTCCAAAGTTTAGTATATTTTAAGACAGTATGACAAGTGTGGACTTTAAGCAGCATTTATCAATGGCGTTTTTTAGACCTACATTTTTCAAATTAACTCATTAAACACGGGACTAATAGTGTTTAAATACCGTACTATACAGTGAAGTAGATCTGCACAATGTTATGAGCACTGGGG
>JBGSRK010000070.1:0-1916 GCA_041737595.1 Patescibacteria group bacterium
AAGAGATATACAAAACATCGTTGTTAGAGTGCATGGCTGAAGGCTGGACAAACATGTAAGCACAGTAGCCCACTTGGCCACGAGGAAAGCTGAGGCGACCAGCCATACCCTATACTTGGCTAAAGTACATATGTGGACCCAAGGAGAGAGCAGAGGTTACTATATAGACATAAAAGTTACCGGAATCCATCAACCAAGCCATACAATAAGTCAAAAGCTCTACACAAGCTGACAATCAATGTCGTTTGGCCAACTTTACCAACGGTAGCTAGTAAAAGACTCGCTGTACAAAGTTTTCTGCGAAATTTTCCTGCAGTTAAAGCGACTAGTTAACCAGTGGACCCTTGACTCAATTAGTAGTGGTAACAAACTTCATTGAACAACCAACCAAAAAACATGGGCATCAGACTGAGAACCTGTCAACAAATTCTACCAACCAAACACCTCAGAACCTACAGACAGTCAAGTTACTGACCTACAATGACATCAGAACAATCCCCATAAACTGGAACTTGAGCTCAGAGCTAGCATTTAGCTAATGAGATCTGGTTGGGATTATGCAAGTTAAAGTCAACTTAACAATATGCCCATTGTACTGTTTTAACAACAACCAACAAAGTATTTCAATAATAAATACTTTGTATATTCAATAAAGTATTATTGACCCGAATATCAAACACCCACAGCAGTACAGGACACTGCATCAACGGACGCATACCTGTAGTTTGTGATCTATCCCCAATTTATACACCATTTCATCCACAGCTGAAGATATCTTGTTCTGGTTAAGTGAGGCAACCATCAACTCGGCCCTATGCTCCTTGCACAGCTCCAACAAAATCTTAACCCAAACAGGCACCCCCAGAATACTTAAAAACTTCAAAAAAAGTACATGAAAATATTCGAAGTAATACATACCTGCAGTCTTGTGATCGATCCCCAGGTTAGACATAATCTTCACAGCAGATGATATCTAATTCTGGTTATGCGAGGCAACCATCAACTCTGCACCATGCTCCTTACACTCTTCTAACAGCAAGCCAACCAGTTGGTCATAACTCCTATGAGTAGCTTCCAAAGATGGCAAAATTGGCGATGAAATTCCTAAACTTGCAGCCCTCTCTCGTTCCAAGTACAGATAGGCACCCCGGACTAACTTCGCTCCAAGTTTGAATCCATGCATTTGAGACCGACCGATATCGTGTTCCAGTTTGCTTCGGCAGTCCTTTAGATATGCTTGATAAGTGTTGAACACCACAGGCTTTTCCTTGTTATAGACTCGCTGTAGTTCTAGTACTGCGTGGTCTATAGCTGGTTGGAAATAGGTGTGTTCAGCATCGACCATCAACCGAACATTTCTTGCTGCTGCAGCATCCGCTAGCTTCCGAAGGCGTGTGGAAAGTGCCTCCACCAAACTGTACTCCTCCTTTGTTAAAGCAGCCTCAGAAAGTGGGCCTGGAGCGCGGCACCGGGTAATAATCTGCACCAATAAATAAAACAACAGCTGTTTAGTATAGTGATATAAATCCTAGCGCTACAAGACAATTGGTGTTGAGGCTTGATATAGTGATTGTAAAAAGTAATAAAACTACCTTGCTAGTAATCAGTGGGTCTCTGCAATCAAAGACACGCAACCTTCCACACTAAACAATACTATACGCTTACAATACTACCAGCACTGAAAGGTAATTCACAAATTCACCATTATACACCCACTCATAAGTTGAGACAGAATATCATTAGGTCCATACTTTACCTGAGGAAGGTCCTTCAGTTGCACCCTCTCGGTAATCCATCCGGCCATAGGAACAAAAAATCACTTGCATAACTCACACCCAGTTGACTTTACAACTAGAATTTCTTGCAAGTTGCTTTTCTGCCGGTGATGATGAACTGTAGACAATTCACAAATAGCA
>JBGSRK010000082.1:0-1881 GCA_041737595.1 Patescibacteria group bacterium
AACGCGCAAGATGCAGGCGACTACTAAGACTTTTGTAGTCTTTGCTCCCAAATGCGATAGCCCTGCATCTTTTCAGGGTTAACTTGAGCATGGGCCAGACTACAAAAGTCTCACGATTTATCTGATCTACCAGACGCCTACGTTGAACAAAAAACGCGCAAGATGCAGGCGACTACTAAGACTTTTGTAGTCTTTGCTCCCAAATGCGATAGCCCTGCATCTTTTCAGGGTTAACTTGAGCATGGGCCAGACTACAAAAGTCTCACGATTTGTCTGATCTACCAGACGCCTACGTTGAACAAAAAACGTGCAAGATGCAGGCGCCTGCTGAGACTTTTGCAGTCTTTGGCTTCAATCGTTACGGCGTTGGAGGCGTTGGATGCGCGCACCGAGCGGGTTCAGTTTTTCTTCGATGTGGGCGTAGCCCCGGTCAATCTGGCGGATGTTGTGGATGGTGCTGGTCCCTGCCGCCGCGAGCGCCGCAATGAGCATCGCCATGCCCGCGCGGATGTCGGGACTTTCCATCAGGTCGCCCTGAAGCTGCGAAGGGCCGTAGACCAGGGCGCGGTGGGGATCGCAAAGGACGATGCGCGCGCCCATCGGGATCAGTTTGTCCACGAAGAACAAGCGGCTCTCGAACATTTTTTCGTGAAAGATGACCACGCCTTCGCATTGCGTCGCCAACACCAACGCGATACTCATCAGGTCGGCGGGGAAGGCCGGCCACGGTTCGTCGGCGATGGAGGGAATTGCGCCGCCCATGTCCGCCACAATTTTGAGCGATTGTCCGGCCGGCACGAACAGATCCGCGCCGCGTATTTCGACCTGGACGCCCAGCCGCTCAAAGGTCATCAGGATCATGCGCAGGTTTTGGGGGACGGCGTTGCGGATGAGCAGTTCGCCGTGGGTAGCGGCGGCCAGCGCCAGGTAGCTGCCCACTTCGATATGGTCGGAGGGGAGGGTGAAGTCCGCGCCGTGTAGGCGGGAGACGCCTTCAATGACGAGGGTGTTGGAGCCGACGCCGCTGATGGCAGCGCCCATCTGGTTGAGCATCCGGCACAAATCCTGGACGTGCGGTTCGGAGGCGGCGTTGCGCAGAATGGTGGTGCCATCCGCCAACACCGCCGCCATCACAGCATTCTCCGTACCGGTGACGCTGGCCTGATCCAGCAAGATGTCCGCGCCGCGCAGCTTTGCCGCACTGACGTGCATCATGCCACCTTCCAGGGCGATGGCGCCGCCGAGTTGTTGGAACGCCAGGAAGTGCGTGTCCACGCGGCGGCGGCCGATCATGTCGCCGCCGGGGGAGGGAAGGTCCACCTGACCCAGCCGCGCCAGGAGCGGCCCGGCCATCAAGATGGAGCCGCGGATAGCGCGGAATTGCTCGCGATCCATGCCGGTCTGTGACTGGTGGATAGCCTGAGCGCGCAATGTCCAAGTCTGCGCATCCTGGCGCGTCACCTGGACGCCCAGCACTTCGAGCAAGTCGCCCATCACTTCCACGTCGCGGATGGCCGGGAGGTTGCGCAGCGTGACCGGTTCGTCGGTCAACAATGCGGCGGCCAACAAGGGCAGCGCGGCGTTCTTATTACCGCCGGGCGTGATTTCTCCTTTGAGCGGATAACCACCTTCGATAACAAAGTAATCGTTCATTGTTTGCTCCTTTCTTTAATTTAGGGCTGAGGACTGAGGACTGAGTTGCGAGTTAGGAGTTAGGACTCGCCACTCGCTTTTTCGCTGATTTGCAACTCGCCATTCCTAACTCCTAACTCGCTTTCTCGCAGTTTTTTCCGCATATAGAAACATTCAAAGGTCTGGCCGCCGATGTCGCCGACGGTCTGGTAGCCGTGCTTGCTGTCGGCGAGGAACTTGTCGTGCTGC
>JBGSRK010000092.1:0-1852 GCA_041737595.1 Patescibacteria group bacterium
GAACCGCGGCGATCGCTGGCGCGGCGACCTGGGGAAGCAGCGCATCGGGGCAGGCGGCGACGGCCCACGCCACCATTGCCGTCCGTCCCACTATCTTCTCCACGAACCGCACCTTGGTTAGAACGCGCTGGGGCACATGCACTGCCTTGCGCGGCGGCAGGGCGGATACCATCCGTGAGACCGCCCTCCTCGTCATGGTTGCTTTTGTGGCCGTCTGTTTAACCACGCGTGTCGGCATTGCAGGGGTATGGTACTATTAACCGATGGCAGCGAGCGCGGCGGGCAGGTCCATTGTGCAGGTGCGCCGGATATGATTGATCGCGTCGAAGTCACAGTCTGAGTCGCGTTTGATTGGTGATAACAGGACTTAATCTCTAGGCATCAACACATGCCAGCCCTATATCTCTAATGGCTGATCCATTTGTTAGACTGAAGTGGTAGGGTTGGAAACGTGTGAGCCAATCCTTACTAAGATATATGGTGTCCTTTCGCAGCTCATTATATGTAAAAGTAGACTCCGTCACCTATCCATCTTCTGTGTATCTACGCATAGGAATCGCCCACGCCTCGCGTTCGTCCAGGTCGTGGACCATGAGGATATCGACGCCATCCGGGTCTAATGGAAGCTTCTATTTCCCGTGCAGATTAAATTGTTTGATTCCTTTGCCTTGATAAACGAGCTTATCTTGGATCCGAACATTGACAGTCTCGTCGTGACGGCTAACCATGGTACAGTCCACCTTGCTATAGTTGGTCTCTTCCGTTCGCACTAGCGTCAGATAATTGCCGGCTAGGTCAAACGCGTCCCTCATGGCGATGAACCCCTTATTCTCCTTCATGTGAGTTGGACTCCGGATCTGCTAATCGTCTTCATCAAAGAAATCTGCAGGGTGTCTACAGTGACCACTTGATTGGCGCACTATCGACACTTTCCTGCTCAGAAGCCTGCTTTTCTCTCCATCGGTCTGTCCAACGTTATACCGGAACGCAGGTTGGGTATACGCGCACGTGAAGGCGTTGTTGCTGCGGCCATACTTTAGGCGAAGTACAGGATCAAACACTAGCTGCGCATTTGAAACTGAACCGAGCATCGCCTCCGCATCCGGTCCATGAAACACCCACACTACATCAACTGTACCGTCGCGTGCACGCCCGATACACGTAAGGCTCATCCCCGCCCTCAGGATCTCGAGCATCTATGACACGGTCACATGGAAGTTCACTCTACCACGATCAGCAGCAGTAGCGCTTTTAACCTGATCGGGGAAGTAGGATTCGTGTCCTTTAAGGCTGTATATGACGTCTGCCGAGCGGTGTTCCAAAACGTGGCGGTAATCGAGTACATGCAATAGCCCAATAGCTGCGTGCATATCATTGATGGCAGCTTTCTCAGCATTGTTATTAATGGACACACCCTTGGGCATCCTCTTAATCTGAGCCTCCTTCTTGGCCTTATATATCGCAGCCATCGCCTCAACACCAAGCAACTTCGTGTTACCGCTCAAGAGGTGTTGTATCATCACTGGCTTGCTGACAGCACCGCCTGTCACCGATACACATACCTTCCTATAACATGGGCTTACTTGCTGCGCATTCAGCTCTTCTACACTCGTGTGCAACTCGAACTGTAAGATCGCCAACGCTGCCTTTATCCCCGCATGTGACCGTCGCCACTCACTCTTTGTAATATTACCTTGCAGGTGACGAGTCTGCGCCCACACGTCCGACGATTTCCTCAATGTCGACATAACAATCGCGAATACCCATATCATTCCACCCGTTGTCTTTAATTAAACACAGCGGGTAGATTCATTGCGCAGGTGCGCTGGATATGATTGATTGCGTCGAAGTC
>JBGSRK010000105.1:0-2068 GCA_041737595.1 Patescibacteria group bacterium
CCTCCAAAAGCCTGACGATTCCTTGTCGGTCTGCCGCCTTTACGCCAGGGCCGGGCTGGTGGAAGAGCTTCGGTATGCCATGCAAGAGCTGACACTTTCGAACTTCGATATGTATCATATCGTAAGAGCGGGCGCTCGGGGTGGTCACTGGTCCATAATAGAGCCCTATCTAGACTCTGATCACCAACGCCGTAATTGTCTGTTTGTGGCTGTCAAAAGAGGTCACTTGGAGATCTTGCGACGAGTGCTTTCATATGAAGGCATCGGTCTTGGCACTTTATTTCCGCTGGCTCAAAAGGCGATTCGAGCAGGTAGAGTGGAGATTTTCAAAGCCGTGCTGGCGGCAATACGTAATACCGTCAATACCCATCATGATATGATAATGTTCACCGGCCCTCAGGATGTTTTGGTAGCGGCCGTCCAAAGTGGCGACCCTGAAATGGTCAGGGCGGCCCTGCAAGGCATTCACATTCCCTTCGGCATTTTGGACGCCGTGGCTCAGGCCGCCTGCCGAATGCCAGGCTCTAGACCCGCCCTCATGCGCCCCTTTGTGGAAGCTCGACCTCAGCTGTTAAATTTACTCCTAGTGACCGCCTGTCAAAAGTGCAACCTCGAGGTAGCCCAGTATATATTGGATCGAGGCGCTTCGGCGCTTGATGACGCCCTAAAGGCCTGCTATGAGCATCGCAACATAGAGCTGGTGCAGCTGTTGCTGGATCGAGGCGCCCGCGACCGTAAGGGCTATCTAGTGGCCTATGGTGGCTCCCAAGTGGCGGCGCTGGTGTTAAGGGTTGGTGCCTGTGAGCCTCAGCAGGCATTGTCTCAAGACGCACTATATTTCATGCCTGACATTCTGCGGCTAGTGCTGGCGGCCGGGCCGGTCGATCTAGAGTCGGCCTTGAGAAAAGCGCTGGCGATCCTACCTTGCCAGCCACAGGCGCTAGGCTCGGTGGTGGTGTTGGTCGAGGCTGGAGCCCGTCTGCCCCAGGGCGACCCTCTCTACGGTCAGACATTGGAGAGCTGTCTGAGGTTGGCTAAGTCCGGTTCTAGCGATGTCTCTTCCAGAGCGGCGGCAGTGGAGTATATGGCCGGTCTGGCGGGAGTGTCGGTGCACGATGCCTTGGCCAGACTGGCCGAAGTGCTGGCGAAAGATGCCTCGACCAGACTGCCTGAAGTCCCGGCGAAAGCTCCGGCCGTCCCTGAAGTGCCAGCGGAAGATCAAGCTGATTTTGAAGACTGTTATTTTGACTACTAAGAATGACAAAAATACACACCCTCTAGGGTCTCTTTCTCAGCCGGAAAAAATGCCTCGCTCTGGGATACCCACCAACTACAGCCGCTGGAACCAAGCCCTGCGAGGCGTCGACGTCGCTTCACTCATGGAGACCGTCAAAGACAACATGTGCCAAGGCACCTGCTTCTACTGGGGCTTGCAAGGCGGCCTCCAAGAGCCCGAGAGGCAGCGGCTACTGCGGCAAGTGGTGGTTAAGATTCACTACCAGCTGAGCCTGGAAGAGCTACTGCGAGTAAGCTTTCATAGCAGCCACTCTCGCTTTCGGCTGAACAAGGCTCTCTTCTACTTTCTGCTGTGGATGGTCAAGGAGTTCTCACGGCTGCACTTTTCAGAGCTGGAAGGCCTGCCGGCCGAGCTGCAGCCGCTGACACTGTCGGGGCTGAAAAAGATCTACCGAGAGCCTGCGTATATGAAGTATCGAGCACTGGCCGAGGCGGCATGGGATGCCTGCGCGGCGCAATGCGAGTGAGCTTTGGGAACGAGCAACGAAGGCTGCGCAAGCAGACGAAGTGCGAGTGAGCTCAGGGGGGGCGAGCAACGAAGGCTGCGCAAGCAGACGAAGTGCGAGTGAACGAACGAGCAACAAAGGAACAGGGAGCCCTGTTCGGAAGAGTGAAAGGATGGTCGCGGTTGAACAGTTTTGAGATGTCCGCGAGTATCCAACGCTACCCGCGGAGGAAACCTCAGATGCCGGACTCGACCCTGCCCGGGCCCGAAAAATGTTGGGTACGCCGTTACTGTATATAGAGAGGCTGGACCCTTCCTAATATATAC
>JBGSRK010000127.1:0-1663 GCA_041737595.1 Patescibacteria group bacterium
AGCACACGACAAAAAGGAAAGCGGAAATAGTAGTAAACCCTGTAAACCCAAGTGTGACCTGTTAGTTGGAAAGCTCAGCATGGCGACAACCAGAAACCCCACGCAAACGATGAGCATTTACTGTCTGCCCTGTCTTCTGAGGGCAAAGGGGGTGGATCCGTTTCTGGCTGGCGAAATGCACCGACTTTGAGCTTAGTGTCGAGTTCTATCTATAGAATCCAAGTATACAGTGGCGTATGTAAGACTAGTGATTAGAGAATGCAAGCTGCCTATGATTACTTTAAAACTTCTATATTTAAAAATCTGGCGTTGCACCCCCTTTATGCACACCAAAACCAAGAACTGTAGGCTAGAACTGCCTGCCATTCACACAAAAGATTAGCTTAGTATTTACTTGTTGCAAAGCACTGTTTACCCACTTGAAGAACGTTCCCTCTGGAAAGGCTGTACGCAAGGTAACCAGTAACCAGAAATGTGTTCCCATGCTTGTGTTCACATAAGTTCTAAGGGATGTAAACTGCATATGGTATTGTCACTTCCACTTATTACGTGGATGCTGCTCAGTCGTACCCAACAGTCCAGTTTAACCAGGAATATTGGTCAATCGATCAAGTTGTTTCCATACATATCACAGAAGGCCCAGCAAGCCTGTCACCCCAGAAATAACTGCTTATTGTATGACTTTGTTCTGACCCCCAAAGTGGCCAACCAATTCCCTACCATTATTGTAACAACAAAATGTAACAAACATATATAACCCCCTGATGGAATACCAAATAACAAGCTTTATGGACGAGTCCTCATCAACCTACCAGCATCATACTATCTGTCTGACACTTGATCACTTGACCCAAAATAACCCAGACCCAGAAAGCAGCCAGCAACCCGTTCAGATGCCATTCTCAGAACCGCCCCCATAGCATAACAAGTCAATATCCTCAAGTTTCTCTCCATCCAGTTCAAACAGTTAGCAACGGACAGGATGAGCCTGCACCAAATTGACTATTTGCACGACTTCTTTTCTACTCAACAGTGGCCCATCTATAGACAGGAACTCCAAGTTATACAGGCTTTCTACTGCTTCAGCCACCCCTACAGTATCCAAGAATGACACGACTAAACCTTTTCCCATAAAGCCAACTAAGAACTCGACCGAAACAAAACAGCCATAGATTCCCAGCTGTTGTAATATTCTGGTATGTTTGACTTCGAAGACATTGTTGATTCTGTCACGAAACCTTTAAGTCCTCTTGTAAGCATTCGTACAACAATATCCCACTGCCAGAAAATATCATATTCTAAGAAAAAATGCGGATTCATTGCCCAACACCAAACACCCGGTGCTCACAATCCCTCTCTGATATCTTGTTCACTACCTAAACAGATTCAAGCAAGTTCTCAACTTGTAGAGTTATTTCAATCCCAAAACTTCTCTGTCCACCAAATAAACCAAAGAACTAGGTTCGAGCTCAAGTACTCTGCAGCGAACAGACTGACTGATTGCACTAGGCCCAGAACGGTACTCAACTACATTGGCCATAGTTATGCTTTCTCCTGGCCAGGGTTGTTTCAACTAACGGTGTTGTACTGCCCACGTGTGACGATCCGGGTGTCACATGCGACCTTCCACCTCACATGCCGCACTGACTTCCCAGAAGCTTCC
>JBGSRK010000135.1:0-2124 GCA_041737595.1 Patescibacteria group bacterium
AACGCCTGTTGGAAGAGATTATTCCCCTGCAGCGTCAATATTATCCGGATGAGAGGTTTCTTTGAGGCGGAAATCGCGCTCTAGCTGAACAGCGCCTGCACGTCCTCGACTGAGAGGCTCTTGAAGAACGAGCTCTCGGTCGAGATGATCTGATCGACCAGGCTCTTTTTGCGCTCCTGGAGCTGCAGGATCTTCTCCTCGACCGAATCACGCGTGATGAGCTTATAGACGAACACCGGCTTGTCCTGTCCAATGCGGTGCGTGCGGTCGGAAGCCTGCATCTCGACCGCCGGGTTCCACCAGGGATCGATGTGGATCACGTAATCCGCAGCGGTGAGGTTGAGCCCCAGCCCACCGGCCTTCAGGCTGATCAGGAAAAACGGAATATCCGGGTCTTCCTGGAACTGGTCGACCTGCTGCTGGCGGGCCTGAGTTTGACCGTCGAGGTAGTTGTACGGGATGCCGCGCTCGTCGATCGCTGCACGCACCAGGCTGAGCATTTTGACGAACTGCGAAAAAACCAGCGCCTTGTGGTTTTCAGCCCGCAGCGTTTCGAGCGTCTCGAGCAGCAGGTCGAACTTGCCCGATGCACCGTGAAATTTTTCATCCATCAGGCGCGGGTGGTTGGAGATCTGGCGCAGCCGCAGCAGGCCCTCCAGGATTTTCATGCGGCTCTCGTCGATGCCTTCTTTCTCAAACAGCCCCATCAGCATACTGCGGTAGGCTTCACGCGTACGCAGATAGAACCTGCGCTGGGCCGGCTCCATATCGCAGTACAGGATGCGCTCGCTGCGGGGCGGCAGCTCGGGCGCTACCTGGTCCTTGGTGCGGCGCAAAATGAATGGATAAACGATCCGGCGCAGTCGTTCGGCGGCCTGCTCGTCGCCCCTTTTCTCAATCGGCAGCCCGAACTCGTTCTTGAAATATTTCAAATTCCCAAGAAGACCCGGATTTAAAAAGGCAAACTGCGACCAGAGCTCGGCGGTCGAGTTCTCAATCGGCGTCCCGGTCAGCACCAGCCTGTTTTTCGAGCGCAGCAGATGCGCCGCCCGGGCGGTCTGCGAGAGCGGATTTTTGATCGACTGCGATTCGTCAAGGATGGTGTAGTAGAACTCATAGCCGTGCAGAAGCTGGATATCGCGCAGCATCACACCGTAGGTGGTGATCACCAGATGGTAATCATTGAAGACCGCCGGGTCCTTCTCCCGGTTGGAATCGAAATATTCGAGGAACCGGAGCTCGGGCGTGAAGCGGGCGGCTTCACGCTGCCAGTTGATCAGCAGCGAGCGCGGCACAACCAGCAAGCTGGCGGCGGCAGGGGATGCACCCGCCCCGTTCGAGGCGTAGAGCGACCTTAAAAAGACCAGCGTCTGGATTGTCTTGCCCAGACCCATGTCGTCCGCCAGGCAGCCGCCAAATTCGTACTCGTGCAGAAAGTGCAGCCAATCGAAACCGGATTTTTGGTAGGGCCGCAGCTCACCAAAGAATCCTTCTGGAAGTGTGCGGGGTTTTATCCCATCGAAGCCGCTGTTCAACAGGCTGCGCAGGCGCTCGCGCCGCCGGGCGAATTCCTCGTCTTGCAGCACCGCATCTGCCTCGACCAGGGCTTGCTCGATCAAAGTGATGTGGCGCCTGGAGACCCGCAGGCGGTCTTCCTGCAGCTCTCCCACCGCAAACAGATGGCGGTAGCGCTCGAGCCATTGCTCCGGGAGCTCGCCGATCGAGCCGTCCGAGAGCTTGACGTAGCGCTCCTTTTTCCGCACCAGGCGGCGCACCTCTTTGAGCGGGACTTCCAGATCGCCGAAATTAACCACCGCCTGAAGGTCGAACCAGTCGATGCCCGACGCAACCCGAAACGAGATAGTGGGCGTGTGGTGGTTTACGCGCGCGATTTTCAGCTTTTCTTCGCCGTAGATCTCAAAGCCTTCCCCAGCCAGGCGCGGCAAGATGTTCAGCAGAAAATCAACCGGATGAGTGCGGGCGCGCAGCCGGAAAAAGCCCGATTTTGCCGGTAAGGGGGCGCGCTTCAGGCCAAAGGAGCTGGTGCTCAGCAGGTTGTGGGTGCCCTGTTCTAAGAGCGGCTTGCGCCGGATCCTGACCAGCGTCAGCGCGCCCGGCGCCTGC
>JBGSRK010000080.1:0-1563 GCA_041737595.1 Patescibacteria group bacterium
TACGCCTCCATTACGAGCGTGGCGCTTCGTCACAATTTACGCGCTACCATGCTAACGGCCTGCTTCTTCTCGGTGATCTACAGTAGCGTCGTAGTATTTACCAGTGTCGATGGCTTCATATATGGCGACCTATTTTTACGCGTGGCTTTTGTCTTTATAACCGGCGGTATTGGGAATTTACTTTCGAGTCTCATGCGAACGCGATCGCATGAACTGGCTCTTGCCGATCGCCGCAAAGACGAATTTCTAGCGATGCTTTCACATGAGTTACGTAATCCTCTCGCCGCTATCCGCAGCGCAGCGGATTTATTGCAGGAGCCGGATTTGGGCGAAGGCGACAAGAAACGAGCTCACGGCGTAGTTAGCAAACAATTGCAACATCTCGTTCACATGGTGGACGATTTGCTAGATGTCTCGCGACTCACTAAGGGAAAGATTGTACTTAAGAAAGAACGCTTTGATCTTGTGGAAGCGATTTACAGCGCTATTGAACTCACGAAAGAAACACTGCGTTCGCGCCATATTCGCCTGCACTTTGAGTACGTAGGAAAAATCTGGATAGATGCCGACCCCGTTCGCATGCAGCAAGTTTTTATAAATCTCATTCAAAACTCCGCCAAGTATACAAACCCTCCTGGAGAAATTTTGATTGATATTCAGGATGCTTCGAATTCTGAAATTCACATTGTGGTCAAAGACAGTGGTATCGGCATGCCAAAAGAAATGCTCGATCAAGTTTTTGATATGTTTGTGCAAGGTGAAACCTCAATTGATCGGTCATTGGGCGGACTGGGAATTGGTCTCACCTTGGTTAAAGAAGTCATCAATCAGCATAGCGGAATTATATCGGCATTTAGTGATGGTCCGGGTAAAGGTTCCGAGTTCCGTATGACATTGCCGATAGCTGAAATAGAACCTTTAATGCCAGCTGTAAAAATGTCGACCAAAACGCTTGAACTTATCGCCGACAACACTTTACGCGAAAAACCAGTCTCAGCCTCGCAAAGTCCACGTGTACTCATTGTCGAGGATTCGCATGATTCAGCCGAAATGCTCATGATCTTTATGAAGAAATGGGGCTTTAATGCCGCCGTTGCTATCGACGGCGAGCAAGGTGTAGCGATGTTTAAGAGACACCAGCCACAATTAGTGTTGCTTGATATTGGACTACCCAAAATGGATGGCTATCAAGTTGCCCGACATATTCGGGAGGTACTTGGGGACAAGTCCGTCTATCTCATTGCGTTAAGTGGCTACGGTCAGGAGCAAGACAAACGCGCTGCTATGGAAGCGGGATTTGATCACCACATTACAAAGCCCATTAAACCTCAAGATCTTCGTGATTTTTTAAACTCGAAATTAAGCGTAACCGCTGGCTAGGCCTTTTTATAAAGCCGACCAATTGCTTGACACGCCCCGAAAAAAACAACAGGGTCCGGCCTCCACCCCCTATTTTTAGCAATGAAATCAGCCTATTCCCTGGGCCAGGCCTGGCCTCGATCTTGCAAATTTCACTCTCGGATAACCATGTTCTGTTGGGATTAGATGAAGTTTATAACGACC
>JBGSRK010000143.1:0-1822 GCA_041737595.1 Patescibacteria group bacterium
ATTATTTTTATGAAAAAAATATTGTGTGGGCGAGTTAATTCTTTTCCAGAAGTTTCTAATCCATACATCAAGCGGTCTATCATTTATTGGAATAAATGCAAGAGCAACTCCAATTGCACCAACTGCAAAACCAAGGATTATGTTTAAAATAGGAATAGGAAAAAGAGAATAAGCTATATATCCGATAGGGGCAAATATAACCAAATATAAAAATTGCTTTAGGGTCATAAACCCAATAAGCTTAAATTCAAACGAAGTTATCTGTCTTGGAATAGGATGTTGCTCCATATACTATTTAAGTATATAGGAAGAAGAGGAAAGAATACAGAAGTAAGAATTGAGAATGAAGATAGAAGAGTATTTACTCCATGATTTTCTATACTTACTTCTTATCTATACGTAACCGGTTTTTCCTTTTGAGTAAGGATAAGACTCATCTTCCGTGACTTACGGTCAACCTTCTCAATAAAGGCTTTAATGGTTGAGCCTATTTTAAGATCTTCTTTTCCGGTAAGCTTGCTAATGTGTACCAACCCCTCTATCCCGGGTTCAAGACGAATAAAATAACCGTATCTTTCCTGACGAATAACTTCTCCCTTTACTTCCTTGTCTTTTGGATATTTTTCTTCTATGGTGTCCCAGGGGTCTTGTGTTAATCGTTTAATAGAAAGATTAAGCTTGAGATCGTTTATATTTTTTTCTACTACGGCCACATCAATTGTGTCCCCAATCTTTGCGAAAACCGATGGGTCGGAAACTTTCTGCCATGAGATCTCAGAAATGTGGATAAGCCCCTCAACACCCATCACTTCACAAAAAATACCAAACTCTGATACTCCAAGTACATGAGCTGGGTATGTTTTCCCCACCTCAATTTTTTCAAACCCTGCCAAAAGCTCTTTTTGAGATATCTTAAGAAATGCAATTTTTTGAGAAACTACAAGTCTATTTTTCTTCTCATCTACTTCCAGTATTTTTACTTTTATCTTCTGTCCATTCAATTTTTCTGGGTTTTGAAGAAAGTCTTCGGTAAGCTGAATTTTGGGTATAACGCCACGAATTCCCATAAAGTCAACAAAAACTCCTCCCTTTCCGTATTCTCCACATACTACCTCTATCTCTTCTTCATGTTCTTTTTTGGCACTAAGAATATCCCATTTTCCTTTTTCAAAAAACTTCCTAAGGGATAATACAGGAAAACCTTCTTTTGATTCTTCAGATATAATGCGAGCTTGAATTACCTCTCCCTCCTTAAGGTAGGAAAGATAGGTTGATATTTCTTTTAATTCTTTCTCTCCTAACACCGCATAGGCTTTTGCTCCAATATCAAAAAGTGCTCCTTTTCTTGAAATTGAGACTATAGTCGCTTCAATCTCGTTTCCCTTCTTAAGCTTTACCGTCTTTGATTTTCCAAGAAGCATTTCCATGGGATGGACCGCATCCTTTGTTACCTCCTTTTTGTTGATTGATTTTGTTGATTTGATTTTTGGCATTGTTTTTTTCCTTTATAGGAGATCTAATATATCAAAAAATTACATAAATTACAACCCCTTACATCTTCTTTTATAGCTTCTCAAGGTCTTCTTTTACTTTTTCATTTAAGTCAATCACTTCTGTCATCTCGCCTTCCTGACCTTGTGGAAGATCTTTTATCAACTCCTCCAAAACCTCTCTATGTTTTACATTGCTTAGTTTAAGCCTGTATACAAAACCCTCTTTTGGCCCAACTCCCTGGTTTTTTGAAGATTTGATAAGTCCTGGAATTTTAAGTGATTGCATCTCTGCTTCTTTAAGAACCTCAATCATTAATTTATGTTTACCT
>JBGSRK010000005.1:0-119184 GCA_041737595.1 Patescibacteria group bacterium
CAATTCCGACAATCACTGGAACAACAACGCGGTCCGTCCTCTGGTAGTTTCTACTTAACTGATTTTATCCAACCACCGGTCATCCGACCGATTTCTTGGAGTTTTTCTTCAAAGATAATGTATTTAGCTTGATCAATGGCCCTGATTTCATAACATAGACGAAAGAGAACCTTCAGTTGATCGATGTACTCTGAGGCAATCATAAGTTGTGTAGATTTTTCGCCAGTCATATTGGCAACTTTTGATATTGTCTCAAGCAGCTCAAGGATATTGGCCTCAATCTTTCGGCCAAGTACGGCTTTTACTTTCTTTGGTAAATGATCACTCCAATCATAGTAGAATTTGTAAAAATCATAAATTTTTTAGAACAAAGGAATTTCATTTTGCATGGATAACCTCTTTAATCAAATTATTTGCCTTGAAAACTTATTCGCCAGCTGGGAAGAATTTAAGAAGGGTAAAAGAAAAAAGCTCGATGTATCTGAATTTGAGAAGAATTTGGAGGATGAGATTTTTCGATTACACCGAGACTTAAAGTCTAAAACTTACCGACATTCAAATTATACTTCATTTTACATCACTGACCCAAAACTTAGACACATTCATAAGGCGATTGTTAGGGATCGCATTGTGCACCACGCGATTTATCGAGTTTTGTATCCCATATTTGATAAAGGGTTTATCTTTGATACCTACTCCTGCCGTAACGACAAAGGTAGCCATAAGGCTATTTACCGATTTGAATATTTTGCCAGGAAGGTCAGTAAAAACTATTCCGATACCTGTTTTGTCTTGAAATGTGATGTTCGGAGATTTTTTGACTCAATTGATCACGGGAAACTAAAGGAATTGATTCAAGAGAAGGTCAAAGATGTTAATACGATGTGGCTTCTCGATGATATTATTGATAGCTTTGGCGAAGACAGGGACTATGCGATGGATGGTCAAATATCGTTCGACTTCCTTAGACCCAAGGGCACGCCAATAGGCAACCTCACCAGTCAGCTTTTCGCCAATGTTTATCTTGACGAGCTCGATCAATACATAAAACATGTGCTCAAAGTAAAATACTATATTCGTTACTGCGATGATTTTGTTATCTTGAGTCGTGACCAGGACTACTTAGAAAGGACAAAGGAGCAAGTTAGAGACTTCTTGGCTAAAAATCTCAAACTCGCCTTGCACAAAGATAAGGTGGAAATAAGAAAGCTGGGGCAGGGCGTTGATTTTCTTGGATATATTACTGTGCCACACTTCCGAGTGTTACGAGCTAAAACAAAGAAGAGAGTACTAAAAAGAGTGACTGAAAAGAACCTGCCATCATATCTAGGTGTTTTAAAACATTGTAATGGCTATGAACTTGAGCAAAAGGTTAGAAAGATTGTGGCCGATCAAGTACTCAAAAAGGAAGACCCAAAGTCGTAAGTAAGGGCTTTTCTCATCTTAAAATTGCACCTACTATGCTAAATATGGCCAAAAATCCTCTTAGCAACACTATCATGATTTTTAAAATAGCCATAAGCGACCATTTAATAACACAAGCCATAGGTTCAATTAAAAATATCTTGATTTTTTGACCAAAATCTAACTTTAGACGGTGAGGCTGGTGCTTAATTTTGTATCCTTTTATCAACTTTTGGTTCAGACCTAAATTCGACATGACTTGAGCTGCGAAATCCTCATCTGCTATCCTCATCATCATTTCTTTACTTGTTTTTTGGGAAAGAATGTTCAGACTTCCCGCCCAAACGACCTTACGATCAATTATGGCTACCTTTTCATGAATAAAGCCTTCAATATATGTAATGTATGCTCCGAGTTCTTTGTAGTCTTGAATGGCCGATATGATCTCTTCCTGCACATATTCTTCATGCTCTAAAACAGGGCGCGTAAATATGAAGACATGAACGTTTTTTTGTTTTAGTCTAAGTAGCGTTCTCTTAAGGAAATCGGCCCTGTATTTACTGATAAAGGGACTATAAATAATTACTTCATTCTCAGCCTTTAGTACATCTCTGATAAAAGCTGGGTAAAAAGTTGTTTCGTTATATAAGTTAGGTGTTATATTCGTCATATTTTTCCTTTCATATTTAATTAATCTGTCATCCCGTTCTAGCCATATTTTGAATAACTTGCTATAATATCGCCATGACCAATGAGAAAGTCCGTAAAGATTTTGGCAGTCAACTTAAGCATGCGAGAGAGAAGACTGGCCTGACCCAAGCACAGGTAGCCGAAAAATCGGGTATCAATATTAGCTATTATGCCAAGATTGAACGAGGAGAGGTCAATACATCTATCGAGAAACTTCATAACATTATGAAAGTTTTGAAGATTAAATCGTTGGATATTTAATTTCAGATACATCAATCAGCCCCGTATGCCTGCATTAGTAGGGTAATCCACTCCATAAGGTGTTCGAAACAAAGTGCATCAGGGCTACCAAAAAATATGAAAAAAATAATTTATATTATAATTCCTTTATTAATATTCATCACACTAGTAGTGTTATTTTTGAGTTTTAAAAATAATACTCAAGTAAAATCTGAAAGCAATAAATCGTTTCTTGCAAAAATTGCAGAGGATAAAAAGATTAATGAGAATACAAAAAAGTATCAGCCGAAAGAAACAAAAAAAACTGTTGAAGAGGGGATTGATGTTTCGGCCGTCTCAGCTATTTTGGTTGACGAAAACACAAATGAAATTATTTATCAAAAAAATCCAAAAGAAAAGAAACCCCCAGCTTCAATTATAAAAATGTTAACCTTCTCACTAGCTCTAGAATTTTTTAAAGAAGATGAATATATTAAAATTACACAATATGCTTCTGAACAGATTTCTAACAAAATTAATATGAAACCAGGTGAAGAATTAAAAGTTTCAGATATTTTATATGGAATGATGATGATTTCTGCTAATGATGCCGCATATGCAATTGCAGATGCAGTACCAGGCAAATTTAATGCATTTATAAAAAAGGCCAATGAAAAGGTTAGACTTCTTGGTCTTACTGATACAGTTATGAAAAACCCAGCTGGGCTTGACGAGGAAGGACAAATTTCTACTGCATTTGATATGGCGACAATTACAAGATATACATTACTTGAACACCCGAAAGTTATTGATTATGCTGGGGAAACTAAAGAACATTCTGTTTATGCTACAGAAAAAAATGAACCACATTGGTGGTTTGGGCATCTTTCTGCAATGCTAAAAAGATATCCAGGTATGATTGCAGCAAAAACGGGTTATACTGACGAAGCAAGATCTACTTTTATTGGAATCGCGGAAAGAGATGGGCGGAGACTTGTTATTGTTATTCTTGGATCAAGTGATGCGAATAATGATGTTACTAGAATTTTGGATTATGGGTTTTCTCATTAATTAGAAATTTTTACCTTTTGATTTTATGTTTTTAACATTATAATTATAAATGGAGGGGAATCTGGAAAAATATTATAAATCTATTAGAATATGGCTTACGGCTTTTCATCTTTCTGTAATAATTGCTTATGGTCTTATTCTTTTTTTTACTGATTGGGAGATTCTTAGATATGCTGGGTTTCGAATTGCAGCAATATATGGATTATTTGGATTTATCGGTTATTTTATTTTAAATAAATGGGAAGAGAAAATGCCAAAAGATATTTTTGAGTTAACTTTTCTTTCAGTATTTGTTTATATATTTTTTATTGTCGATTTTTTTGGTGGACCTGACAGCTTTTTATTCCCGATATTATATGTTGTGTTAATTAGTTGTTATTATTACCACAAGTTATGGGGGTATATTGCTAGTGCATTTTGTATCGGTTATTTAATTTTACATGGAGCGATTATTTCTACAGAATTAATTAGTAATCCTGGTAAATATTTAGGACTTGTTGTATCATTTTTACTTGTTTCTGTTGCAGGTTATATTATGAGCAAAAAAACGTCTGAGATTTCAAACAAAAATGAATCTTTAACAGAACTTGCGTCAAAAGTAACAGCCGAAAAATCACAAGATGAAGCAGTCCTTACTGCGATAGCAGATGGAGTTTATGCAGTAGATATGGATAGAAATCTTGTACTTCTTAATAAAGCCGCAACAGGGTTAACAAACTGGGAAGAAAAAGATGCACTAGGGTTAAAATGTTCGACAGTTATGAAATTAATAAATGATGGGGATGTATCTGTGTGTGAAAAAGATTGTCCTGCGATGGCAGTCTGGAATACTGGAGAACCAGTATTTAGAGCAGATACCTGTTTTGTAAATAAAAAATCAAAGAAAAGAATTCAGCTTTCATCATCATATGCACCTATAAAAGATTTTCAGGGAAATATGTCTGGTGCAATTTGTGTTTTCCGTGATATCACAAAAGAGAAAGAGGTTGAAAGACTTAGAAATGAGTTCGTTTCAACGGCCTCACATGAGTTAAGAACACCAATCACAGCGACAGAAGGATATATTTCAATCGTAACTGATTCTGGTATGTGTAAAGTTGATGGAAAAAGTAAGGAATATCTTGGAAAAGCAAAGAATACTCTTCTTTCAATGTCAAAATTAATTCAAAATCTTTTAGCTGTTACAAAGATTGAGGAGGGGAAGTTAGAGACAAATATTACCAGCTTTTCAATACATGACCTTGTTAAAGAGGTGATAGATGTATTTCTAAAAAAATCACAAGATAAAAATATTAGTCTTGAGATAGTTGATTCTAAAGATTTAACCCTAAAAGGAAAGAAAGTAGTTGGTCGTTCTTTAAATGTAAAAGCCGATATGGAGATGTTAAGAGAAGTAATAAATAATCTAGTTGAGAATGCAATTAAATTTACAGAAAAGGGAGGGGTGTCAGTATCAATAGATTATGATGAGGAATTCGCTACTGTAAATATTTCAGATACTGGTATGGGGATGCAAAAGGATGCTCAAAAACATCTATTTGAAAAATTTTATAGGATTGATAATACGGCAACTAGAGAAGTAGGGGGGACGGGCCTTGGCCTTTATATCACTAGATCTATCGTAGAAACTTTTGGTGGAAGGATATGGGTAGAATCAATTGTGGGGAAGGGTTCAACCTTTCATTTCACAGTTCCTTTGACTCTTGACTAGACCATACAGGGATTAGTGTTGACAATAATATAAGTAAAAATCATAATGAATTAAGGAGAAATTAAATGTCAAAAATAATGATAGTTGAGGATGACCCAACCCTAAGAGATATATACACTACAAGATTTACAGCTGAAGGGTATACTGTAATTTCTGCTTCTGATGGTGAAGCCGCACTATCAATAGCTGTTAAGGAACAACCAAATTTAATCCTTCTTGATATAATGATGCCAAAAATTTCAGGTTTCGATGTACTTGATATTTTACGTGCAACACCTGAAACAAAAGAAACAAAGATCATTGTTATGAGCGCACTTTCTCAAACTGCCGATATTGAGAAAGGTAAAAGTTTAGGAGCGAATGCTTATCTTGTTAAATCACAGGTAACACTGACTGAAGTTGTTGAAAAAGTTAAAGCAGTTATTGCTTCATAATATAAAATATTTAAAAGTCACTTATCGTAAGGTGGCTTTTTGATTGTATTTAAGCACAAATAGACTATAATAATATATAAGATCATATTATATTGATTTAAAAATTAAGCTTAATTTTACACCAATCTTTAGGGGGATAATGTACGAAATAAAGGTAGAAAAATTTGAAGGACCACTTGATCTTCTATTAGAACTAATAGTAGATGAAAAACTTGATATTACAGAAGTTTCTCTATCTGCTATAACTGATAAATATTTAGCCGAAGTGTCTGGGCTTGATCCAAAAACTCACGATGTTGCTGAATTTTTAGTTATAGCTGCACGTCTTATATATTTAAAATCTAAGGCAATATTACCAACTATTGAAACGCCAGAAGAAGAGGCAGAAATAGAAGACCTTAAAGCAAAATTGGAAATATATAAAAAGTATAAAGACGCTGCAAAAGAATTTGGGAACATATTAAATAAAAATCAACGATCATTCCCGGCAAAAACTCCAAAAAAGATAATAAATACTTTTACTGCACCAAAAGGTATCGAACTTAAAGATATGTGGAGTATTTTTCAAAGATTACTAAAAGATATGCCTGAAGAGTTAAAGAGAGAACAAGTTGAATTACCTTCAGAGAAGATTACGGTAGAAGATAAACTAGCAGATCTTGAATTAATTTTTAAAGCGAAGAAAAAACATACTTTTTCTTCGCTACTTAAAAAATCAAAATCCAAGCTAGACGCAATCATTACCTTTTTAGCAATATTAGAACTAGTTAAATGTAAAAAAATTAGAGTTGCCCAAACATCAAATTTTAAAGATATTGGATTGGAGATTTTATGAAGAAAGATAATGAAAAAATAAAGAGTTTTATAGAATCAATATTACTTGTAGCAGAAAAACCAGTTTCAATAAAAGAATTATCTTCTTCTATCGGCCAAATGAATAGTGAGATTCAAAAAGCACTTACTGAATTAATTAATGAATATAAAAATAAAGGTATTAAGATTATTAAAAAAGGGGAGTACTTTTCACTTGTTACAGACCCAGAAAATTCTGAAATTGTTGGAAAATTTTTAAATGAAGAGTTAAGACATGACCTTTCAGACGCGGCGATTGAAACCCTTTCAGTAATAACATACAAACAACCCGTTACCAGAGTCGAGATTGAAGATATTAGAGGAGTTCAATCTGATCAGCTTTTAAGAAACTTAATGATAAGAGGTCTAATAACAGAAGTTGGGCGAAAAGAAACTCCCGGAAGACCAATCCTTTATGGGACTACTATGGAATTTATGCAATATTTCGGCTTTTCTAATGAATCTCAAATCCCAGAATTTAAAGAACCAGTTTCTGAGGAGCTGTTTAATAATATAGACACTATTACTTAATAATATTTTATAGAGGGCTTATCTTTATGAGAATCAATAGATATATTGCAAGATCAGGAATAACCTCTCGCCGTAAAGCTGAGGAACTTATTCTTTCTGGCAAAGTATCAGTTGATGATAAAATTATAACCACACTCGCAACTGAAGTTGATGAAAAAAAATCTATTGTAAAAATTGATGGAAAAATAATATTACTTTCTAAACATATTTATTATCTTTTTAATAAACCAGTTGGTTATACTACTACAAAAAGTGATCCATACGCTCTACATACAATTTATGAATTATTACCAAAAAATAATTCCCTTTTCGCTGTAGGTCGACTGGATCGTAACACTGCTGGTCTTATTTTAATTACTAACGATGGTAATTTTGCACAGAATATTATCCACCCAAAAATGAAAATCGAAAAAGAATATATTATAAGAACAAGGTTTCCTATTACTCGCGATCAATTAGATTTACTCGAAGGTGGGATTGAACTAGATGATGGGTTTGCAAAAATAAACTCTGTAAAAAAAATAAATGATAAAGAACTTTCTTTAATAATAGAGATGGGAAGAAATAGAATAGTAAGAAGATTAATCAAAGCAACTGGGAATGAGGTTTCTGGTTTGTTAAGAAATCGCATAGGGAAGATAGTTTTAAATATACCTGTTGGAAAATATAGAGAACTTACACAGAAAGAGGTTAAAGATTTTATCTAATTATTTTTTTGGAATATTATTAATAGTAATTTCAATATTACCTAGCTCTTCTTTTAAAACAAATATTGATAATTTTGCAAAACGAAAAATTGCAAAAACAATTGATCAATCAAATATTAGAGATGATATTAATGTATTAATACCTCAAGTACCAGAAAAAAATATTTTATATGAGAAAATAACAGTTGGGGCTAAATCTGCTGTTTTTATTGATAGGGATTCTGGGGAAATACTTTTTGAAAAAAATATGAATAGTAGATTACCCATGGCATCTACTACAAAATTAATGACGGCATTAATCGTTTATGAAAATTTAAAAATGGATGAAATTATTACTGTCCCAAAATTAACAACAAGACCTCTTGATTCAGTAATGGGAATAAAGGAAGGTCAAAAATTCACAACACTTGATTTACTCCATGGTCTATTAATAGAATCTGGTTCTGACGCTGCTAACACTTTAGTCACAACTGTTTCGAACAATGAAAATAGTTTTGCCGCACTAATGAATGAAAAGGCTAGTCTTTTTGGTCTGACAAATACTCAGTTCACAAATTCAATTGGTTATGATTCAAGTGGACATTATACAACTGCATATGATCTTGCAAAACTATCTAAAATTTTTTTAGAAAACAAATTACTATCTAATATTGTAAGTAAATCTTCATATATTGCTACCTCAGAATCTGGAGAAAAATTTTATTTAAATAATACTAATCAACTATTAAATGGTAGCACTTATAAGGGTCTCAAAACTGGAACAACATTTTCAGCTGGTGAGTGTCTTATTTCATATTATGAAAAAGATAATCAAAAAATAATTGGCGTTGTTCTTAATAGCCCTTCGAGGTTTTATGAAAGTGACAAAATAATTAAGTGGGCAAAAAATAATTTTACTTGGGGCGGTAATAATTAAATGCAAAAAGAATTATGGTACGTTTATATTATAGAATGCCTAAATGGAAGATATTATACTGGGATAACAAAGAATGTAGAGGAGAGGTTCAAAAAGCACAAATCAGGTAAGGGGGCACGCTTTACAACCAGAAATCCAGTAAAAGCAGTGATTTATACAAAAAAATGTGGTAGAATGAGCGACGCGCTTAAGAAAGAATCAGAAATTAAAAAATTAAGCCGAACTGAGAAAGAAAATTTAGTGAATAGTTCTATATCAAAATAGAAAAAATAAATAAAATTTTTTATATCAAGGATAATAAATGAAAAAAATACCAAATATAGTTATAATCGGTCGTCCAAACGTAGGGAAGTCATCACTTTTCAATCGATTAGTACACTCCCGTAAGGCCATTGTCCATGATGTTGCAGGTACTACAAGAGATATAGTTTCTGAAACAGTAGAATATTCTGGGAAAAAAATAAAACTTCATGATACAGCCGGATATCTTCGTGATAAAGATGAGCTTTCTGAAAGAGCATACGAAAAAATCAAAGAAGCTGTTGATTTTTCTGATTCCTTAATTTTAACTGTTGATGGGAATGTAGGTGCAACAAATATTGATAAAGTAATTGCTGATATTGCAAGAAAATCTGGTAAAGAAATCTTTTTAGTTATAAATAAAATAGATAACAATAGAATTCCTGAAAGTGTAGATGATTATAAAAAATTTGGTTTTAAAAATACTTTTTTAATTTCTGCTATCCATAATATTGGAATGGATGATTTTTTATCTGCACTTTTTGAAAATATTAAAATAACCAAAGAAATTGAAAATGATATTATCCCTGACAAAATAAGAATTGCAATAGTTGGGAGACCAAACGTAGGGAAAAGTTCTTTACTTAACGCAATAATTAAAAAAGAAAAAGCTATAGTTTCAAGTATTCCTGGGACTACAAGAGATATAGTCTCTGAGGAATTTATTAAAGATGATATTGTTATGACTGTTTCAGATACTGCTGGAGCTAGAAAACCTGGGAAAATAGGTAAAGCCTATAAAAAAGGTGAGCCAGTTGAAAAATATTCTTTTTTAAGAACAAAAAGAGAAGTGGAAAAATCAGATATTACTCTTGTTGTCATAGATGCTTCTGAAAGAATCGCAGCGCAAGATCTTCATATCGCGGGTGATGCAAAAGAATTAGGTAAAGGCATAATACTTGTTATAAATAAATGGGACTTAGTAAAAGAAACTGCTCAGGATAAATTTTTAGCACGTTTAAGATATCATTTTAATTTTATGATTTGGGTGCCTGCTATTTTTGTTTCCGCTAAAACTGGTAGAAATATTGATGAAATAGTTGAAATTATAAAAACAGTTTCTAAAAACCAAAGAACTGAGATTAATACATCTAAATTAAATAGAATAGTTGAAGAATTTGCTCTTAATAATACCGTCAAAGGGCTTGGGACATTTAGACCAAAACTATTTTTTGCTTCACAAACAGATAAAATCCCACCTACTTTTACTATAACTGCAAAATTTCATGAGTTTATCCATTTTGCTTGGAGAAGAGCTCTCGAAAATGAATTGAGAAGACATTTTGATTTTACGGGGACACCGATTAAAATAGAATTTAAGGCAAAACGATGAAAATTAGATTTCCTAAAATTAATGACTATGGAGATTATACTAAATTAATTAATAGCATTATTGATGAAGGAGAATATACAGCTCTTTCAAAAAAAATATCAGAAGAAGATGAAAAAAGATGGTTAGAAGATATTTTAGATAAAATTAAAAATAAAAAAGTTTTAGTTATTTGTGCTGAAAAAGATGGTTTAATTATTGGACATGTTTCGGTTACAAAGGGGACGGGGGCTAACTCTCATATTGGAACTTTAGGATTAATTATCCACCCAAATTATAGAAGAGGTGGAGTAGGATCAAACCTTTTAAATGAGGCTCTAGCCATTTCAAAAGAATTTATTAATGTTGATATTATTAATTTACAAGTGAGAAAAGGGAATGATGGAGCACAAGGATTTTATAAAAAATTAAAATTTCTAAAATATGGCGAATTGAAAAATGGCCTTATAATAAATAATAAAAATTATGATACTATATTTATGTATAAGGAGATTTAAATGATACTTGTAGTAGGGCTCGGAAACCCAGAAAAAAAGTATGAAGAAACACGACACAATATTGGCTTTAGGGTTTTGGATGTATTTGCAAAGGAAGTAAAAGCTGATTTCAAAATATCAGAAAAATTTAATTCAGAAATAGCTGAGTCAACATTAACTTTTCCGGGTGAGAAAAAGCATGCCAAGGTTTTACTTATAAAACCTCAAACATACATGAATAATTCAGGAGATGCAGTTTCAAAAGTGGTTAATTTTTATAAATTAAGGACCGAGGATCAAATAATAATTATTCACGATGATTTAGATATAGAACTTGGGAAAATTAGAATTAGGCTTAGTGGTTCTTCAGCTGGACAAAAAGGGATTCAGTCAATTATAGATAAAATTGGGACAGATAAATTTATCCGATTTAGAATTGGTATAAAACCAGAAGGTGGTCAATTAAAACCAGCTGAGAAATTTGTTCTAGAAAAATTTACTACAACTGAAAAAAGGGTTATAAGTGAAAAAATAAATGAAACAGTTAAATTGTTATTTGAATCAATTGACAATGGTGTAATACAGACTAGTATTTAGTCATCATATATTTATATATAACAAAAAGACAGCCCAGGGGGATGAGACTGTCTTTTTGTTTTCTCCCATCAATAAACCGTGTCATACACTTGATCCGTTTCATTTTTAGACGGACGTTATTGTTGGGAGAGTCCCTCCGGCAAGCGAGTCGGCCTCAGGAGGGTGATGAGGTTTATTTGACCCAGCTTGCCAAAAGGGACACTTCCAGCAAATTTATTGATTTAATTTTCAAATTTTTTACCACATTTTATAAATCCGAGCGCGGTTACAACCATTTTTTGGTCGACGTAGAAGTTTATCACATAAATTATTATTTGTCAACACTTTTTTTATGAATGTTGATAACCCCTCATAATAGATAATCTCTGACTAAATATAATAATATATTTTCACACTACATTACTACGTAGTAGCGTAGTGTCTAGGATATTAAACATAAAGACTATATTAATATATTTAAACTTAAGTGATATAATATTGCTTATGAATAAAAAGTATTTAGCAAGTTTTGGTGCATTTAAAAAAATTAATTCAGATATATGGCATAAAATAGTAGGTTATTTCCCAAATTTAGAAATAGCTTGGAACGCTAGTGAAAATGATTATATTAAGGCTGGACTAAAAGATAAACAAGCTAAAGAATTAAGAGATCATATTAAAACATTTGATAATGAAAAATATATAAATCTTTTAAATAAAAATAATGTAAATATTATCTCGATAATGGATCCCGAATATCCTAAGCTCTTAAAAGAAATTCATACCCCACCATTTATTATTTATATTAAGGGTAAATTAGATATTAAAGATGAAGGGGCTATTGCGATAGTGGGGTCAAGAAAGGCGACCGATTATGGACGAAGGGTTACCAATGAACTAGCAGGAGAGTTAGCGAGTGCTGGTATTACTATAATTTCTGGTCTTGCTTTAGGGCTTGATACTCAAGCACACACCGCAGCTTTAAAAAAAGGTGGGAGAACAATTGCTGTACTTGCAAATGGTCTTGATATGATATACCCAACATCTAACACTAATTTAGCAAATGAAATAATTAATAATGGAGCAATTATATCTGAACAACCACTTGGTATGCCTGCTTTAAAACCAAATTTCCCAGCTAGAAATCGAATTATATCTGGTCTTTCTCAAGGAGTGATAATTACAGAAGCGGGGGATAAATCTGGGACACTGCATACTGCAAATTTCGCTCTTGAACAAAATAGACAAGTATATGCAGTACCTGGCCCAATATATAATCCATTAGCACATGGGCCAAACACTTTAATAAAATTAGGTGCTAAATTAGTAACGTCTTCTTCTGATATATTAGAAGATTTTGGGATAGAAAAAGAACTTATAATTTCTAAACCAGAAAATAGTGATGAAAAATTAATTTTTGATCTATTAATAAATGGAGAAAAACACATAGATGAAATAACAAATATTTCAAAAAGATCTTCACAGGAAATTTCAAGAATTATTTCGTTGATGGAAATAAATGGGAAGCTAATCCATCTTGGCGGAATGATTTATGATTTAAAATAATTGAAATATCTATAAATATTAATAAAATATGTTTAAATAGATAAAGTAGTGTATAATCACAAGTCGTATGAAATTAGTAATTGTAGAAAGTCCTGCAAAGGCAAAAACAATTGAAGGTTACCTAGGACCTGGTTATAAGGTGCTTGCATCTTATGGTCATCTTCGTGATCTTCCAAAATCCAAATTAGGTGTTAATGAAGAAACTTTTGAGCCAGAATACATTATTCCTGTAAAAAGTCGTAAAAATGTAACTGCTATAAAAAAGGAAGCCGAAAAAGCAGAACTAGTTATTCTCGCTACTGATGAAGATAGAGAAGGGGAAGCAATATCTTGGCATATAATTTTTGCAGCAAATATTCCTAAAGGTAAATACCAAAGAATTACATTTAATGAAATAACTAAAGAAGCAATTAAAGAGGCTGTTGCAAATCCTAGAGAAATTAATCAAAATCTTGTTGACGCTCAACAAGGCAGAAGAGTGCTCGATAGGATAGTTGGGTATAAACTTAGCCCACTATTATGGAAAAAAATAAGAAGAGGTCTTTCTGCGGGGCGCGTACAATCAGTTGCCGTAAGACTTATTGTTGAACGTGAAAGAGAAATACAGGCATTTATTCCAGAAGAATATTGGGAAATTTTGGCAGTATTGAATAAAGATGATAATTTTGAAGCCAAGCTTATAAAAAAGAATGATAAAAATATAGAGATTAAAAATAAGTCAGAATCTGATTTAATTTTAAAAGAGATCAAAGATAAAGATTTTATAGTCGAAAAAGTTGATGTCAAAGAGATGAAAAAGTCTCCTGGTGCCCCTTTTACAACCTCAACTCTACAACAAGAAGCTTCAAGAAAACTCCGTTTCTCAGCTAAAAAAACAATGATGCTAGCCCAGAAGTTATATGAGGGGATAAATGTCCCTAGTGAGGGCTCTGTGGGCCTTATAACCTATATGAGGACAGATTCAACAAATCTTTCAGAACAAGCCGTCACCCAAGCTCGTAAATTAATTGATGAAAAATATGGGAAGAAATATGTTTCTCAAATAATGAGGATATGGAAAAAGAAAAAAGGAGCTCAAGAAGCTCATGAAGCAATTAGACCAACTGGATTTTATCGTTTACCCGAAGCCTTATCAGATATATTGGAACCAGACATGTTAAAGCTTTATGAACTTATTTGGAGAAGAGCCATGGCCTCACAGATGTCTGACGAGGTTTTGGATTTAATGGGCGTCGATATAAAAGTTTCTGACTATACTTTTCGATCAAATGGTAAAAAAGTTAAATTTGATGGTTTTTCAATAGTTTATAATAATCTCGCAGGAGATAAGGATATTATATTACCATCACTTAATGTCGGTGATAAATGTGATGTCATAGAAATAAATCCATTACAAAAATTTACAAAACCAAAGGCCAGATATACTGAAGCTTCACTTGTTAAAGTATTAGAAGAAAATGGTATTGGTCGACCTTCAACGTATGCCCCAACAATTTCCACTATAAAAGATAGGGGATATGTCCGCGTTGAAAATAGATTTTTAATTCCCGAAGAAATATCATTTATAGTTACTGATGGTTTAGTTAAATTTTTCCCTGATGTTATTGATGTTGATTTTACTGCAAAAATGGAGAATGATCTTGATAAAGTAGCAGAGGGAAAAATTAAATGGAAAAATCCTATTAAAGAATTTTATGGACCGTTTATTTTTGAGGTTGCAAAAGCAGAAGAAGCTTGGGATTACGAAAAACCAAAAGATGAACCTACCGACGAAATTTGTGAAAAATGTAAATCTCAAATGGTAATAAAAATTGGTAGATATGGTAAATTTATGGCTTGCTCAAATTTCCCTGATTGTAAAAACACAAAGAGTATGGCCGAATCTCTTGGACCATGTCCAAAATGTAAAGATGGAAATATTATAGCCAGAAAAACAAAAAGAGGTAGAACATTCTTCGGTTGTTCAAATTATCCTAAGTGCGACTGGGCTACCTGGAAACTTGAAGATCTAGATAAAAATTGACCTACCTATTAATATTTAGGTATAATCTAATCATAATATAGAGGCAATATGGCAATACAATCAAAATGTAAAAAATGCAGTAATGATTTTTTAATAATCACTAAAGAAGAAGAGTATTATAAAGAAAAAGATTTACCATTACCTAAATTGTGCCCTGAGTGTAGATATGAAAGAAGGATATCTTTACGAAATAAAAAGAAACTTATTGGGTATAATTGTGATAGTTGTGGCAATGATATAATTACGGCAGTTGAACCAGAAGAAGGTTTACAAATTTTTTGTAAAACCTGTTATCAAAAATTTTTGCAGGAAAATGATTGCATACTCGGATATTCTGATGCTGCAAAGGCTGAAATGGGAGGTGATACAAATAAAAATGAATCTCCATCAACCCCTAATATAAATGAAAAAACTGATAATGGGTCAGCAAAAGATCCTGTGAGTTGGTAATGATAGATGAAAAGATAAAAGAACTTATTAAGAAGTTCCCAATTATATCAACAGTTCAAAGAAGCTGTGATAATTGTGATTGGGGGCACCATGTTTATAGTTCTCAAAATTGTTATCAAATTTTTGATGCATCTCAATTAGATGAATGTATGTATGTAAAAGATTCTTTTAAGGAATCAAAATGTATTGATACAACCTGGAACGCTTTTTGTGAAAGGTGCCTTGAAACAAGTGATTCTTTAGAATCAAATAACTGTGTTTATTCTCAATATATAGGCCAATGTTACAATATGTGGTATTCGTTTAATTGTGGTTCATGCCATGACTGTTTTGGTTGTTATAATCTATCGAATAAAGAGTATTGTATATTTAATGTTCAATATACAGAATCTGAATTTAATGAAAAAATTAAAGAATTAAAAAAACAAGACCCTGAAGAAATTATCAAAAAAGTTAAAAAGGAAGTTGAACTAAAATTTCCTAAGATGCATTCTAATTTTAGAGATAACCAAAATTCAGAATATGTAGATTATGTTTACAGATCAAAAGACGCATATTACTGCTTTGACTGTAATGATATAGATAGCTGTTTCTATTGCACAACAATTAATGAATCAAGTGACTGTGTTGATTGTTCGTTTATATTTAGGACTCAACATTCCACTAACTCTACAGATTTAAATGAATGTTACAACTGTTATGAGTCAAGAGAGTGTGATAGATGTACGAATTCATATTTTTTATATAGCTGTCAGGATTGTACAGATTGTTTTGGATGTGTGAATCTTGCGCATAAAGAATACTGTATTTTCAATGTTCAATATACTAAAGAAGAGTATCCAAAAAAACTTAATGAAGTAAAAAAACAGTACGGTATAACCAATCAAAGCTAGCAAAATTAAATAATTGACGAATACTTAAGTTTCTGCTATAATTGTATTGTTATGACAGAAAAAGTTGCATTATTTGATGATTCAAACACACAAGTTGGCGAATGGGAGAAACTTGCCGTACTTAGTGTTACAGATTGTCCAAAAATTAAAAAAGACAGAGAAAGAAAAATTATTTTTGACCGCTTTGGTATTGGTAAAAATATTAAAACTTTAAATGCTATTGGGAATCAATATGGGGTCACTCGAGAAAGAATAAGACAGATTGTTAATAATGTACTAAAAAAGATAAAAAAGTTTTGTAAAAATGATAAAGTAAATAATACAATTAAATCAATTGAAGAATTTGTAAATAAATCTGGCGGATATATTTCAAATATTGATCTTTATTCAAAATATACTAAAGATTCAAAAAGAGAACAAAATGCTATAAGATTTATTGCTACACTATCAGAAAACTTAGACATAGTTAAAGAATCTAATTATTTAAAAGAGGGTCTTGTAGATAAAAAAGTTAAAGAAGTAAAATTAAAGAAAATTGTAGTTGAATCAATTACTTTATTAAAAAAACAAGGGAAAACATTAAGATCAAAAGAAATAGCAGAAACTATTAATTATCCCGAAGATATAACAAGAGCTGCTCTTTCTGGTGCAAAAGCTATTATGAAAGGTGATGATAATAAATGGGGGCTAAAAACATGGCCACACGTAAATCCTAAAAGTATAAAAGATAAATCTATGTATATTTTAAAAAGATATTCAAAACCAATTCATTATACTGAACTTACAATTAAAATAAGTGAACTTTCTAATAAAAAAGTTACAAAGCAATCAGTTCATAATGAATTAATCAAAAATTCTGAATTTGTACTCGTTGGTAGGGGAATATACGCTCTTTCTGAATGGGGGTATACCCCCGGGGTTGTTGAAGAAGTAATTGTCCAAGTTTTAATTGAAGCTGGAAAACCTATGCATAAAAATGAAATTATTGATTTGGTTCTTGAACGTAGAATAGTAAAGGCAAGTACAGTTATTTTAAATCTTCAAAAACCAAGATTTAAAAGAGTTAAAAAAGCAGTATATACTTTAAATTAAGGGGAATATGTACGACATTTTAACAGAAATTTTTAAGGGAGTTGTATCTGTGATACTTTATTTTTGGTGGCTTATAGCCGCTTTTTTATTTTATATTGCTTGGCAGAATAAAAGAAAAACTTCTTTTGTATCTAAAACAGAACATATTATTATGGAGGTTAAGATTACCAAAACTAATGATAAAGATCCAACTGCAGCAGAAATGATGTTTGCTACCTTACATGGTATATTAAAGCCAAGGACAGAACTACTTAAAAAGGGAGAGATACAAGAACACATTAGTTTTGAAATTATTTCAGATACTACATCTATTCGTTTTTATGTTTGGACACCAAAACACCTAAAGGATTTTGTTGAAGGACAAATTTATGCTCAGTATCCATCTGCCGAAATCCGCGAAGTTGAAGATTATACAAAAAGTATAGATCCTTCTGATAAAAATATTAATGTTACTTCAGCCGATATTGTATTAACAAAAGACGATTATCTTCCTATTAAATCTTTTAATAATTTTAAAGTAGACCCACTTGCTGGAATTACTGGGGTTTTATCTAAACTAGATGAAAAAGGTGAACAAATTTGGATTCAAATACTTGCAAGGCCAGTTTCTGATGAATGGAAAAGAAGAGGGCAAAACTGGGCTGCAAAGAAAAAAGGTGAAGCCGTTTCGGGGTTTGGTTTTACGGAATCTTTTGGTAAGTGGATTATAGAGGCCCCTCTAAAATTAATAACTGATTTAATTAAAGTAGCAATAGTTGGGGGACTTGACCCAGATAGTGATTCAAAAACCAAATTATCACCAGACACAGAAAGTATGATTTCTGCTATACAGGAAAAATCAGAAAAATTAGCATTTAAAGTGAGAATCAGAGCTATATATTTAAGTCCAAATTCAGTTAAATCAAGTGAAAGAATGCAAGCTGTTTTTGGAGCTTTCAAGCAATTTAATACAACAAATTTAAATGGATTTAAAGGTAAGCATATAGCAAATGATAGATCTTATCTTAAAGAATATAATAATAGATTATTTTTAAAAGGTGGGTTTCATTTAAATATAGAAGAACTTGCATCTATTTATCATCTACCACATACCTCAGTCGAAACACCCAATATTAAATGGACTTCCTCAAAAGTTGGCGAACCACCAACTAATTTACCAATTGAAGAAACTACCCCAATAGAAGATTTAGCACTTTTTGCTGAAACAAATTTTAGAAGTCATAAGGAAGTTTTTGGTATAAAAAGAGATGACAGACGTAGACATATGTATATTATTGGTAAATCTGGTATGGGGAAAACTAAACTTCTAGAAAATTTAATTAATAACGATATTAAAAGAGGAGAAGGGGTTGCGCTTATGGACCCTCATGGTGATTATTATGCAGATGTTATTAATAAAATCCCTGAGGAAAGAATAAAGGATGTAGTGCTTTTTGATCCTTCTGATGTAAGTAATCCGATAGCTTTTAATCCAATGGAAGTAATTGATGAAAATTTTAAAGTACAGATAGCATCTGGTATTGTTGGCACTTTCAAAAAAATATTTGGGACATCTTGGGGCCCTCGACTTGAATATATTTTAAATTATACTGTCCTTGCTCTTTTGGATACTCCTGATACAACTATTCTAGGTATTGTGCGGGTTTTAACAGATAAAAATTATAGAAAAATTATTGTAGATAATATTCAAGATCCAGTTGTAAAAAAATTCTGGACTACTGAGTTTGCTTCATATAATGAAAAATTCGCTACAGAGGCTATAGCACCTATCTTAAATAAGGTTGGACAATTTGTTGCAAATTCATTAATTCGAAATGTTATTGGTCAACCTAAATCTAGTTTTAATTTAAGAGAACTAATGGATAATAAAAAAATAATACTTATTAATCTTTCTACTGGTAAGGTAGGGGAGACTAATGCTGCACTTTTAGGTTCTTTAATGATTACTGCTATTCAGCTTGCTGCTATGAGTAGAGCAGATATTGCAGAAGAAAATCGGGCTGACTATTATCTATATGTTGATGAGTTCCAAAATTTCGCAACTGAATCATTTAAAACTATTCTTTCAGAGGCAAGAAAATATCGACTCAATCTTGTTATGGCTAATCAATATATTGCGCAGATGGAGGATACGGGTGTTAAGGACGCAATTTTTGGTAATGTAGGTACAATTATTACTTTTAGGGTTGGGGCACAAGACGCTGATGAGCTCGTAAAGGAATTTAGCCCACCATTTGAAGCTCAAGATTTAATTAATCTTGCAAGACAAAACATCTATATCCGTATGACTATTGATGGGCAATCAGAAACTGCATTCTCTGGAGTAACACTTACTGTATCCCCAGACGTAACTGGAAACTTTGATAAAATTATTGAACACTCAAGAAAAATGTATACCCGTCCAAGAGAGGAAGTAGAAGCTGAGGTAGCTGCAAAATCAGGTATGCAAATTAATGCCAAGCCATCTACCGCACCAGGGATGGAAAACGCTGTAGTTGAAATAGTAACATCAGATACTAAAATTACTGCAACAGAAGAAGGAGATGTTTTTGAAGCACCATTAGTAAAAAAAGTTAATAATAAATCAAAGAACACAAGCCCTTCAAAAGAAAATTTAGTAAACATTATAAAAGAAAATACTGCTCACTTAGAAAAACCAAAAAAAGATAAAGATAAAGAAGAATTAAAATTAGAACAAAAAAATGATAAAAATATTATTAAAGGGGATAAAGAGGGTAATATTAAGAGTGAAATAAAGAAAGATAATTTTCTTATTAAAGATAAAATAGATAAAGAAACCTTATCTGAAATATTAAAATCTGTAGTCAAACCTACAGAAGATTTAAATAATAATAATTCAATAAAAATAGATGCAAAAAATGATGAGACAAATAGGGGAGACGAAAAAAAAGAAAATGTTATAAAAAATAATATTATTAATAATACCCCCAAAGATAAAACCGAGAACCATGTTTCCCCTACTTCAAAAAATGAAAAAATAATTACTTCGGATAATTTTAAAGATATAAAAACTATACATCCAAATGAAACCGTAAAAGTATTAGAACGAACTGGCGAACCCCAAAAAATTAATGAAGGTGACATAATTAAATTTAAATAAAATAATATTATTTATTAATAACTAGTTAATTTTAGATACAGCCTAAGAGGGCTGTTTTTTATTAATTAAATATTATATAACATAAATAGATTAAGAATGGTAAGGGAGAAAGAGCAGAGTATAAATATATATAAATAATTAATTATTAAAATTTTGGCTTTACAATGGGAGATACTAGCAGTCACATAAACTAATAAATAGTTAATGTCGCACAATATATCTTATGCGACTTTCTTTATATGGAGTTAATGAGTAAAAGAGTATGGGCTTTACTTATAAAATATCTTACCCTTTACCCTCATGTCTATATATTCTATATTCTTTGTTCCATCTTTCTTGGCTTCTTCAAGAACCCTTATTAAATTTGATAATTGTGTATCAATATCTTTAGATGAATCCAAGTAAACAGTCCAGCCATCAGTACTAAGTACATGAACATCTGATAATATATCAAATATATTAATTCTTGCTATCTTGGTGCCAGTAACACCTTCAAATTTTTCGTATATTATTTTAATAAAATTAATAAAGGTAGGGGATGCCACTCTCTCCCCGATTTTTGGTTTAATATTTGCTGCATCAAATATTTCAGGTAAATTTTCATCGGCCGCTTCTCCCAAAACTTCTCCCCTATCAGAAATAAAATATTTATCCCCTGCCGAAATCCAGATTATAGAAGGTTTAGTTTCTTTAATAATCACTAATATAGTATCAGGGTATTTTTTCTTAATTATTATATCCTCGATTTGAGGGTCCCCCGAAAGAACATTTGTAAGATGATTTTTTGGGAAAAATAAAATATTACTTTTTATAAAATTGTCTTCGGTTTCTTCTAAAATTAATGATTTTACCAATTCAGGGTGATCATAACCTTCGACATTATAATTATTAATATTTAATAATCCGGAGAAAAATATCAAATATCCGGATCCAATTATAAGTAGAAAAATAATTAAAATATAAAACCAACTTAGAGAAATGGGTGATTTGTCTTCTTTTGTTCTAGAATGAACTAAATTATTATTATTTGATATTTTGTCTAATCTGCTCAATTGTATCTTCCCCTGTTTTTAAAATAACATTTGCAACATCGTCAGATGAATGTAGATTAGCCCATTTATTCATTTTACTCGCCATGTCATTAAGCTCATTTTGATTTTCAAAAAGATATTTAACTTGATGTAATAATTTTTTAGAGGTTATGGTTTCCTCTTTAAAAATATAGGCAGCCCCTGATCTAGAAAGAACTCTTGCATTTTCAAACTGATGGCTACCGGCAGATGAACCAAGTGGTATAAATATAGAAGGTATATTATATGAGGCTAATTCAAATATTACATTACTCCCCGCTCTACCAATATATAAATCAGTGCTAGCATAAATATCTGCTATTTCTGTTGTTATAAAACCATATACCTTAATATTCTTTTTAAGTTCTTCATCTAGCTCAGATACCCTAAAATCAATTATTTGATAATCTCTATCCCCTGCTACCCAAATTAATTGGAAATCTCTTAATATTTCTTCAAGTTTTTCCATTATTAATTCATTCACAAATAAGGAACCCTGAGACCCCCCTAATATTAATATTGTTTTTTTATTATTTGAAAAACCAATTTCAGAAAGGTACCGCTCTTTTCTCCCCCCTAAAATATCTTCTCTAATTGGATTACCAGTTTCTATAATTTTTTCTGGGTCAATTTCTTTATAATTATTTATAGGGAACGTAACACATACTTTTTCTGCAAATTTTGCCATTTTTCTATTTGCAAGACCCATCACAATATCAGATTCGTGAATTACAAGTGGTATTTTTAATAATTTTGCAGCAATTCCAACTGGGAGACTAACATAGCCACCTTTTGCAAAAATTACATCTGGTTTTTCATGTGAAATAATTTTTTTTGCTTCAAATATCCCTTCTATAAAATTAAAAAAATCTTTTATATTTGAAATAATTGTCGTAGGGTCAATAATGTTTAAAATTTTTGATTTATGATACCGACGGAATTTACCTGCAGAAATACCATAATATTTGATACCCATTTTAGGGATCAATCTTCCTTCCATACCAAATTTTGATCCAATAAATAGTATATTACTATTTGGGTCTATTTTTCTTATTGAATTAATTACGGCTAAAGTTGGTAATGTATGACCACCAGTTCCGCCGCCTGATACTGCGATTTTCACGGGTTTCTCCTTGTGTGTGTTTAGATATATTTAAAAGTATACCAGAAGCAAGCATCAGCATCAAAGTTGATGATGACCCATATGAAATAAATGGTAATGGAACACCCGTAAGTGGGATAAGGGAAAGCATTGCAGACATATTAATAAAGGCCTGAACTACAATCCAACTTGTTATACCCACTGCAAGTAGGCGTGAAAAGGCATCAGGGGCTTTCTGAGCCACTTTATACCCCTGCATGGCTATAAAGACATACAAAAGTATAATTGCTGCTGCTCTGAAGAACCCTAACTCTTCAGATGTTATGGCAAAGATGGAATCAGTTGCTGCTTCTGGCAGATAATTAAATTTTTGTCTTGATTGGCCAAACCCAAGTCCAAAAAGGCCACCTGTACCTATTGCCAGAAGTGCTTGGTTAATTTGGTAACCAGCAGATGATTGGTCAGATGTTGGATTAAGAAATATCATAAATCTAGCCATTCTATATGGCTCAGTCTTAATTAAAAATATAATACCCGCGATACCTGCTCCAAACATAGCAAAAATGTGAGTCCAGCTAGCACCTGCAGTGAAGTATAAAATACTTGATACAGAAGCGATAACCATCATTGTCCCCATATCAGGTTGAGCAATAACTAGACCAATAGACAATATTAATATTATCCAAAACGGGATAGCAGAATATAATAATTTTTTTACTGTTGCACCTCTTTTTTCAAACCAAGCAGCAAGATATATAAAAAGTGCAAGTTTAAAGAATTCAGTTGGAGACAACTGTTGTCCAAAAACATTTATCCAACGGTTAGCACCCCCATGGCTAAACCCTATACCTGGAACAAAAACTAGAATTACTGAAATAAGCCCGATAAGTATCATATAGGGTGCAGCTTTTCTCCAAAAACTATAATCAATTTTATATCCTATAAACATTAATACAAAACCTATGGATATATTTATTAAATGTCTTTCAAAATATAAATTAGGATTTTGGGCAACTTGTTTTGACATAACAACTGATGCAGAAGAAATTAGAATAGTCCCAATTGCAATAAGTGCTAAAATACCTGAAAGAAGGCCTAAATCTGGTCGATGAGAAGAGTTATGTGCCCCCCTAGGAGTCATTTAACCTCTCCCCAATATACCGATAACTACACCTATAATTGCAGATACTATACCTATTAGCCAAAACCTCATAGTAACTTTTGTTTCGGGCCAACCCATTGCTTCAAAATGATGATGAATTGGTGCTGATAAAAAAATCTTTTTCCCTCTAAAATTTTTTGAAATAAGTTGAATAGCAGAAGAAGCCGCCTCTGCAAAAAATACAAACCCAATCACGGGCAGGGCAAAGACTGAATTTGTCAGTAATGCAATAACCCCCAAAGTAGCACCCAAGGCAATTGAACCAGAATTACCCATAAAAAACCTTGCTGGATATATATTAAACCAGGTATAAGTAATCATTGCACCAACAATAGTTGCACAAAATAGAGATATTCCATAATTCCCTTGAAAAATTGAAATTATACCAAATGCACCGTAGGCAAAAGTTAGTAAACCACCAGCAAGTCCATCCAGACCATCTGTAATCCCAACTGATTTTGACGAAGCAAAAAATACAATAATAAATAATGGAATATATAACCAACCAATTTCTAAATTACCCCAAGCTGGGATATGGATAATATTCCAACCTAATTTATAATAGAACCACCACGCACCAAGTAATGCAAAAAGGGTCAACCAAATTATTTGGACTTTTGCCGATAAACCACCTGTTTTATTTGCTATACCTTTTACATTTAAAAAATCGTCAGTTAGACCAACTAGCCCAATTGTAACTAATGTGAACAATGGTAACCATGTTTGAGATCTATCAAAATTAAAAACTAATGTAATTATTGTTACCGTTGCAAGTATTACTAAACCAGCCATCGTTGGGATATGTCTTTTATGTTTTTGTGCATGCAACTTGTGGAATATTGGTGCAGCTTTACCATCAACTGTTTTTGTTCTAACCTTTCTCCACCACTGATGTTTATATGCAAAATGAGTATAAATTGGCGTAAATGCCATGGAAAGTAAAAATGCGCTAAATGTAAATAAACCTAATTTTGCTAGTTCAGGGATTAACTCAATTTCATTTAATGGCATGCTTCTCCTTTTCTACTGTAAATAATTTACTTAACTTTTTTCCAAAATTCAGATTGTCTTACTAATATATTTTTTTTGTTTTCTGGGTGAGCCATTACTTTTTCAACTGCATTTTCGAGCCTTACATTGTTTTGTGAGCCTTTAAAAAGTACTATATCACCTTTCTTAATGTTTTTCAGTAGCCAATCACCTGCTTCTTCAGCAAGTGTGAAAGAATGGACATATTTTACCTTACTTCTCGCCTCTCCAGCAATATAATTTTCTGCAACTTTACCAACTGTAATCAGTATATCAACAATCTGTGAGGCCTTTTTCCCAACAAGTTCATGCCCAACTCGTTCATAATCACCAAGCTCATTCATATTACCCAAAACTGCAATTTTTCTTCCCGTAACTCCATAAAGAAAATCAAGAGACTCTTCCATTGATTTTGGATTAGCGTTATATGAATCATCTATCAATATAGATTCATTTATCCCCTCAATAACATTCATTCTACCTTTATATGGTTTTATATTTTTTATTTCTGCTACTATCTTTTTTAATGGAATATTTTCAGAAAGAGCAACTGAAATTGCTGCAAGAAGTGGATAAATCATATGTTTACCATAAATTTTTACTGATATTGGGACTGCACTACCTCCCATAGAAAAATCAAATTTCATTCCATTAAGTCCAACTGATACATTACTAGCGATTATATCGTTGTTCTTTTTTGTTCCAAAGAAAATTACTCTGGCTTTTGTTCTTTTGGCAATTTGTCTTACAAGTTCATCATCCCCATTAAGAAAAAGAGTCCCGTCTTCGGGTAATATTTCTGCAAGCATACCTTTTTCTTTCGCAATGTTTTGTATATTTTTAAAAGATTCTAAGTGAACAGGTAAAATAGTTAATATTACGCCCTTTTGTGGCCTAAATAATTTAGATAAATATTTAATATCTCCTAATTTATCAGCTCCCATTTCTATAATAATTTTGTCTGCTAAGTCCTTTTTTGTTATTGATTCATATGATAAACCCATAAGCATCATGAACCATGAGAAAATATTAGATAAATTTTTCGGAACTTTTTTTGAAAAAACAGAAAGTGGGGCACCAATTTCTGTGTTATAACCCTCCTCAGTCGCAAGCACATCAAAATCAATATCTAAAAATTCTCTTATTAATTCCTTTGCAGTTGTTTTGCCTGCACTACCAGTAACTGCAATTACTTCTGGTTTTTCCCTCAAAAGTAATATTTTAGTTAAAATATTGAGTTTCCAAACTATTATTTTTCTAATTATTTTTTTCATATTTACCTTATTTTTATTGGATTATTTCAGTTGGCGGAATGTGATAATACTTAAATAAAAAATCAAGCATCTTCCCTACTGGCGGAGCAGCAGATGTTTCTGCCCAAGGGATTCCTTTTGGTGTATCTATTTTAACAAGAACAACAAATCTTGGCGAATCTGCAGGGCCAAAACCAATAAAGGAACCAATATTTTTCTTTGGATCATAACCACCACCGTCTTTTTTGGGGACTTGAGCTGTCCCTGTTTTCCCGGCGATTTTGTAGCCACTTACCCGAGCCGACTTACCATGGCCGTTTTCAACCTGACTAACCATCATTTTGGTTTCCTTTACTGTTGCTTCTTTAGTCATAACTTCCCCTATTGGTCTATTATCTGTTATTTCCTTGTGTTTATCTGGAAATATTTTTTCAGCAATTAAATGAGGTTTTATTAATTTTCCACCATTAGCAATTGCAGCAAATGACCTGATCATTTGTATTGGTGTTGTTGAGATTGACTGACCAAATGTCATGGTGGCATATCCGTGATCATTTATTTCTTCTGGAGTATATATTTTCCCTTCTCCTTCTTGTGGCTGTTCTATCCCAGTGGCAGTTCCAAATCCAAACTTTTTTAAATAATCATAAAATATATTTTTACCTATCTTATTTAAAACAAATACGGTCCCTGTGTTAAGTGACTCTTCAATAACAAATGTCATATCAACAATCCCATATGCTTTTCTTGTTGAATTCATAATTTTATACCCGTTTAATAATATTACGCCCTTATCATCATATTCGGTATCTGGTTCAACTTTTTTTGTATCAAGGCCAGCTGCCATTGTAATAATTTTAAATATAGAACCGGGTTCAAAAACATCTGAAACTGATGAATTACGGAAAAGACTGTAGTCTTCAACCTCTTTATATTTATTTGGATCAAATGTAGGATAGTTAGCCATTGCAATTATTTCACCATTATCAGGGTTCATTACTATCATATTTCCATTTTCAGCTGAAAATTTTGTAACTGTTTCTTTTAATAATTTTTCCGCCTGTGATTGGATATCTCTGTTTATAGTCAAAACTAAATCTGCCCCATCAGTTGATGGTTTAAGAACACTGTCACCAAAGGCTATCTTTTTTTTACTTAAGTCTACTTCTGCTTTATATTGACCATCTTCACCTGAAAGTTCCTCATTAAAATATTGCTCTAGACCATATTTACCTACCCCCTCTGAATCTACATAACCTAAAAGTTGAGAAGCTAATGTCCCTTCAGGATACAAACGTCTTTCTTCATCTGTCAAATATACTCCCGGGAGTTCTAATTTATCAATTTTTTCTGCATCATCAAAAACAAGATAGTGCTTTATTGGAACATATGTATGATTGCTTTCAAATAAACTTAAAAGCTTATCTTTATCAATATTTATATAAGTAGATAATTTTTCAGCTACTTCTGATTTTTTATCAATTTTATTTTCATCGTCATCTAATATAAACATCTCTGATGGTGAACCAAAAACTAATGATAATTTTTGATTTGTAGCAAGTGGATATAACCCATCAGTCATGTCATCCTTTACATATATTTCTCCTCTTTTTGCTGGTATATCCCCTTGTGCCCAATGCTGAACAGAAGCTATTTTTGTATAATATTGGTGCTTAAATACTTGTAAATAAAACAAGCGACCAATTATTACAAAACTAAATATCACTAAAAAGGCCAAAATGGTTTTTATTCGGCCTTTCTGTTCCCCTAAATCGTGATATTCACGTTGCATTAAGAAATTACCTCACTGCTACATTAGTAGATGGTAGATAATTAATTTTTTTAACTGGAATATAATTACTGTCTGTATTACTTTGAGTATTTTGTATTTCTTGTATAGATTGTAATCTAGTTGCTTCTATTTGAAGTCTATCTCTTTCTGATTCAAGTTCTGTTTTTTGTCTTTCTAATTCGGAAAGGCTATAACCCTTAAGAGCAATTGCATTAGATTGAGAAAGATATAAAAGACCAAGCATAACTAAAAGACCAATACTTGCAATAACCATTGAACCTTTACCTAAAAATATATTACTTTTATAGTTCTGGTTAAATATTTTTCTTTTTCTTTCTCTCATTTTTACTGCCTTTCTTTTATAATTTCTCTGCTACTCTTAATTTTGCGCTTCTCGCCCGTGGATTTTCTTTAATTTCGTTATCTGATGCTACAACTGGTTTTTTAGTTATTTTTTTTAAAACTGGAGTTGTTTCACAAATACACTTTGGAAAATCTGGTGGGCATACACATGCGATTGACCGAGAATCAATAAATCTTTTCACGATTCGGTCCTCTAGAGAATGAAACGAAATAATCGCCATTCTCCCGCCCCCCTTGAGGATCTCGACCATCTGAGGTAGCGCCGACTGAAGAACATCTAGTTCTCCATTAACTTCGATTCGAAGCGCTTGAAAGACCTTGGTAGCTGGGTCTATTTTTGTTTTTCTTTTTATCACCCTCCTTACTACCTCAGACAGTTGATCGGTCCATATAATCCGACTCTGACATCTTGTTTTTACAATCTCTTTTGCAACTCCTCTTGCTTGTGGTTCTTCTCCATATTTTCTGAAAATACTTATTAGTTCGTCTTCACTGTAAGTATTAACCACATCTTCAGCAGTAAGATCCTTTGTTTGATCCATTCTCATATCAAGCTTTGCTCTTTTTGAAAATGAAAAACCTCTTTCTGCTTCATCAAATTGCATCGAAGAAACACCTATATCTGCTAAAATACCATCCACCTTTGTAAAACCGTTATCTTTTGCGATTTTAGATATATCTGCAAAATTACCATGTACATAGGTGATATTTCTGCCTTTAAGAACCTTTTTTGCAATTTCTAACGCATTCTTATCCTGATCAATTGCTAAGATCTTACCGGTTTCTCCAATTTTTTCCGAAAGTTCAAGTGTGTGCCCCCCGGCACCAACGGTAGCATCAATATAAATACCACCAACTTTCGGTTCTAAGAGATTGATTGTTTGTTGTAAAAGTACGCTTTTATGCATTTTTCTTCCCCCTGTCGAATTTACGTTCATTTAATTCACGTAAATCTTATAGACAGGTAGATAGCAGTCAGCCATTAAAGGACTTGAGAGAGATTTCTTCAAGTCATGATCGACACCCCCTGGTACGATCATATATTTGTTTTTCACCCGAAAATTCGGGTTTAAGAACAATTGGGTAGGATTTTGTTGGGCTTATTCCGCCAAAGGCGGATAAGGTGGATATTTGTTTTTATTTAGGTACATGCTGATTGCTATCTACCTGTCTGCGACTAAAGTCGCAAGACTTGTCATCCTGAACGCAGTGAAGGATCTAGATTCTTCGCTCCGCTCAGAATGACAATGTTATTTATTTTTCAAGTTACTTTTCCCTGATTTTTTTAAAAAAAGGTTTTGTTTTTGTTTTTGTTTAAGTCCGGCTTTTTGCTCCGGCTCCCCCTCGAAAATTATATTATTTAAATCCCAAGGTTCTCTAATTCTTCGGCAATACTTGATGCATCACCCTCTGTCTTCGTCTTATATTCTTGCCAGTTTTTCTGACTCCATATTTCTACTCTTTTAAATAAACCAGCAACAACAACTATTCCCGAAATACCGGCGTATTCACGTAAGTATGCTGGAATATTAATCCGTCCCTGTTTATCAATAATAACCTGAGTGGCCCCAGCAAGCATTAACCTCGCAAATGCTCTTGATGCAGCTTGTGTAAGTGGTAAATTAGCAAGTTTTTCAGCCAATACTTCCCATTCTTCATTTGTGTATACAGAAAGACAGTTGTCTAAACCTTTTGTTACAACTGCACCTCCTGCCATTTTGGCTCTAAATTTGACCGGCATTGCCAGTCTTCCTTTTTCATCTATTGAATGATTGTATTCACCTATAAACATTTTTTATTCTCCACTTTCCCCCACTTCATTCCACTTTTCTCCATTATACATATTTTTAGTATACTAATGCAATAGTTTTATTCCAATTTTAATAGATATTAATACATACTAAAAAGTGGCTCTATAGAGCCACTTTTTAGTATAATAGTTATATTTTGATTACATTATTTGTTCATTTATCCACAACTGTGAAAAAATATATTCCCCACAATCAATTGATTATTTGTCCGAAAGCTTAACGCTCGGTCCCATAGTAGTTGTTAAAAATATTGATTTAACAAACGTACCTCTAACACTAGTAGGTTTTGAATTATGAATAGTAGATATAAACGCTTCTACATTTTCTTTTATTTTTGCATCATCAAAAGAAACTTTGCCAACAGCTGCATGGATTGTGCCGCTACTATCAACTCTAAAATCTGCTTTACCTTTTTTAATTTCAAGTATAATTTTGCCAACTTCTGGTGTTACTGTTCCTGTTTTAGGATTAGGCATTAAGCCTTTTGTACCTAAGATTTTACCAATTTTACCAATATGAGGCATCATATCTGGCGTTGCAACAACAACATCAAAATCCATCCAACCCTTTTCAATTTTTTCAATTAAGTCTTGGCCACCAATATTTTCAGCTCCAGCATCTTTAGCTTCTTTTTCTTTATCTGCACCAACAATAGCACATATTTTCTTAGATTTTCCCAACCCTTGTGGCATAGAAACAGATCCCCTAACTTGCTGTTCGGGATTTGTTAGATCTACATTAAGGTTCATATGAATTTCAATTGAACTATCAAATTTTGTAGTTGCAGTCTTTTTTAAAAGAGTAATAGCTTCATCAATATCATAATCTTTACCCTTCTCTATGATATTTGCAACTTTTTGATATTTTTTACCATGAACGTTCTTCTTAACGTTTGGTTTAACAGATTTGTGTTCTTTAACTTCTTTTATCTCTTCTGTAGTATCTTCTGTTTCGGATATTTCTTCTAAATTAGTGTCTTTAGCATCTAATTCAACTGATTTGTCTTTTTTAACATCTTTTTTAATTTCTTCAGTTTCTTTTTTTTCGGTTTTGTCTATTTTTTTAGGCATATCTTTCCTTTCGTGGTAAAAACGCCAATTGGCTCCCACTTAAGTTAATTATTTTTCTATTTCAATACCCATTGAACGGGCAGTTCCAGCAATAATCTTTTTTGCTTCTTCAATATCATTTGCATTAAGATCAGGCATTTTTTGTTTAGCAATCTCTTCAAGCTGAGCACCAGTTAATTTTCCAACCTTTTCTTTTTTCGAAGAACTTGAACCCTTTTGAAGATTAATTGTTCTTTTAATAAGTTCTGATGCAGGTGGTTGTTTTACTATAAAATCGAAAGATCTGTCTTCATAAACAGTTATTAATGCAGGTAAAATAATACCCATTTTATCTTTTGTTCTTTCATTAAATTGAGTACAAAACTGCATTATATCAAGACCGTGTGGCCCGAGCGCAGTTCCAACTGGTGGAGCTGGATTTGCTTGGCCCCCTGGAACTTGTAATTTAATTTTTATCTTAACTTTTTTTGCCATTTTATCTCCTTGTGGTTCAAGCCCCGCATTTGGCGGGTCCCACTAAATTTAAACTTTCTTTACTTGTAATGAATCTAATTCTACAGATGTTTCTCGACCAAACATCGATACCATCACTTTTAATTTGCCTTTTGCTTCATCTACTTCATCAACAGAACCATCAAACCCTTTGAATGGACCATCGGTTATTGCAACCAGGTCACCATTTTTAAGATCTATTTGATATTTAGGCTCATCAACTCCCATTCTTCTTTGGATTTCCTTCATTTCTGGTTCTGCAACAGGGACAGGGACAACACCAGCACCAATAAAACCAGTAACTTGAGGGGTGTTTCTTACAACATACCAAGATTCATCAGTTACAATCATATCAACCATAATATATCCTGGGAAAATTTTCTTTTCTATAGTTCGACGCTTACCGTTTCTGATCTCAATTGTTTTTTCTTTTGGGGCAATAACATCAAAAACATAGCCCTCTAGCCCGAGATTTTTAATTCTTTCTTTAAGATTTTCAGCTACTTTCTCTTCATAGCCTGAATAAGTTTGAACTACATACCAGTGACGACCTTGTGATTGTTGTTTTGCCATTTTATATTAACTCCCTTTAGTGAAATAAATTATTATTTTTTAAGTAAAAATGTAAGTGCTTTAGTCAGTAAATAGTCTGCCCCGCCAAGATAAAGACCAATAAAAAGAACGATAATAATTACAGCCAATGTCATTTCTGTGGTTTCTTTTCGGTTGGGCCATACTACTTTTTTTAATTCATCCTTAGATTCTATTAAAAATTTAAAGAATTTTTTCATTTTGCCTCTTTTGTATTTTAAAAAAGCCTTTCGGCTTCCTAAACAAATGATATCAAATTATTACCTCCCTGTCAAGATACATAATGTGATAAATTATTTAGAACTGTTCAAATACTCATCAATTACTGGCTTGATATTTGGTGCGCAATCATCAGGAAGATTATTTATACCAAACCAATCCCATTTTAAAATATCTTCTCCCGGTTTTATCTCCCCTTTTCTTTCAGCTAGATAATGTATTAAAATAACAACCTTTTCTGGCATATTTATCATCATTGGTTTTAAGGGACGGATTAAATTAACCTCGAGTCCCATTTCTTCCATAACTTCCCTTTTTGCAATATCTTCTAGTGAAACATCAAAAGTTTCAGCTCTCCCCCCAACAAATTTCCAAAAATCATCGTCCCCATGTTTATTTAAAAGAACCTTGTTATTTTCAATGATAACCGGCCCCGATGCGATAATAATTGATTTTTGTTTCATATATATATTATAAAAAAAGATGATCAATAATGATACACCTTTTTAATTTGGCAGGGGCGGAAGGGATCGAACCCTCAATAAAGGTTTTGGAGACCTTCGTTATACCATTTAACTACGCCCCTATGTCACAAAAATCGACAGATTCTTGTGATAAGCAAACTATTTATTAACTTTACCGCTGTTAATTTTCATCTCTTTATGAATAGTGGATTTTTTACAAGTGTTACAAAATTTCTTCATTTCAAGTTTTTCAGTTGTATTTTTAACGTTCTTTTTAGTAACATAGTTTCTATTATTACATTCTGAACATTTAAGCCAAATTTGTAATCTGTTATCTTTTTTTGCCATTTTTATCCTTTCTTATTTTTTTAATTTATTAATCAAAATCTGTTGATTTTGGTTAAAGAGGAAGAATTACGATAAGGTGAAGCATCTTTGATGCGCAACCTGTAAGTAAATTCTTTCGATGGAGCCCATGGGCGGAATTGAACCGCCGACCTACTCCTTACCATGGAGTTGCTCTACCCCTGAGCTACATGGGCAAGATGGTGAGGAGAGAGTCGCCGCTCGCTCCGACTTGCGGTCCGGAGCGCTACACTCAGGAAAGCTCTAAGTATTCGCTTTCTTTCTCGCGCCCGTTCGACGCCATTTTTTCATAGTTATGGTGGCGAGAGAGGGAGTCGAACCCCCGAAGGCGTAAGCCAGCAGATGTACAGTCTGCCCCGTTTGACCACTTCGGTATCTCGCCGTATTAGAAACTATTTTAGGATTATAGCATGAAAATATCATATCTTCATTCGTTCGCAATCCCTACCCTTTCAAAATACCATCAATTTTTTGATAAACAGTGAAAATCTGTCGATTTTTACTGCAAAGGAAGAATAACGATAAACCGTAAAAATTTTAATTTTGAAGGTTTTTAGTTTATTCTGACGATGGAGCCACCTGTCGGACTCGAACCGACGACCGACTGTTTACAAAACAGTTGCTCTACCACTGAGCTAAGGTGGCATAATTTAAAAATCTCGCCGTTTGGCGCGTTGATATTATAGCATCCCAGTAGTTCTAAATCAATCTTTTAGGATAGCTTCTTGTCTCTTGGCCCAAGGGTTATGAGGGTCAATTTCTAAAAGTCTTTCTATTGAACCAAGTGCTAATTTTTTGTTAGACATTTTAATATAATTTCTGGAAAGTAATGTTAAGTTTTCGGTGTTAGCATGAATTTTAACAGCTTGTTCTAAGGCAATTGCTGCCCTATCAAGTTTTTTTGTTTCTTGATAAGCAAGTGCTATATTCAAATATCGATGAGCAATTTTATCGTTTAAGGAAATAGATTTTTCAAAATTCTCAATTGCTTTTTCGAAATTTTCTGTGTTGTAATATGCAAGCCCTAAATTATTAAATGCAGTGTCATTAAGTGGATCAATTTTACAACCTTTTTCCAAGGCTGCAATTGCGCCTTTATACATTTTTTGTCTTAAATATATCATCCCTAAAAAATGGTAAGCTGTAGCTGCCATTGGATCAATCTTAATTGCTGATAGAAACTTTTTTTCAGCTCCGTCAATTTCCCCTTTGTTAAAAAGTATTTGACCCTCATCAATTAATTCATTTTCTGGCCTATTCTCTTCTAATTGAACTCCTGGTTTATTTACCTCTTTTTGGGGTATTACTTCATCTTTTTTAAGTTTAAAAATTAAGCCAGGCGTTGCAACTTTTGTTACAACATAATAAATTAAAATTGCGGCAAAAATAATAAGTATTGCTTCTGTCATAATTAAATCTTATCCTTTTTTTTAAATATTTTTTGAAATTTTGGCCCCTGTTCTTCATAATTTATGCAACACATAAGTCGACCGCATATCCCGGATATCTTATTGGCATTTTTTGGTCCACCGTATTGAGATTCAACTGTCTCCATTGTTACACCTTCAACACCCGTTAAAAATGAGCCACAGCATATCTGTCTACCACAGCGGCCATAGCCTCCAATTAATTTTGCTTCATCTCTTGGCCCAATTTGCCTTAATACAGCTTGTTTTTGAATAGTTCTTGATAAATCTTTAGCAAGCTCCCTAAAATCAATTCTCCCTTCAGAAGTAAAATAAAAAATTGCCTTGGTTTCATCTAATGAATAGCCAACCCCTACAGGGTTCATTACAAGGTTATGTTTTTCAATTTTATCTAAAAAAATTGGCATGAGTTCTTTTGCATCTTCTGCAAGTTTTTCACTTTTTTTTATATCCTCGGGTTTCGCAATGCCTACAATTTCTTTTAAACTAGAGTCAACATCCTTTTCTTTTATTTCTCGATCTTTATATACTACCTGACCAATTTCTGTACCTTGTGTAGTTTCGACAATCACAAAATCTCTTAAAGATATCTTTTTATCTCCAGGTAAAAAGTCATATATTTTTAGTGTATGAGGAAATTTTATTCCGATAACTTTTGGCATTAAATAATCTCCGTTATTCGCATAATTTTAGGAAAGCCTTATGTTGTTTTCTATAATTATCTCTTCCATGGCGATCTTCAGATTCACATTATACTCTAAATTTGAGTATATTTTAAGAGTTTTAAGCGCAATTCTTGTTAATTCATATATATCATATTTTTTTGCAACTGTTACTGTTTTTACTTCTTCACCTTTTATATAAAATGATAATAATTCATAAATTGAGTAACAAAATAAGTCAAAAAACTCTTTTAGGTTTTTATTTTTATCATATTTTTCGATCACCTTAAATTTTTCGATGGTTGATTGTGAATTAAAGATAATCTCAATATCTTCAAATTTCTCTTTTTTTTCTTTTAAATTATTAGGGTCTTCTAATAGTTTTAATATTTTTTCAATATTCCCCTCTGAATAATTTATTACTTTATTTATTTCTTCATCACTAAACTTCTTTTTTAGTATTTTTTTTATATCTTCTTTTTTTAAAGAATTTAATTTAATCTTTTGCGCTCGGGATATTATTGTTTGAGGTAATGATTTTTCTGATATCGTAGTTAAGATAATGACACTATCAAGCGGAGGTTCCTCAAGAGTTTTAAGTAATGAATTAGCTGCTTCAATACCAAGGTTTTCAGCTCTAGAAATAAATAATATCTTTCTCTTACCTATACTGGGGGTAAGATTTATTCTTTCAATAACGGCCTTAACTTGTTCAATTTTTATACCATCTCTGCCATCAATATATATATAATCTGGGTGAACCCCTTTTTCAAAATTAACACAATTTGTGCAATCATCTTCTTTAGAATTGGGGCACAAAAGATACTTAGAAAATTTTTTAGCTAAATAATCTTTGCCTACACCTTCATCACCAATAAAAATATATGCATGAGAAATTTTATCACTCTCAAATTGAGCAGTAAGTATCTTTACCGCAGTACTTTGACCAACAATATCTGAAAAAAGCTTACCCATAACTCCGTTATTATATCGCAAAACAGCTATATGGTGTATGTTTTTAATATAAATAGTTTAAGTAAGTTTTTTTAAAAAAACTTCAAGATCTTTTGGTAGTGGTGATTTTACGACAATTATTTCATTTGTTAGTGGGTGTTTAAAGGTTAATTGGTATGAATGTAAAAATTGGCGAGATATTTGTGATTTAAATTTTGAATATTTATTATCTCCCACTACAGAATGACCAATCGCATTAAAATGAACTCTTATTTGGTGTGTCCTCCCCGTCATTAGATCTATTTCACAAAGAGATACGTTTTCCTTAGGATAATATTTTTTTACTTTATATATGGTTCTAGATTCCCTCCCTAAACCATCAGGGACCACCCTTAATCTATCTTTTGATCCTCTGCCTAGTGGTATATTGATTTCTCCCTTACTAGGCCTTACCTCCCCCCAAACAAGGGTAAAATATTTTTTTTCTATCTTTCTCTCCTTAAATATTTTTTGTAAAGCTAATAAGGTTTTGTCGTTTCTTGCCATAAGTAGAACACCAGAAGTATCTCTATCTAGGCGATGAGCGGGTTTAGCATTAACAATATCCCCTATCGTTCTTTCTTTACTTGAGGGTAATGGATATGACAACATCCCTGCAGGTTTATCAACTGCAATTATATTATTGTCTTCAAATAAGACTTTTATTTTATCTAACACCTGATTATTATATCATTATTTAGGATAATTCTTTGAGGATAGATACTAAATTTTCTTTAGTGCCCATTAAAATTAATTGATCATCTCTTTCAATAATTTCATCTCCAGGTGGGTTTATACTTGATTTACCATCTTTCTTATTAATTGCGAGTACACTTGTACCTGTTTTTTCTCGGCTAATTGCTGCTGATATTTTTTGTCCAATCAATGGTGAACCTCTTTCTATTAGTATTTCTTCAACCTGAAGTTCAGTATGTTTACCATCGATAATCACATCCAGAAAATCAACTACTGCAGGTCTAAGCGCAATTGCAGCCATATGAAAACCACCTATCTGGTAAGGTAGTGATACTTTGTCTGCACCAGCTTTTTCAAGTTTTGAAACATTTTCTTGTTCAGATGCACGAGAAACAATATACAGGTTTGGATTTAATGATTTTGCAGTAAGTGTAAGAAATAAATTATCAGTATCATCACCAAGTGCAGCAAGAAGTGATTTTGCTTTTTTAATCCCAGCCTTAACAAGAACATCTTCTTTTATTGGATCACCCTCGATAAACAAATAATTATTTTTTTCGGCATCTTTTATTTCAAGTGGGCTTCTATCAACAATCACAAAATCTACCCCCTCATCGGCTAGTTCTTGAGCAACCTGTTTCCCAACTCTCCCGAATCCAGCAACAATATAGTGTCCTTCAAGTTCTGATATCTTTTTATTCATTTTTTTTATTCTCCTCCTTTCTTTATATTCTCCTCCAAATAGAAATTCTGCTGAACCTTTAATAATATACGCTAAAATTAAATAACTACCTATTATTAGAATGATTGTTAGCATTTGTTCAATAACTGGTTCATCTACACCATGTTTGAAATGACTGAGTAGAATAATAACTGTAGTATAAAAAGAATGCCAAAGATCTTCACCCAAAAGATAAAAACCGAAAATACCGAAAATAGTTAAACCTATTAGGATAAAAAATAAATTTCTTAATGGATGTTGTTCTTTCAATTACCCTCCGTAATAATCTAATTTTAACAGAAATGTATACAAATATAAAACATAAAAATTTGATTTTCCAAAAAACCCGCCTTCTGGCGGGTTTTAGTATTAACGTTTTGAAAATTGAGGTTTTTTTCGAGCCCCTTTTAATCCTGGTTTCTTTCTTTCTTTAGCCCGAGGATCTCTTGTGATATACCCTAATTTTCTTAGAGTTGATTTTACAGTTTCATCTTCTTTAACTAGTGCTCTTGCCACACCATGTCTGATTGCTTCAGCTTGACCATTTTTACCCCCACCAACAACCTTAACAGTAAGATTATATTTCCCTTCTTGAGATAATGCTTTAAGTGGTGCAATAACCTTTTCAAATAATGGTTGGCTACCTAAATATTCAAGCCCTGTTTTCCCATTGATTTGGACTTCGCCCTTACCAGATTCTATTTTAACTCTAGCAGTTGCTTCTTTTCTACGACCCACTGTTGCATAATATTTGTCAGCCATTATTTAATCTCCTTCAAATCTATGTTTATTAACTCTTGAGTATGAGCATGTTCTGCATTCGCATAAACTTTAAGTCTCTTTAGTTGGTTTGTGCCCAGTTTATTATTTTGTAACATTCCTCGAACAGCATGCTTTATCACTTTTTCAGGATGTTTTTCCATAGCTTCCGCAAATGTTTCTTCTCTTATCCCTCCTGGATATCCAGAATGTCGATAATATTTTTTGTCTTCTAACTTGTTATCATTTGATAATTTAATTTTAGCTGCGTTTAAAACTACTACATTATCTCCCCCATCAAAATTTGGTGAATAAGTAGCCTTCCCTTTACCTCGTAATAAATCAGCAACTACAGTAGAAAAACGACCAAGTATAATACCTTTGGCGTCTAACACATACCATTTTCTGTCTGCATCACGGGTTTGATATACTTTAGTTGTCATTATTTATCCCCTTTCGTTGCGGGTTTGATTTTTTTTGTATCTACCTTTTTTACTGTTTTTTTATCTGTCTTAACCTTTTCAGTAATTTTATTTGTAGATTTTACTTTGTCTTTTTTAATTTTATTTTTCCCCTCAAGAACAGCTTTTTTTGTAAGCTTTTCAGTATCTAAAAGAGAAATAACTGCCATTTTTGCATTATCTCCAGCGCGATTTGGAAGCTTTATTATTCTTGTATAACCGCCTTTTCTATCTTTATAAAGAGCACCGATTTCTAGAAAAAGTTTTTCAGCAGCTTTATTATTGAATGAAAGAAATTTTTCAACATTTCTTCTGTCTGAGAGTGTCCCTCGGATAGCTTTTGTAATAAGTTTTTCAAGAATTGGACGTGATTCTTTAGCTTTTTCTAAGGTTGTAGTCACCTTTTCATGTAATATAATTTGAGAAATTAAATTCTTAAGCAAAGCCTTTCTTGGCCCAGCTTCTCTCCCTAATTTTCTGCCTTTATATTGGTGACGATGCATTATTCTTCTCCTATGTCCTCTTTAGCAAGTTCATAACCAAGTTCTGCTACTTTATCTTTGATTTCATCATATGCTTTGGCCCCAAAACCTTTTAATTGTTTTAGATCACTATCCTTAAGATGAAGTACATCATCAATGGTTTTTAGCTCATTATTTAGTAGAGCGTTAGTTGTTCTTGGTGAAAGGTTAATTTCTTCAATTAATATTTTTGAAGCAGTGTTATCAATTTCACTTATTTCAACTTCTTTTTCTCTTTTACAAATAGAATCCTTGCCTGTAATAACAAGGAAATGTTCTACAAGTATTTCGGATGATTGCTCAATTGCTTCTTTTGGAGTTATTGTTCCATCGGTTTCTACTTCAATGATTAATTTATCAAGATCAGTCATTTGTCCTACACGAGTTTTCTCAACATTATATCGAACTTTTTTGATTGGAGCATAAAGAGCATCAACTGCAATCATGCCCACGCCTAATTTTTCATCTTCTCTTTTCTCTATTGGTACAAACCCTCTACCTTGTTCAAGTTTGATTTCCATTTCAATTTTTGCTTGCTTATTGTCTAGTGTAGCAATATGTAATTCAGGATTACCAATTTCAACGTTTGAGTTTGCTTTTATATCTTTTGCAGTAACTTCACCCGCTCCACTTGAAGTTAGGGTCACATATTCTTCTTCACTATGAAGTTTGACTCTTAGTTGTTTTAAATTAAGAATAATTTCAATAACGTCTTCTTTGACATTTGGTATTGTAGAAAATTCATGAGAAACTCCATCAATTTTCACTGCAGTGACAGCTGCCCCTGGAAGTGATGATAAAATAACTCGTCGAAGAGAATTACCAAGAGTCATGCCATAACCAGGGAAAAGTGGTTCTATGGCAAAAGTAGCTCGGTTTTTTTCTTCGGTGATTGTTTTAAACTCTGGAAGATGAATGTCGTGTAACACTTTTGCTCCTTCTCCCGAAATTAATTCGGGACCCCGATTAAATCGGGCTTTTTATTATTTAGAATAAAATTCGACTATTAATTGTTCGTTGATTTCCTGATCTAATTGCTCTCTTATTGGCATTGTTACATATTTACCCTTAAGGCTCTTTAGATCAACTGTTAACCATGAAAATTCTTCTCTTACTTTTGTAATTTTAATATTTTCAAAATAAGTAAGATTTTTCTTAGTATCTATAACTGCGATTTCTTGACCTGGCTTAATAATTCTTGAAGGTATTGTTGTTCTTCTGCCATTAACAGAAAAAAGACCATGTGCAACTAATTGTCTTGCCTGATGTCTTGAACTTGCAAATCCCATTCTATAAACAATATTATCAAGTCTTGATTCTAAGAGTTGTAATAAAAGTTCCCCGGTTACCCCAGTTTTTGCAGATGCTTTTTTAAAATAGCCTGCAAATTGCTTTTCTTGCATCCCATAAATTCTTTTTACTTTTTGTTTTTCACGTAACATTATTCCAAATTGAGATGGTTTTCTTCTTCTTGATAGACCATGTTGGCCTGGGACATATCCTCTTTTTACAAATACACATTTTGTAAAACATTTATCACCCTTTAAAAAGAGCTTTGTGCCCTCTCTTCTGCATTGTTTACATTTTGGATTAATTGTAGCCATTTATTTCCTTAAAAAATTGATAATATATTATTTAAACTCTTCTAGCCTTTGGAGGTCGGCAACCATTATGTGGAACAGGGGTCACATCTTTAATGGTATTTATATAAATGCCATTTGAAGATAGTGCACGAACTGCTGATTCTCTACCAGAACCGATCCCTTTTACAAATACATCAGCTTTCTCGAAGCCAAATGCTTTTGCTTTTTCACATGCAGCTGCTGCTGCCATCTGTGCTGCATACGGTGTTGATTTTCTTGAACCTTTAAACCCCGCCATACCAGTAGTAACTGTAACTAGCGCGTTACCAGAAACGTCAGTAATAGAAATAATAGTATTATTGAAGGTAGATTTTATATAAATATTACCTTCTTTAACTATCTTTTTTACTTTTTTCTTTTTTACTACTTTTGCCATTTTTGCCTTATCTTTAGTTAACTTTTATAAATTTATTTTATGTTTTTTCAGATGATTTCTTACGACCTGATCCCATAGTAACTTTTCTACCTCTTTTACCTCTTGCGTTTGTTTTTGTTCTTTGCCCTCTAACTGGTAAATTTGCTGTATGTCTACTCCCTCGGTATGAACCAATCTCTTTCAAGCGACGTATATTAGAAGCTGTGTCGCGCCTTAAATCACCTTCTACCATAATCTTACCCTCTATGGCTTCTCTTAATTTATTAACTTCTGCTTCAGTTAATTCTTTAACTCTTGTATCAGGATTTACACCAGTTTCTGTTAATAATTTTTTTGATGTGGTTAAACCAATTCCATAAATATAAGTTAGGCCGATTTCGACCCTTTTAGCTAGTGGTAAATTTACTCCTTGAATTCTTGCCATAATTTATTATTTCCTATCCCTGTCTTTGCTTATGACGAGGATTTTCACAAATAACGCGGATAACTCCTTCGCGTTTTATAACTTTACATTTATCACATCTTTTTTTTACTGATGGTTTAACTTTCATAATAATTTCTCTAATTAACTAAATATTATTCGTCATCACGCAATCTGTAAGTGATTCTACCTTTTGTAAGATCATATGGAGTCATTTCAATTCTAACTCTATCTCCGGGCAGTATTTTTATATAATGCATTCTCATTTTCCCAGAAATATGACCCAAAATAACATGGCCGTTCTCGAGTTCTACCCTAAACATTGCGTTTGGGAGAGGTTCAAGGACGGTCCCTATTACTTCAATTACTTCCTTTGTATTATCATTCATCAAGGTATCTTTTTTGTGCCTATCTACTATAACAAAAAATTATATTTTTTGCAACAGTTTTAAATTGATTCATATGAACGTGTAATTATCTGTGCTTCTACTTGACCTTTAACCTCTATTGCGACCCCAACAACAATTAAAAGACCTGTCCCACCAATAACAAGATTACCTGTATTCGCAAACTTATCAATAATAAATGGTAATGCAGCAATAAAAGCCAAAAATATTGCTCCCCATAGTGTTGTTCTATTAATTAACCATGAAAGATATTTTTCCGTTTGAGTCCCTGGTCTTATCCCTGGTATAAAACCGCCTTGTTTTTGAATATTTTCAGATACATCTTTTGGTTTAAAGTATAAATATGTAGAGAAGAAAGTAAATACAAATACAAGTAAACCATATGCAACAGCATAAGAGATTGTTTGTGGTGCAAAAGTTGTTTTAACCCACTCTGCCGATTTAGCTATCCACTGTGTTTTAGCAGAAGAGAGAAATCCTATCATTACAGGTAAGTTTAAAAACGCTCCGGCGAAAATAATAGGTATAACTCCTGACATATTTAATTTAATAGGTAAAAAACTATCTATGCTTCCATATAGCTTAGCCCCTCTCATTTTTTTGGCATAAGATATTGGGATTTTTCTTTGACCTTCAGTAACAATAACAATTGCTACAGTTACAAGAAGAGCAGCCACTAAAATAGCTAAATATTTTATTAATTGTGTGCTATCAAATTCCGGAACAAATATTTTTTGGATAGCTTCTCCTAAAAATTGAGGAAGTCTCGCAACAATACCTGCAAATATTATTAATGAAATTCCATTACCAAGCCCTTTTTCTGTTATCAATTCCCCTAGCCACATTAAAAACATTGTTCCACCAGTCATTGCAAGAAGCATAAATGCCCATTGTGCAATTGACGGAGTACCAAGAAGATCTCCACCAATTTGAGAAGTAGAATATTGTAAAAGTCTAATCGCACCATAACCTTCTATAAATGCTAATGGAAGAGCTAAAACTCTTGAGTATTGGTTTAATTTCATCTGACCCTGTTCGCCATCTTTACTAATTGATTCAAGTTTTGGTGATATCATAGTTAAAAGCTGAATCATAATAGATGCAGTAATATATGGACCAACACCTAACATTACAATAGAAAATCGACTAATCCCTCCTCCTGAAAAAATATCAAGAAATGATAAGACAGAATTAGAAGAAAATGCTTCTGAAAGAAATTCTCTTATTTTCACTACATCCGGACCAGGTATCGGGATATGAGACGCCACACGAAAAATTAACAAAATAAAAACAACATAAAGTATCTTTTTTAATAAATCTTTGCTTGTAAATATTTGCTTAATTTTGTGCATCAACCGCCCCTTTTTCTGTTAATTATTTACGCGATTTAGAGTTCTATTTTACCACCAACTTTTATTATTTCTTCGCCAGCTGTTTTGGTTACTGGAACGCTTACTACTAATTTTTTTGTTAATTTACCAGAAAAAACTATTTTAACTTTTTTAACTGATTTTTTGATTATACTATTTTTTATTAAAAGTTCTAATGTAACCTTATCACCATCTTTTAGATTTTCCAACATAGTGAAAGTCACGGTTTGTGGTTTGGTTTTTCTAGCATTAAAACCTCTTTTTTTAGGGATTCTTTGAGCTAGTGGCATTTGGCCACCCTCAAAACCAGGTCTTAGTTTTTTACCTGTTCTTGATTTTTGACCTTTTGTCCCTCTCCCAGAAGTTTTGCCTTGACCTGCTGAAATACCTCGACCAACTCTTTTTTTATTTTTTCCGGGTGTTTTAGATAATTTTGAAAGATTCATTATTTATCTCCTTTTTTCTTTGGAGTAGTTTTTTTATTTTTACTATCAGTTTTATCCTTTTCAACAGCCTCTGGTTTATTTACAAGTACAAGCATTTTTAAAGCTTTTAAAGAAGCATATACATTATTTATTTTAGAAGAGGACCCTTGTATTTTTGATAAAACGTCCTTAACCCCAGCAACTTCTAATACTGCACGAACAGCTCCACCAGCGATAACTCCTGTACCCTTACGAGCTGGTTTAAGGAAAACTTGAGCACCAGCGAATCTCGCAGTTACTTCATGTGGGATTGTAGTCCCAAAAAGTGAAATCTCTTCCATGCTTTTTTTTGCTTTGACAGTCGCTTTTTCTATAGCAAGAACGACTTCTGCCCCTTTTTCTATTCCAACCCCTACTTTTCCATTTTTATCACCCACAACAACAGTGGCTCTAAATCTAAGTCTTCGTCCACCCTTAACTACACGAGTAACTCTGTCGATTTGGACTACTCTTTCTTCCATTTCCTGTTTTTCTTCTTCTAAAACTAAATTATCTACCATATAGCTCCTTAAAATGTAAGTCCGGCTTTTCGTGCCGCTTCTGCTAAAGCTTTTACCCTACCGTGATACAATTTGTAACCACGATCAAATACTGCTTTGTTAATTTTTAATGTTTTTGCTTTTTCTGCAATTTCTGTTCCAATTTTTTCAGCTTTTTCGATTTTTGTCATTTTTTCTTTAATTTTTAAATCAGTTGACGCACAAAGAGTAACACCGTTTTCGTCATCTATTAATTGAACGGTTGTATGTTTTAATGTTGCAGAAACTGAAATTCTTGGAATTGTTTTTGTTCCAAAAACTTTAGCTCTAACTCTTTTTTTTCTAATTTTTCTAGTTAACATTTTTTTATTCATAATAATTTCTATGCTCCTGCTTTCGCTGCTGCTTTACCAGCCTTTCGTCTAATTTTTTCTCCAACATATTTAATCCCTTTACCCTTATATGGTTCAGGTTTTTTAAATTCTCTAATTTCTGCTGCTGTTTGACCTACCAACTGTTTTGAAATACCAGTAACAGTAATAATATTTTTTTCTACTTTTAAATCAATGCCAGCTTTTGGTTTATATTTAATCGGATGTGAATAACCCATATTAAGGACGAGCTCATCTCCTTCAATTGCTGCTCTATACCCCACTCCATGGAATTCAAGCTGTTTTTCAAACCCTTCAGATACACCAATAATCATATTTGCGATAAGAGTTCTTGTTAGGCCAAAAAGGCTTACTGTATTTTTGTTCTCTTTTACTAGAGATACTGTAACGTTTTGATCATTTATTAAAACTTCTAAACTTGGTAATAGTTTATATGTAAGCTCTCCTTTAGGACCATTCACGGTAACCAAACGGTTATCAATTGATATATTGACTCCTTGTGGTATTTCTATTGGTAATTTTCCTATTCGTGACATTTTATTTCCTTAATTTTCCTAAATAATATTTTATCTTTATAATTAATAAACTCTACAAATTATTTCCCCACCTAGATTGTCTGTTTTTGCTTGTTCGCCTGTCATCATACCTTTTGATGTTGAAATAATTGCAATACCTCTACCCGACAAAACTACCGGGATTTCATCTTTTTTAGCGTACACCCTTCTACCTGGTCGTGAAATTCTTTCAACCTTTTCTATTGCCGGTAATGTTTTATTATACTTAAGAGTAACATTTGTCAGCTGTCCTTCTGTTTTATATTCTGAAACATATTCATTATCTTTTAAAATACCAAGAACAGCTTCTTTCAATTTTGAAGCGGGGAAAGAAACAGATTCTTTGCCTACGGCGTAAGCGTTTCTTATTCTTGTTAACATGTCTGAAATTGGATCTACAATACTCATCTTACTCCTTTATATTTATCGGATTCCTATAATTTTCATTCTTTAAATAATTATTTTACCAGCTTGATTTTGTTACTCCAGGGATTTCACCCTTTGATGCATATTCTCTAAAACAAATACGACACATTTTAAACTTTCTTAAGTATCCTTTTGGTCTACCGCAAATTTCACACCTAGTTTGGATTCTAGATGAAAATTTTGGTTTTTTATTTGCTTTTAATACTAATGCTTTTCTTGCCATATATACTCCCTAATTATTTTTTAAAAGGAAACCCAAAGGCACTTAAAAGCACCCTTGCTCCGTTATTATCTTTTGCTGTTGTTTGAATATTTACCTGTAATGAAACTGCTGGGACATCTTTACTTATTAATTCAGGGAAAACGTTGTGCTCTTTTATCCCAAGTGAATAACCACCATGACCATCAAAAGCATTTTCATTTATTCCACGGAAATCTCTAACACGAGGTAATGCAATATTTATTAACTTATCAAGAAATTCATACATTCTATCCCCACGCAAAGTAACCATCACACCAATTGGCATACCTTCTCTCAATTTAAAACCGGCAATTGATTTTTTAGCTATTGTACGTACTGCTTTTTGACCAGTAATTACAACTAATGCTTCTTCTACCTCTTCAATTTTTTTACTATCAAGAGCGGCTCTACCAACTCCAGAGTTAACAACAATCTTTGAAATTTTTGGTATAGCCATTGCATTTTTTATATCAAGTGTTTTAGCAACTTCATCTTTTATTTTATTAAGATATAAATCTTTTAATCTAGCCATTATTTATCCTCTTTCTTGATTTTTAAAATAGCTTTACCACATTTTTTACAAACTCGGTTTTTTTCTTTACCGTTTATTTGCCATCCTACTCTAGTTGGCTTACCACATGAAGGACAAACTAGTGCTGTTTTCCCAACCGACATAGGCATATTAATTTCTACAATACCCCCGGCATGATTATTTTTAGATACTTTAACGTGCTTTTTAGCAATATTTATACCCTTAATAATCATCTTTCCAGTTTTAGAAAATACTCGCTCAACCATACCGGTTTTGCCCTTATCTTTTCCGGCTATAACCATTATTTTGTCGCCTTTTTTGATTTTAATTGTCATTATACTACCTCCGGTGCTAGTGAAATTATCTTCATGAAACCCTTTTCTCGTAGTTCACGAGCGACTGGTCCAAAAATACGAGTTCCTCTTGGAAGTTTATCTTTACTTATAATAACTGCTGCATTTTCATCAAATTTAAGAGTTGAACCATCTTTTCTTTTAAATTCTTTTCTTATTCTAACCACAACTGCCTGTACGATTTCTTTCTTTTTTACAGTACCGTTTGGTGTGGCAGTTTTTACAGATGCAGTAATAATATCACCAAGTGATGCATATCTTCTTCGGCTTCCACCAAGAACCTTAATACACATTATTGTTTTTGCACCAGTATTATCTGCTATTTTTAACATTGTTTGGGTTTGGATCATTATTCTACCTCAAGCTCTTTTTCTGATATTACTTTTACGGCGTTCCAATTTTTTCTTTTTGAAAGTGGTTTTGTTTCTTCAATTACAACAAAATCACCTACTTTTGCAGAAATATCATTCTGCGCCATAAATTTTTTTGTTACTGTATATTTTTTTCTGTATATTGGATGAGTCTTTTTTGAATCAATAGAAACAACAATAGTTTTTTCCATTTTATCAGAAGTAACTTTTCCTCTAAGTGTTCTTTTCATTTTTTTCCTCTTCTCTTTGAATTGCTCTTTCTCGCATTATAGTATTAATTCTGGCAATATCCTTTTTTATTTTAGCAATATCGGTATGTTTATTGGTTTCTTTTGATGCAACTTCGAATTTAATTTTAGTCAATTCCGCTTTAAATTTAGTTAAATCAGAAATTAAATCTTTATCTTTTTTTTCTATTATTTCTTTAATCTTCATCTTTGGCCTCTTTTACACTTTCTTTCACAACAATTTTAGTTCTTAACGGAAGTTTGTGAGCAGCAAGTCTTAACGCTTCTCTTGCAACATCTTCTGCTACACCATCCATTTCAAATAATATTCTACCCGGTAAAACTTGAAAAATAAAATGATCTGGAGCACCCTTACCGCCACCCATTGTCATTTCGTTCGGTTTTTTTGTAACTGGTTGTTGTGGGAATATTCTAATCCAAACTTTTCCACCACGTTTTATATATCTAGTCATCGCACGTCTAGCTGCTTCAATTTGTCTTGAATCAATCCATTTAGGAGACATTGCTTTAAGCGCATATTTACCAAAATCAATTTGAGTACCCCGTGTCTCCTTACCTTTACGGATATTTTTCATTGATTTTCTAAATTTTGTTTTCTTTGGTGTCAGCATTATCTTATCTCCAAGGTTTCTTTATTATCCTTAGTTTCTTCTTTAATTTCACCCTTATAAATCCAAACTTTTACGCCCAAGGTGCCATATGTAGTTGCTGCTCTTCCTGTTGCATAATCAATATCTGCACGAAGAGTTGCAAGTGGTATTTTACCTTCAACAAAAAATTGACTTCTTGAAATATCTGCGCCATTCAAACGTCCACCTATCATAACTTTTGCACCTTTTGCTCCAGCTCTGATTATTTTATCAATAACAGATTTTGCAGCTCTTTTATAGGCAATACGTTTTTCAAGTTGCTGGCAAATAGAATCTACCATAATTTGCGCGTTTAATTCTGGGTTTCTGACTTCTTCTATGTTTATATCTTTGATTTTTGATGTGATTAATTTTGTTAAATTTTTCTTAAGTTCGATTGCGCCTGCACCACCTCTACCGATAATAACGCCAGGACGTGAAGTGTGGATAATTATTGTAACCATATTTGCGTTTCTTTCAATATCAACTCGCGCGATTCCAGCTCGTCCACCAAGATTTTTTACAATATATTCTCTTACTTTAATATCTTCATGTAAAAATTTACTGTAATCAGCCTTTGAAAACCATCTTGATCTCCAGTCTTTGCTTACTTGTAGTCTAAAACTAATTGGATTTACTTTGTGTCCCATAATTATCCTGTCTTCCTTCTAAAGAAATTACTTTTAACATCAACTTTTGGAGCATTTTTTTCTTTTTTATTAAAATTTGGTTTTTCCATTTCTAATTTATGGCTATCATCACTCTTAGAAACTTCTTTTATATTTTCATTTTTATCTGTAATTTTTTTCGTCTTAACATCACCTGATACAATAACTGTAATATGTGAGGTTCTTTTTTTAATAGCTCCTGCAGCGCCCTTAGCTCTTGGTCTCCATCTTTTTAAAGATGGTCCTGCGTCAATTGTTATTTTTGAAACAATAAGTTCACTTTTATCAAGGTTAAAGTTATTTTCTGCATTTGCCATTGCGGCTGTTATTACTTTTTTAATTTCACCAGCTGTTCTTTGAGGCATAAGTTTAAGCATCTCAAGAGAAACCTTTGCATTCTTACCACGAATAAGATCTGCAACTGGTCTTGCCTTTTTGGCTGATATTCTAATATATTTACCTTGTGATATTACTTCCATAATTAACCCTTTTTAGCCTGTTCTTTTGCCATTTTACCACCATGACCACGGAATTTTCTTGTTGGAGAAAATTCGCCTAATTTATGACCAACCATATCTTCTGAAATAAATACTGGTATATGTTCTTTACCATTATGAACTGCAAGTGTAAAACCAACCATTTCAGGTGATATCGAACATTTTCTTGACCAAGTTTTAATGATTTTTTTATCGCTACCCGAAGCTACTATCTTTGCAAGAAGTCGTTCATCAATATATGGGCCTTTTTTAAGTGATCTTGACATAATTATTTCCTATCTCTTATTCTTTTTCTTTCTACCTCTAACAATAAATTTATTTGTTGGGTGGTTCTTTTTTCTAGTTATTTTACCAAGTGCAGGTGCTCCCCAAGGTGTTTTAGGGTGTTTAAGACCAATTGATTGGTTCCCTTCACCACCACCATGTGGATGATCTACTGGATTCATTGCACTACCACGTACAGTAGGTCTGAAACCCATTTTTCTTGTACGTCCTGCCTTACCCCAATTAATATTTTGATAATCTGGATTTGATACTGCTCCCATTGAAGCCATACATTCTTGATTTATTTTTCTAATTTCTCCTGAAGGTAATTTTATTTGTACAAATGCACCTTCTTTTGCTGATAATTGAGCTCCAACGCCAGCAGAACGAGCTATTTTACCACCTTGACCAGGATTCATTTCTATATTGTAAATAGATGTCCCAACAGGTATATTACGTAATTTTGCCCTATGACCAGCTCTTATTTGAGCATCTGCCCCAAAAACTACTTTTTTACCAACCTTAAGACCGACTGGTGCAAGAATATATATTTTTTTGCCGGCTTCGGATTGACATAGTGCTATTCTCGCAGTTCTATTTGGATCATATTCGATTGTTTTTACTTCAAACTCTCCTTCTAGCATTTTAAAGTCTACTAATCGATATTTTCTTTTTACTCCACCACCTCGGTGTCTTGTTGTTATTTTCCCTTGATTGTTGCGTCCAGCTTTTCTTTTTAGGGCGACAAGAAGAGATTTTTCTGGTTTTCTTGTGGTGACATCTGAAAAGTCATCAACTGATAGTTGACGTGTAGCATTTGAAATAGGTTTTACTTTTCTTATAGCCATTATATTTTAAACTCCTCAATCTTTTGATCTTTTTTGATTGTAACAATAGCTTTTTTAATATCATTTCTTTTCCCAAAAACTTTTCCTGATCTTTTAACTTTTCCAGGGATAGACACAATATTTACAGCAATTACATTTACTTTAAAAAGTTTTTCAACTTCTTTTTTAACTAAATTTTTATTCGCAAATGGTTCAACATTAAAAACATATTTACCGGTTTCTTGTAGGGCAAATGATTTTTCTGATATTGTAGCTTTTACAAGTACACTTTTCATTATTTTTTCTCTCCTACTTTTGCTTTACTAGCGGTTTTTGGTTCGATTTTATTAGCCTTTGTAGTTTCCATTTTTAAAATAACTATATTATCTGCTCTCAAAACATCTACACCGCTAACATCACCATTTTTTGCCAATAAAACATTTTTAATATTTCCGAATACTCTTCTTAAATTTCTTAATGATTCAGATTCTTTCTGTGATTTTTCAGATTTTTCATCTACTAAGACTAGTGTTCTTCCAGAAATGTTATTTTTTTTCAAAAGGTCTGCTGCTTCTTTAGTTTTTGAAATCTTACCAATTGATAATTCTACTGTGTTTGATTTTTTTGACTCTAAAGCAGCTTGTTTAACTGCTTCTCTTTCTTTTTTATTCAAATTAAGTGAAGGATTTTGTTCGCCAGTTGGGCCAAAAGTAACTCCACCACCTCTCCAAAGAGGTGAACGTGTTGAGCCTGCTCTAGCTCGGCCTGTTCCCTTTTGACGATGAGGTTTTCGCCCCCCACCAGAAACTTCACCGCGTTTTTTTGTTCTTGCGGTTGCTCTTCTTTTGTTCGCTTCAATAACTCTTGTAACCTTGGCGACTAATTCTGGTAAATTTTCTTTATTTTTAATAGCCATATTATTCCTTTTTTGCTTTCTCTTTTGAAATTAAAAGAACAACGCCCTTTTTTGGGCCAGGAACTGCACCTTGGACCAAAATAAGATTTTCTTCTTCCATAATTTTAACAATTTTTATATTTTTAGTTGTTACCTGAATAGCACCCATTCTGCCTGGTAATTTTTGTCCTTTTAAAACATGTTGTGGGAACATAGCACCTATAGAACCAGGGGCTCTATAATTATGTGAACCATGGGTCTTTGGACCTCTGTGAAAATTATGTCTTTTAATTGTTCCTGCGAAACCTTTTCCCTTAGAAACACCGGTAATATCAACTAAATCATTTTCTTCAAAGATATTAATTTCAATTTTGTCGCCTACTTGGTATGTTTTCCCATCTTCGGCTTTGACTTCTTTTAATTTTCTTGTTTGGGCTTTTGATTTTAATAAATGCCCTGCAAGTGGTTTAGATATTTTTTTTGATTTACCATAACCAAGCTGGATTGCTTCATAACCATCTTTTTCGGCTGTTTTTATTTGTGTGACAACATTACCCTCAACTAAAAGCAAAGTAACAGGAACTAAATTCCCTTTTTCATCAAATATATGTGTCATCTCTACTTTTTTAGCAAGTAATGCTTTCATTTTTCTCCTTTTAGCAAAACAAATTTCGACAGTGGATGGTTCCCTCTAGGCTTACTAGTCTTGGGCCTTTCTCACTCTCGAATTTAATATTTTTGTGCTCTGCTAAGCGCCTAGAAATTATAGTGAATAATCAGACAAAAGTCAAGAATTTTTTACTAACTTCTTGCCTGCTCGATATCTTAAATATAATCTTGGATAGTTAAGAATATAAACAATTATACATAGAGGTTTTTGAAACGCAATTTTATGAGGCAAAAATGGCTCTCCGGTTGGATTAAATTTGAGTGTTCTTTTTTGACCCGTTATATTTTCCCATATTTCTTTTTTATTAATTGTTTTGTTTGAAGAAATTTCTGTAAAAATTTTACCCATATCTGCTGGGAAAAAATGCATATCTGACGCTCCAAATTTTAATACTTTATTATCTTTTTCAATATGTTCTTGTGCTTTTATGTTTCTAGATTCTCCTGTAAATGCATTAATTACTTCTATTGCATCAATGTTAATCTCTTTATTATGTAAACCACGCAAAATACCCTTCCGGCCGAATGGGTGGGGAGCAACCACTGCACCTTTATACTTTTTGATTATTTTAATAACCTCAGAAACATTTTTGAAATGTGGTATAAAGCCATTATTATATCTGTATTCTTTATAAAAATCTTTTATTTCTTGGATCTCATAAAAGTATGCAAGAAGTTCATATGGTAACCCTTTAATAGTAAATGTAAGTTCAATTCCGGGGAAAAAGATTATCCCAGCCTTCTCGGCATATTTTTCAGCTTTAATTGTCCCAATAATTTCATTATGATCTGTGATTGAAAGTACTTTTATATTTTTATGTTTAGCATAAGCCACAATAAACCTAGGGAAATGTATCCCATCACTATTATTACTATGAACATGTAAGTTAGCTTTATATGAGTATTCCATAAATACTACTTATTCATAACGGAGTGCTTCGATTGGATCTTTTTTAGCGGCGCGAAGAGCGGGCCATAAGCCAAAAATTACACCTATTATGGTTGAGATTCCTATTGCAAGACCAACTACAGATGGAGTTATGGCGGGGGTCAAATCAGTTTTCGAAGCTACAACTCCTGAAACTGCAAATGAAATACCAAGCCCAATCAAACCACCAACCATTGTGACCATTACGGCTTCTATCAAAAATTGTAATGCAATGTCAAAACGTGTCGCACCAACTGCCTTCCGAAGACCTATTTCCTTTGTTCTTTCGGTGACAGTAACAAGCATAATATTCATAATTCCAATCCCACCAACAAGCAAGGATATTGATGCAATTGCTGATACAAGAGTGGTTAACAACCCCAAAAGATCATCCAATAAACCAACGATATCATCTTGAGTAAGCACAGTGAAATCCTCTTCATTTTCATGATTTTTAAGCATTGTGCTTTTTACGGACTCTTTTACATCGAGTACCTTATACCCGTCAGTTACTTTAATCATAATCCGTTGAATATTTACTTTATTTTGGTTTATCCTTGTGGCCGTATCAAATGGTATTGCAGCAAGAGTTGAAAATTGATCTCCAAAGACGCTAGATGCTTCAACTTCACTAAATACACCGATTACCTTAAAATCTTCTTTCCCAACTTTTACAATTTTATTAACTGGGTCTTCATTTTCAAAAAGGTCTTTTTTTGTTTTTGGCCCTATAATTACAACATTACCTGATTTATTTGATTTAAAAGTAGCACCCGATTCTACCTTAATAATTTGTAATGTTTCCCCTATTTCGGGGTATGTCCCTATTATCATTGGGATAGTCTTTTTATCATTATATGATATTTCACCAGGGACAAGTGACATTGGTGCAATTTTATCAACTCCTTCTACTTCACTTATTTTATCCATATCACTTACAGTTAAAACATTCCCACTCACAAAATTTGCAGGATTTGTTTGCTGCATACCTTGAGGATTGTTTGTGTCTATTTTGCCAGCGACTACAAACAATAAATTAGAGCCGAACCCTTTTACAAGACCCGAGACATCATTTTTTAAACCCTGCCCTAAAGAAATTAAAATTGTTACAGAAGATACTCCAATTACAATCCCAAGTACGGTTAAAAGACTTCTTACTTTATTACCAAAAATTGACATTAATGCACTTTTTATTCCCTCAATCATTTTGCCTCCTTTATCAGCTTACCATCCATGATTTTATAGGTTCTTTTAGCATAATCTGCTATTTTTTGATCATGCGTAATAAGTATAATAGTCTTCCCCTTTTTATTTAAATCAACTAAAACTTTCATTATTTCTTGCCCACTTTTTGAATCAAGATTTCCAGTGGGTTCATCAGCAAGTATTATATCAGGATCATTAATAAGAGCTCGCGCGATTGCAACTCTTTGAGTTTCGCCCCCTGAAAGTTCTGATGGCTTGTGTTTTATTCTATTTTTAAGACCAACTTCTGAAAGAAGATTAACAGCTCTTTCTTGAGCAGATTTTTTCCCAATTTTTTTATAGATTGTTGGCATCACAACATTAGAAAGTGCTGTCATTTTATTCAAAAGATTAAACTGTTGGAAAATAAAACCAATTTTTTCGGAACGGATTTTAGCAAGCTTAGAATCTGGCATACTCATATTTATCTTTTTATTATCAATTAAAAGATCTCCAGAGGTTGGCCTATCAAGTAATCCTATTATGTGCATTAAGGTTGATTTGCCAGAGCCAGAGGGCCCCATAATAGCTATTATTTCTCCCTTTTCTACTTTAATAGAAATACCACAAACTGCGTTAACAGATAATTTACCTGATTTATAGGTTTTAGTAACATTTTTTAGTTCAATAATAGGCATATTATTTCCATTCCATTGTGGCCATCATTTTTTCAAAATAATTTGTAATTTCTGCTACAACTAAATCTGTAGTACTTGTGCTTTCTGAATGGAAAAAATAATTATGGTTATTTTGAATTTGATAACCCGACCCAGTTTTAGGTATTGTAGAAATTGAATAACCATTAAGATTAGCATTGTCACACATTAAATTTTCACCACTATTTAATGAATTATCTATCTCTTTTTTATTTGAAAGGATGAGTTTATTTGCCAATATTTCAGTTGAATAAGTAATATTCTTTTTAACACAAGTTCCTCCTCGACCAAATATTTCGTCCATATTTAATGAAATTGCATATTTTTTTTCCTGGTTATCAAAGATAACATTATCAATAGAAAAAACATTTGAACCTACATAAGTACTACCACTGCTTGTCTCATTTTCACTAACAACAAAGGAGCTCGGGTATTTAATAGAAAAATTATATTTAGTGCTTGTATACGTTTTCCAATCTTTCATTTCATCATTCGAAACAGACGAAGATGTCGTTTTATTAAAATTTAGTTTAGTAGAATAGTCTTCGTTATAATTTCTTGATCCTAAATACCAATATATTCCATAACCTATTAACGTTACAACAATTGCAAGAATTGAAAAAGCCGCAATAGTTTCTAAATGAAGATTTTTCTTATTTATATCTTTTTCAACCTCTTTTTTAAATTCATCAACTTGTTTTTTCTCTTTTTCTGTCATAATTATCCCCTTTTTTGTTTTTTGTATTAACCAACAAATATATTATCACTCTTGTCAATAAATATCAAACCAAAGCGCTTACTTAATAAGTTAATACTTTACTAATGTACATTAGTAAAGTGCTTTTTTATAAAAAGCAATAGACCGGCCTCGCGAAATCGCGAAGACCGGTCTTTACTTGTTATACCTCATACACGCACATCGTTACTTCGCCCAGACAAGCTGGTGCTTCAGCATGATATATCTTGCCTGTAGCGTGCACTTCGATTCGATAATGTAGAGTTACTCCTTCAAGATTACCGGAAAGAAGTGTGAACGACCCCTTAATTGAATCAAGAAGATTGCGCTCATAGAGAGCATCAAGCAACTCTCTTCTAACTCGAATCGTTCCATTTGTTGTCTCTTTACCATCGGCCCGATAGACCTTTGTGAAAAGTGGTTCCCTGTTGGAAACCGCAGCATCTGTCCCCATCTCGTTACCCCCTTAAACTGATGGAATGAGTTTTTTCGACATATGCTGTGGTGCTTGAGGCATTTAACAAGCAAAACAATAATAACTTTAATTTTGAGCCACGTCAAGCCAATATTATATTAACTTAGAAAAACACCCTAGGTATATTTCAACCTAGGGTAGTTGCTCAACCAACGAGGCTTTCACCGATGTATCCTTGGATCAATTTGGGAAGTGAGTTCAAAATCAAAATACCTTATCTTCCCCTCCCCTTCACAAACAGTCCGGTAGACACAGTTGAACCTTCGCCCCTTGTTTCCAATTTCGAAGACTCCAACCGAAGTCTGAAACGCCTCAGCCCGGGAACCAAGTCGAATCCCGAACTTAGCCAACGTTCTACGTGCCTCGGCTACTATTTCGGTACACGATTGGCATGGATCTTTCCCGACAAGAGGGACCGTAATGATGCCATAGTTGGTCCTTCTATAACCAGAAGTGTCGCACTCCATCTTGAGCCTCCTCACGTCGCCCATTGCTTGAGTATGACATTACCATCCTTGAGTGAACATGAATACACCGACATAAGGATGCCGGTTCGGGAATGAACCTGAATTCTGACAACTTGTGATAGATATCCACTTCGTGGGACGATGTTCTTATTGACATCGAATGCACGAAATGACGTATCGCACTCGCTATCAGGAAGGCCATACCCATTGGAACGAATACGACGAAGTTCAGTGAAGACACACTCGAGCATATCTTCGTCAGGGCAACCTATGAGCTCAATGTTTATAGGCTCATTCATGCTGCCACCTCTTCGATACCCGAGATAGTATACCAAGCTTTCACCTGGTAAGTACTATCTGTCTTTTCGACACGAGCTTCCACCTTTTGACCATCCGTATTAGTAAAATCAATACGAATGATTTTCTTGATGACGATTTTGACACTTACTGTCTTAAAACCGTAAACAAGAAGTAGAAGCTTCTCACAAGCAAGAGTCAGGGTACATATTTCTTTTGCGGTTGGACGTCCAGCTGAGGACTCAATCGCAAGATCAAGAATGTTATTCACATCCATTTTGAGCCCCCCTTGGGTTCCTACCGTCTCTGACGTTATCGGCATTATATACCAAAAAAACTAATTTTAAAAGAATAAAAAACAAAAAAAGCAGCTTTCGCTGCTTTTTTTGAATAGTTCTAGACCATCCGCCCATTGGCGAATAAAGTCTTCGGTTTTACATTTTTATTTCGATATCAACACCCGCTGGTAGAGAAATATTCATTAGACTATCAATTGTCTTCGCATTTGGTTCAAGAATATCTATAAGTCTTTTATGAACTCTCATTTCAAACTGTTCTCGGGCATTTTTATCAACATTCGAAGCCCTAAGCACTGTTATTGGAGTTCGATCAGTTGGAAGCGGAATCGGACCAGAAATTTTTGAACCACTTCTTTGCGCGGTTTCAATTATTTGTTTAACAGACTGGTCAATGATCTTATGATCATATGCTTTCAGTTTAATTCTGATTCTTTGAGGTTTCTTTTCTTCTACCATTTTTTGTAAGGTTCCTTGCGTTTATCGCTTTATTTTGTAATCTTTGTTACTATACCCGCACCAACTGTTCTACCACCTTCTCGGATAGCGAACTTAAGACCTTGGTCCATAGCAATTGGTTGCATAAGTTTAACATTGAAAGTGATTTTATCACCTGGCATTACCATTTCGGTACCTGCAGGCAGTTCTACTTCTCCTGTAACATCTGTTGTTCGAATATAGAATTGAGGTTTGTATCCTTTAAAGAATGGTGTATGTCGTCCACCTTCTTCTTTTGTTAGGATATAAACTTCTGCTTCAAATTCTGTGTGAGGTGTAATTGAACCTGGTTTTGCAAGAACCATACCACGTTCGATATCATCTTTTTCAATACCACGTAGTAAAAGTCCTGCGTTATCACCAGCTTGACCTTGGTCAAGTTGTTTTTTGAACATTTCTACACCAGTAACAACAGTTTTTCTTGTTTCTTTTATCCCAACAATTTCTACTTCTTCATTGATTTTAATAATACCTGATTCAATACGACCCGTAGCAACTGTTCCACGACCTTTAATCGAGAAAACATCTTCTACCGGCATAAGGAAAGGTTTATCTAAATCACGAACTGGTTCTGGGATAAAATCATCAAGAGCTTTAACAAGTTCAAGTATAGATTCTTCATATTTAGCATCGCCTTCAAGAGCTTTAAGAGCTGAACCACGAATAATTGGAGCATTGTCTCCATCAAAATCATATTTTGAAAGCAATTCTCTAATTTCCATTTCAACAAGATCAAGCATTTCTTCATCGGCTACCATGTCACATTTATTCATAAAAACAACAATTTTAGCTACACCAACTTGGTTAGCAAGCAAAATGTGTTCACGAGTTTGTGGCATTGGACCATCTGTTGCAGCTACAACTAATATAGCTCCGTCCATCTGAGCTGCGCCGGTAATCATGTTTTTAACATAATCTGCATGACCCGGACAGTCAACGTGTGCATAATGTCTTTTATCTGATTCATATTCAACGTGAGCGGTAGAAATAGTTATACCACGTTCACGTTCTTCAGGGGCTTTATCAATATTTTCGAAGGCAGTAAATTCTGCTTTACCGTCTTTTGAAAGAACTTTAGTAATAGCAGCTGTCAAAGTTGTTTTCCCATGGTCTACGTGACCTATAGTACCGACATTGACATGAGGTTTTGAACGATCAAATGTTGCCATTTGGGGTCCTCCTTTAGATTAACTTTATAGTTTAGACAATAAAACTTATCCACAATAAGTGGAATTGGTAACTAACTTTTTGTGTTACTTCGCTATTCTATTATAATTTGAGTTGATTTGCAAGTATTTTTATCTAAAATGACAGGACCCCGCCGGTTGGCGGGGTCAATGGACAAGAAGAGGATCATTCAGTCGAGGTGCATGTATGAAAAGGCTGCGTCACGTTCTTCGCGAAAAGTGCGTACCTTCGGCGAAACCAGTGATGCCAACCAAATCGGAAATTCGATCAGCATACACATAATCGCGCTGAGTACGACGAGAGTGATCAAAACCGAATCGATCACCCATTCTTTGAATCTAAACATAGCGGCCTCCCTATCCTAGGCCCATTTCGTTGAGCTCGTCGAGAGTCGAGTTGTAGTCGGGCTCAAAGTTCGGTTTGATGAAACGGCCATGAATTCGAGATTCTTCGAGTTCCCTCACAAGCATATCATGTGCGGGCTTGTTGTGACATTGAGTACAAACGCTCGGCGACTCAAAGTCACAGTCGATACAGATCGCCGGATCAGGCCTGCCGGAGTTCTTTGCTCGCAACAGACGGATGACTCCGCCTGCCACAACTACTACAAAAGCGACCAAAAGAACCAAAACGATGGCACCTTCGGTTGTCGAGATAAGACCAATGAACCTCCCCATGTTTCCTCCCTTAGGTTCGCACGGATTTACACCGTGAATATTAATACGATTATTATATAATATTTTTAAAATAATTCAATAACACAAAAAGAGCCCACATGGGCTCTTTTTTATAATTATTTTGTTATTCAGTTTCTAGATCTACTTCTGTTTCTGATTCTAATTTACTGCCACGTTTTGCTTTAATTTCTTCGGCAATGTTATTTGGAACTTCTTCATAATGGTCAAATTCCATTGCATAAGAAGCTCTTCCTTGAGTCATAGAACGAAGGGATGTTGCATAACCAAACATTTCTGAAAGTGGGACAAAAGCATCTACCACTTTTGCACTAGCCCTATCTTCCATCTTTTGAATTCGGCCACGTTTTGAGTTAAGGTCACCCATAACATCACCCATAAATTCTTCAGGGGTTACAACTTCTACTTTCATAACAGGCTCCATAATTACTGGTTTACCCTTTTTAACACCTTCTTGGAAAGCCATTGAACCTGCAATTTTAAAAGCCATTTCTGATGAATCAACTTCGTGATATGAACCTTCAAGAAGTGTAACTTTAATATCTACAACTGGGTATCCAGCGATAACACCATTAGCCATAGCATCTTTAACCCCTTGTTCAACTGGTTTTATATATTCTTTTGGTACAGAACCACCAACAATTTTGTTTACGAATTCAAATCCTCCGCCTTGTTCCATCGGTTCAACTTCAAGCCAAACGTGACCATATTGACCACGACCACCAGTCTGTTTGATATATTTACCTTCAGCTTTATTAGCATTTTTAATTGTTTCACGGTAAGCAACTTGAGGTTTACCAACATTTGCCTCAACCTTAAATTCTCTTTTCATACGATCAACAATAATTTCAAGATGTAATTCACCCATACCACCAATAATTGTTTGGTTTGTATCTTCATCAGTTCTAACCACAAAAGTTGGATCTTCTTCTGCTAAACGAGAAAGTGCAACACCCATTTTTTCTTGGTCAGCTTTAGTTTTTGGTTCTATTGCAATATGAATAACTGGATCAGGGAAAGTTATTGCCTCAAGTATTACTGGATTTGCAGCATCACAAAGTGTATCTCCAGTTGTAACTTTTTTCAAGCCAACTGCAGCTGCAATCTCTCCTGAATATACTTGATCAACATCTTCTCTCTGATTTGCATGTAATCTAATAATTCGGCCTAAACGCTCTTTTTCACCAGTGGTTGAATTATGAACATATGAACCAGCCATAATTGTTCCAGAATATACACGGAAAAATGCGAGTTTACCAACAAATGGATCAGATGCAATTTTGAAAGCAAGAGCAGTAAATGGTTCTTCGTCAGAAGCATGTCTTTCAACCTCTTCGCCTGTCTTAACATCAATTGCCTTAATTGCAGGAACATCAAGTGGGTTTGGTAAAAAATTTACGATAGCATCAAGTAATGTTTCTACTATTACTCCTCGTCCATCACCACCCATAATTGGAAAAAAATCACCGGCTAGAACAGATTTTCGAATAGCTGTAATAAGTTCTTCTTCGGTCAGTTCTCCCCCGTTAAGATATTTTTCCATTATAACTTCATCAGCTTCTACAGCTTTTTCTAAAAGCTCGTGTCTATATTTTTCGACTTTTTCTTTCATATCTTCAGGGATTTCAATTTCAGTTAATTCTTTATCTTTATAATCTGTATATTTGTATGCTTTTCTAGTAATAATATCGACAACACCATTTATGGCTTGTTCAAAACCTATTGGTAATTGTATAGGATATGCATTTTTTGAAAGTCTTTCTTTTATTGAATCAAGGGATTTATAAAAATCTCCACCAGTTTGATTTATTTTATTAATAAAACAAATTCGTGGGACATGATATTTATCAGCTTGGCGCCAAACTGTTTCAGATTGAGGTTCTACACCCATTTTCCCATCAAAAACCACAACTGCACCATCAAGCACTCGAAGTGAACGTTCAACTTCAACTGTAAAGTCCACGTGTCCTGGAGTATCAATAATATTTATTCTTTTTTGTTTCCAAAAACAAGTTGTTGCTGCAGAAGTAATTGTTATCCCACGTTCTCTTTCCTGTTCCATCCAATCCATAGTTGCTTCACCTTCGTGAACTTCACCTATTTTATGAGTTTTACCAGTTCTATAAAGAACACCTTCTGTAACTGTGGTTTTACCGGCATCTATATGTGCGATAATACCAATATTTCTAGTATCTTTTAAGCTATATTCTCGAGCCATATTTCCCTTATCCCCTCTTTATTTTAGTATCTAGCAAAATGGGCAAAGGCTTTATTTGCTTCGGCCATTTTATGAGTGTCTTCTCTTTTTTTAACTGCATTACCAGTGCCATTTGCTGCATCCATTAATTCCTCTGCTAAACAAACATCAAAAGGTTTACCTTTTCTGGCCCTTGCAGCTTCTCTTAGCCAAACAATGCCATAATGCATTCTTCTTGTAGGGCTAACTTCGATTGGGATTTGATAATTTGAACCACCGATTCTTCTAGATTTAACCTGGACAGTGGGTGAAGCATTTTTAAGAGCTTCTTCAAAAACCTGGATAGGATCTTTTTTTGTTTTTTCAGCAATAATATCCATTGCTGAATAAAAAAGTCTTTGGGCTATTGATCTTTTCCCATCTAACATAAATTTACCAATAAATTTTGAAACTACAATATTTTGGAATCTTTCATCTGGTTGGATTTTATTTCTTTTTGCTCTTCTTGGATCTCTTGCCATATTTAACCTTTTTTAGCCCCGTATTTAGAGCGTCCCTTCTTTCTATTAGCAACTCCAGCTGTATCTAAAACTCCTCGGACAATATGGTATCTAACACCTGGTAAGTCTTTTACCCTGCCTCCGCGTATCATAACAACACTGTGTTCTTGTAGATTATGCCCGATACCAGGGATATAAGCTGTAACTTCCATACCGTTTGAAAGTCTTACCCTTGCGATTTTTCGAAGTGCAGAGTTAGGTTTTTTAGGAGTTGTTGTTGAAACTTTAACACAAACTCCCCTCTTAAATGGAGAGTTTGTTGGTTTTACTTTATTTTTAAGAGTATTAAGTGTTCTCCCCATTGCTGGTGCTTTGGTTTTTCGAACTTTTGTTACTCTTCCTTTTCTTACTAGTTGATTTATTGTAGGCATACGTATTCACCCCAAAAATCGGCAGATTTTTGGGGACCCCGATTTTTCTTTGATTAGTTTATTTGTTTTAATCATATTTATTATTTAACCTGTACGATTCTAGCAGAATTATTCGATTTCTTCAAGAATTTCTTTTTCGGATACTTCGACTGTAGTATCAATATTTGGTTTATTAATTTCTAATAATGGGGCCGGTGTAACAAGGTCAAAGTCATAGCCTGTTCCTACTGGTATAAGCTTACCTATAATCACATTTTCTTTAAGCCCATTTAGGTGATCTATTTTACCTTCTGTTGATGCGTTTATAAGCACTCTATTTGTTTCTTGGAAAGATGCAGCTGAAAGCCATGAATCAGTAGAAAGTGATACTTTAGAAATTGAAAGAAGTAAGTTTTCATATTGAGCTGGTTTTTTCTTTGATTTTATAACTCTTTCATTTTCTCCCATCAATGATTGGCGTGAAACAATTTCTCCAGTTATGAATTTTGTATCTCCTGGTTCATCTATTCTAGCTCTTGAAAACATTTGTCTTATAATTACTTCAATATGTTTATCATTAATAGTTTGCCCTTGAATAGCATAAATCTTTTGAGTTTCTAGAGTAATATATCTTTGGATAGCTGCTTCACCAATCAACTCTAGTGCTTTTTGTAAGTTCCATGAACCTTCTGTAAGTTGTACTCCCCGTTTTATTTCTTCACCATCAGTAACTAAAACACGAATCTGTGAAGGAACTTCATATTCACGAATATCAGCTTCTTTTACTAATGTCATTTTATCGCCCCGGAATTTAATAATTCCTGTGGCTTTTGCTCTAATCGGTTTTTTCTTTTCAGAAGTTGCAATTATATCTTTTATTTCTACTACGGAATTATTTTTAACTGCTGGTTTATAACCTTTGATATCAATTTCTTCTTCATCAACAATAGTAGAAACGACTTTAATAATTTTTTTCTTTCCCTTTGTCTCAAGTTGAACTCTACCATCTATTTCTGCAAGTTTAGCTTCACCTTTTGGAGATCTGGCTTCAAAAAGCTCTTCAACACGAGGTAACCCTTGAGTAATATCTACCCCAGCGACTCCACCCGTGTGAGTTGTTCTCATTGTTAATTGAGTACCAGGTTCACCAATAGATTGAGCGGCAATAATACCAACTGCTGTTCCCATTCGAACAATGTCATTTTTAGCAAGATCTGCCCCATAACATTTTTGGCAAACACCCCATTTAGTTTTACAAGAAAGAACTGATCGAATTTTTACTTCTTCTATACCATTCTTTTCAATTTCTTTGTAAACATCCTCTGTAATTAAGGTGCCCTTTTTAACAATTATCTCGCCTGTTTTCATATTTACTATTTTTTCAGCTGTGTATCTTGATAAAAGTCTTGAGATGAATTCTTCACCAATTTTTTCAGATTCAGATTTAGAAATTATCAAACCATCAGTGTCTTTACAATCTTCTTCTGCAACAGTTACATCTTGAGCTACATCAACTAGACGACGAGTTAAATAACCAGAATCTGAAGTACGTAGAGCAGTATCAGAAAAACCTTTTCTTGTACCATGTGTTGAAATAAAGAACTCCAAAGAACTAAGACCTTCGATATAGTTTGATTTTATAGGAAGTTCAATTACACGACCAGCTGGGTTATTTACATTTCCTTTCATTCCTGCAAGTTGAGTTATTTGAGAAATATTACCACGAGCTCCACTATCTTTTGCAAGTGTTAAAAATGACTCAGAATCAAGCGCATCTGCCATTTTAATTTGAATTTGTTCTTTTGCATTTTCCCAAACTTGGACTGAAAGGGTATATTTTTCATCTTCTGTAATAAACCCTTGTTCAAATTGGCTTCGAATTTCTAATACCTTTTTTTCTGCTTCATCTAATATACCTTGTTTTTCTTTAGGTACACGAACATCATCCATTGAAATAGATAGGCCAGATTCAGTCGCAAATCTAAATCCAAGATCTTTAATATTATCTAAGAATATAGTAGTTTCTTCTTCCCCATATTGTTCAAAAATTCGAGATACTAATGCAACTTGTTTTTTGTTATCAAATGGTTCATTAATATATTTCATACCCTTAGGTATAATTTTATTAAAGAATATTCTCCCAACGGTAGTATCTAAAACTTTTTGATCAATTTTTACTTTAATTTTTGCTTGAGGATGAACATAACCTAGATCATAAAAATTAATGGCCTCATCTGCTGAAGCAAATGATTTACCTTCGCCCTTTACTCCATCTTTTTCAAGTGTCATCCAATAAACCCCAAGTATCATTTCATGCCTTGGTTTTGCTACAGGTTCTCCTGCAGCTGGTTTTAATAGATTGTGTTTTGAAAGCATTATTTGTTCTGCTTCTGCTTGAGCCATTCTTGAAAGAGGAACATGAACTGCCATTTGGTCCCCATCAAAATCAGCATTAAAGGCCTCACAGGCTAACGGATGGAGTTGGATTGCCTTACCTTCGATTAGTATTGGTAAGAATGCTTGGATACCAAGACGATGGAGCGTCGGGGCACGATTCAAAAGAACATATTTGTGTTCAATAACTTTATCAAGCGCATCCCAGACTTCACTTCTTCCACGTTCTATCATTCTTGAAGCTGTTTTAATATTATGTGCAGTACCTTCACCTACAAGTACAGAGATAATAAATGGTTTAAAAAGTTCAAGCGCCATCATTTTTGGTAATCCACATTGATTCATTTTAAGTTCTGGGCCAGCAACAATAACTGAACGACCGGAATAATCTACACGTTTACCAAGCAGATTTTGTCTAAATCGCCCTTGTTTCCCTTTTAACATATCAGCTATAGATTTTAATTTTCTTTTAGCGCCAGTAGTTGCCATTGCTTTATCACGTCTAGCATTATTATCTAAAAGTGCATCAACTGATTCTTGGAGCATACGTTTTTCGTTACGCATAATTACCTCTGGAGCATCCATAGCAACAAGTTTTTTTAATCGATTATTTCTATTTATTACTCTTCGATAAAGATCATTTAGGTCGGCTGTTGCAAAGCGGCCACCATCAAGTTGAACCATTGGACGAAGTCCCGGTGGTATTACTGGAAGATTTTTAATTATTGTCCATTCTGGTTTAATATCAGCAGAAACTAAACCTTGGACTAATTTTAATCTCTTAAGCGCTTTTTTTCTTTTTTGACCTTGTGTTGAATCACATTCGGCTCTTAAACTTTTTTCAAGTTTAGGAAGATCAATTTCTGTAAGAAGTTTTTCAACTGCTTCTGCCCCAATATTTGCTTTGAATATGTCTCCATATTTCATAGAAAGTTCACGATATTTAAGTTCTGATAAAATGGCATATTTTTCTATTGAATTAATATCTTCTTTTGCTTGGATTTTTATTTCTTCGAGTTCTATTAGTTTTTCTGAAAGATCTTTATCCCCTTCAGTTTCTTTTGTTAAAAGTGATTTTCTTTCTTTATATTCTTTATCAATTGATTCAAGAGCTCTCTTTTTTGCATCTTCATCAGTATTTGTAACAATATAAGAGATAAAATATACCACTTTTTCTAATTCACGGACTGAAAGACCTAATATAAGCCCTATTGTTGATGGGACCCCTCTAAGATACCAAATATGAGTTACTGGGACAGCAAGTTTGATATGGCCCATTCTTTCACGTCTTACTATAGATCTAGTTATTTCAACACCACATTTATCGCAGATAACACCCTTGTGACGGATCTTTTTGTATTTACCACAATAACATTCCCAATCTCTTTCAGGTCCAAAGATTCGCTCACAAAACAGACCGTCTTTTTCGGGTTTTAGGGTTCTATAATTAATGGTTTCTGGTTTTAATATTTCACCATGTGACCATTTTAGAATTTCTTCATCTGATGCAATTCCAATTCGAATCGCATTAAATTCTGTAGAGGCTTCTTGTTGATCTTTTTCTCTTGCCATATTATTTGTCCTCCTCTTTTAACACATCAAAATCGCTAATTGATTCTTCTTTTTCTACATCCACCTTTGGAGAAACTTTATCAGCTTTATCTCCTTCTAATAACACAGTATCACCTAACTCTTTTATATTTTTTTCATAATCTTTTTCAATTAATTCTTCTGCAGAAAATTCTTTTGCCTTTTTACCATCTTCTGATAATAAATCAATTGAAAGTCCAAGTCCTTGAAGTTCTTTTACAAGAACATTAAATGATTCAGGGACTCTTGGTTCACGAATATCTTCACCTTTAATGATTGACTCATAGGCTTTTGACCTTCCAAGAACATCATCTGATTTTATGGTTAGAATTTCTTGTAATGTATGTGCTGCACCATAAGCTTCAAGTGCCCACACTTCCATTTCTCCAAATCTTTGACCTCCCATTTGAGCTTTACCACCAAGCGGTTGTTGAGTAACCATTGCATAACTTCCGATTGATCGGGCATGAATCTTTTCTTCTACCATATGATGGAGTTTCATAATATATGTAACACCGACTGTAACTTTTTGATCAAATTTTTCACCAGTACGGCCATCATATAGAACTTCTTTTCCATCTTCTGATTTACCAGCTAATTTTAATTCATTTTTTATTTGATCAACTTTAGCACTTAAAAATACTGGACATGCAACTTTATAACCAAGTGCGCTAGCAGCCCAACCAAGATGAACTTCAAGAATCTGCCCAATATTCATACGAGCAGAAACCCCAAGTGGGTTTAGAATAATGTCAACTGGTGTCCCATCTTCAAGATATGGCATATCTTCTACTGGAGCTATTTTTGCAATAACACCTTTATTACCATGTCGACCGGCCATTTTATCACCAACTGTTATTTTAACTAAACGAGCTACTAATACATCTATCTGTTTTATAACTCCCGCAGAAAGATCATCCCCTTTATCTCTTTCCCGAGTATTTACACCAACAACTTTACCGTAAATTCCGGGTGGGATACGAAGAGACGTATCTTTAACATCTCTAGCCTTTTCCCCAAATATTGCGCGAAGCAATCTTTCTTCTGCAGAAAGTTCAGTCTCACCTTTTGGAGTAATTTTACCAACCAAAATATCTCCGGTTGCAACTTCGGCTCCAATTCTGATTATTCCGTCTTCATCTAGATTTCTTAATGCTTCTTCACCAACATTTGGGATATCTCTTGTAACCATTTCCGGCCCAAGTTTTGTATCTCTAATATCAATTGTAAAATTTTCGATATGTATAGAACTATATGCATCTGATTGAACAAGTTTATCTGAAATAATAATCGCATCTTCATAGTTGTAGCCACTCCAAACCATAAAGGCAACTGTTAGATTTTTACCGAGAGCAATTTCTCCCTTTTCTGTAGCCGGACCATCAATTAATGTATCACCTTTTTTAACTTTTTGGCCGTTAGAAACAGCCGGTCTTTGGTTAAAACAGGTATCACTATTTGTTCTATCAAATTTACTAATTTCATATGCTATTTCTTCACCGCCAGTATATTTAACTTTTACCAAAGAACCAGTTGAAGAAGTAACTGTACCATTACCAGAAGCAACGATTGTAAGCCCTGTATCAACTGCAACTTTGTTTTCTAAACCTGTACCAACAATTGGAGCACTTGGCATTAGAAGTGGAACTGCTTGTCGTTGCATATTTGCAGCCATAAGAGTTCTTTTACCATCATCATGTTCAAGGAAAGGAATGAGACCAGTTGAAACAGATACTGTTTGTACTGATGAAACATCCATATAATCAACTTCGTTATTAGATACTTCTTGAGCTTCACCAAATTTACGAGCTGTAACAAGATCTTCAATAAAATATCCCTGATCATCAATTTTTACATTTGCTTGAGCAATAATTGCCTTTTCTTCAATGTCAGCAGTTAAATAGATTATCTCTTTAGTCACACAAGGCTTAACATTTATTTCTTTTAATTCAGTAATTTTTGCTAATTTTTTTGCAAGAGCTTCGCTAACTTTTTCGCCCTTTTTAGCAACAATGACATTTTTTGATTTAATGTTTTCGGCAATAACATATCCGACTGATGATTTCCCATCATTCGGTAAAATTCTTTTCACTATTCTATATGGAGTCTCTAAAAATCCATAATCGTTTACCTTGGCATATGATGCAAGATAGTTTACAAGACCAATATTTGGTCCTTCAGGAGTTTCATTTGGACAAATACGTCCATAATGAGTTCTATGAACATCACGTACTTCAAATCCTGCTCTTTCTTTTGAAAGACCTCCGGGCCCGAGTGCTGATAAACGTCTTTTATTAGCAAGTTCTGCAAGTGGGTTTGTTTGTTCCATAAACTGAGATAACTGAGATGAAGCAAAAAATTCCTTAATGACAGCAGATATTGGCCTAACATTTATAAGTTGAGAAGGAGTAGTTGTTTGTGGTTCAGAAGTAGACATTTTATCTTTAATATTTCTCTCTGCTCTTAAAATACCAACTCTAAATCTTTGTTGTAGAAGTTCCCCAACACTTCTTATTCGACGATTTGCTAAATGGTCAATATCTGTTGTTTCACCTTGAACAACATTTAATCTAACAACTTCTTTAACAATTGCAACAAAATCTTCTTTTCTTAAAATTCTATTTTCTTTAATATTTTTAATATCAATATTTAGACTCTTATTCATTTTATAACGACCAACCCTAGAAAGATCATATTTTTTAAAGTCAAAAAACATACCTTCTATTAATTGTCGTGCATTATCAACAGTTGCTAAATCACCAGGACGGATTTTTTTATAAACTTCAAGAAAAGCTTCTTCTTGAGTTTCTGTAGGATCTTTTGAAAGTGTTGATTCAATATAATCCATTTCTGGGTCAGTATTAACATCTGCAAACATCTTTTTAATTTTACTATTATCTGGGTAACCAAATGCTCGTAATAATGAGGTCACTGCAATTTTTCTTTTTCTGTCGATTTTTACAAAAATTGCACCGCTTGCAGATGTTTCCATTTCAAGCCATGCACCTCGGCCAGGAATTATCTTTGCGCCAAATAATTTCTTATCACCTGAATACTCAGCAGTGAAAAATACACCAGCGCTACGTACAAGCTGAGAAATAATAACACGTTCTACACCATTGATAATAAATGTCCCTCGTGGGGTCATAACTGGGAAATCTCCCATAAATATTTCTTGTTTTTTTGATTTACCCGTTTCAAGATTTTTAAGAGTAACTTCTACTTTAAGAGGTGCTTCAAAATTTATCTTTTTACCACGAGATATTTTTTCTGTATATTTTGGTTCATCTAAAAAATAATCGCTGAATTCAAGAGAAAACATTTTTCCTGAATAATCAACGATTGGGTTCACTTCTTCAAATATTTCAGCGATACCTTCTCTTAAAAACCAATTGTATGAATTGGTTTGAATTTCGATTAGGTTAGGTAGTTCTAAAACATTTTGGACGGGCTGAAAAAATTTTCTTTTACCGGCTGGGGGGGTTGGGTTTTGTTTCGACATAAAAATACGGCTCCCTTTCCATGTAGGAGTTAGTTAATATTCCCTTTTAATAAAAACGCCTCTTGTAGAACTAAACTGTTAGGCACTAGAAATTGTAACCGACTTTTTCCACAGTGTCAATATTTTTTTAAAAGCAAAGGGCCACACGTATTGTGTGGCCCTTGCCATGAATTGGTTATTTGGTGTCGATTTGTGTCCCAGTACTAATCGTCCCCCTTGGGACAATGAAATAGTACTCTGTCCCTCCGTAAACCTCTTGCCATTCGAAATTCAAACCGCAAGAGTTGAAAACAAATTCATGCCACCAACCATTCTTCGCATAACGACGGATAGCGAAAAGCCTTCTCTCAAGTCGTGGCAAGGTCACAGAGTCCTGTTCCTGAATATAGATCGGGTATTCTTTCTTGACCAACGTTTGTTGGACAATTCCTTTGTCTGTGTTGAAGGCATAGAAATACGTTGGTGTTGCACCGACAGTACCACAACCGAGAAAGATATCACCGCTTGCATTAGCACTATCGGAGAGTGCAACTAGGTGTGTAGTATAGACGACTGGCTTCGATTCTTCAATTGAAGCATTGTTACCCGCCCAAATGAGGAAAAAGAAGAATATTGCCATCAATATTGAGAAACCACAACCTAAACAGCCATTCCACTCTTCCCAGAACATTAGAACGAAGAAACCAATAATGCCCACAACAATAACAGCGCTCAAGGACCAACCCATGGCTACCCTCCAATCAAAGTGCACCTTTTGGTCAAGCTGATTATATAACTAGAGTTGGTTTTAGTCAATGATTATCTGGATTTTATTATCTCATCTATTACACCATATTTTTTTGCCTCTAAGGCTGTCATGAAATAATCACGCTCAACGTCAGTCTCTATTTTTGTTTTTTTCTGGCCAGTGTGAGTGGCAAGTATTCCATTTAAACTATCTTTTATCCTTAGTATTTCTTTGGCTTGAATTGAAATATCTGTCGCTTGTCCTTCTGTTCCGCCCCAAGGTTGGTGAATCATAACTCTTGAATTAGGGAGTGAATATCTTTTACCTTTTTCACCAGCCGCAAGTAAAATTGATGCGGCAGAAGCTGCTTGGCCTACACAAATTGTTTGGACATCACATTTTATAAACTGCATTGTGTCATATATCGCAAGAGAAGATGTTACTGAACCACCGGGAGAATTAATAAAAAGTTTAATATCTTTTTTATCATCTTCTGCTTCCAAAAAAAGAAGCTGTGCAATTACAATATTTGCGAAATGATCATCAATTTGTTGTCCTAAAAAAACAATTCTATCTTTCAAAAGACGAGAATAAATATCATAAGCTCGCTCTCCCATTGAAGTTTGTTCAATTACGGTAGGTACTAATATTTGAGATTTTGTTTCAGACATTATTACTCCAATCTATTTTATTACGTTTTTATCCCATAAAGCTTGCATTGTTTTATGGATAACAAGAGTATTCCCTATTTCTCTTCGTCTGTCTGGAGTTTCATAGGCAGCTTTTACATCTTCAGCTGAAGCCCCTTCGCTTGATATTGAAACAATTCGATCAATTTCAGCATCAATTTCTTTCTCTTCTATATTAATATTTTCTCGCCTGGCTACTTCCCCAAGAACAATCCCAATTTTAACTCTTTTTTCAGCTTCTGGTTTCATCTCTTTCTCAAGATCTGGTAAGGTTTTTTTACTCATTTCCAAAAACTGCTCCATTGTTAAACCTGACCCAGAAAGATTATGTTCAGCTTCATGAATCATTCTATGAACTTCTTCTTCAACTAACATATTAGGAACTTCAATTTTATTTTTTTCTGTAATTGTTTTTAAGATGTCTTCTTCTGTTAATCTTTTTTGTTCTAACTCTTTTTGGAATTCAAGTTCTTTTCCCAGCTCTTCCTTAAGTTTAGCTACAGTGTCAAAACCAACTTTTTTTGCAAAATCATCGTCTGCTTTTGGTGTGACTATTTCATAAACATTATTTAATTTTACTTTAAAATTTGTTTTTTTCCCGGCAAGATTTTTAGCATGATAATCAGCTGGAAAAGTAATATCGATATCAAATTCATCCCCAGCCTTATGCCCAACTATTTTCTCTTCAAAACCAGGAATTAACATATTAGAACCTAAAATCACGGGATGATTTTTTGAAGTACCTCCATCAAATGGAAGACCTGTCATTGTACCTTCAAAGTCAATTTCAACCTTATCTTCTAATTTTGCGGCTCTTTTTACAACAGTTTCTTCATTCTGTTTTTTTTTGCAAACCTTCGAGAGCAACAGCCTTATCTTTTTCTGTTATTTTTTCTTTTCTGGGTTTTATCTTTAAACCTTTATATTTAAAATCTTTAAGTTCTGGAAGAACTGCAACAGTGGCCTCAAAAAGTATTTTTTCTCCTGGGATGAATTGAACAACTTTAATTTGTGGGTTTCCTAATGGTGAAATTTTTTCAGCGACTAATGCTTCAAAATATGATTCAGGGATTGCCTTATCAACAACTTCTGCCCAAAATTTATCTTTTCCAACTTCTTTTTCAACAACATGAAGTGGGGCCTTCCCTGGACGAAAACCAGGTACTTTTACAGAACCTCCAAGGTCTTCTAATACCATTTGAGTCACTTTTTCAAGCTTAGTTTTATCTACTTCAATCTCAAATTTTACTTCACTCCCCTTATTATCTAGAACTTTATAACCCAAATTACACCTCTTTTACTTTTTTTAATAATGAATCTTTATCTTGAACCCCTACAATTTGATCTACTTTTTCACCATTTTTGAAAATTATTAGAGTAGGGATGCTCATAACCCCATATTCTGCTGCGATCTTATTTGCTGTATCAACATTTAATTTACCAAATTTTGCTGTTTCCCCTGCTTCTTTTGCAGCTTCCTCAAAAATTGGCCCCATCATTTTACACGGACCACACCAATCAGCAAAAAAATCGACAATAACTACACCTTTTTCTTCTAATACTTCTTTTTTGAAATTTCCGTCAGTAAGTTCAACTAAGCCCATATTTACTCCTTTTATTTATATTTAGCCAAAATATTTTAACAAAAAATTGATACTTTATCTAGCACACATTTCACAAAGAGTTTATAAATTCTTTATTATTTATGCGACTTTCCAGCTTTAAGATATTCAGTCTTAGTCATGATTTTTTTATTATCAGTAATCTTGTCAGTAAAAACTATACCATATAAATGATCATATTCATGTTGGATAACCTTAGATAGAAGATCTTTTGCCCAAATAGTAAATTTTTCGCCGTTTTCATCATAATACTGGATTTTTACTCTTTCGGGTCTTTTTACGGGACCAAAAACATCTGGAACACTTACACACCCCTCATACAAAACTGTTTCTTTTTTAGAATACCAAATAATTTTAGGGTTAATATATATTCTAAAAGGATCAGTGTCATACCCTTTTCTTGCTTTTGTTTCCTTAATTTCAGTAACAAATATCTGAGAAAATTCTCCAATTTGAGGTGCGGCCATCCCAATTACCATTCCATCAATAAAAGAATCTTTAAGGTTTTTGATTATTTTTTTAATTTTAGGAGATTTTATATCTTTTAAATCTACAGGCCTTGATTTTTGTCTAAGTTTTGGATCACCAAGTTGAATTATCTTTTTTATAATCATATTATTGATATTATACCTTATTTTTGCTAAAATAGCGTAGCCTTAATCGAAATTTACCTATTTTGATTATAAGGAGGAATTGTAAAAATCTGTATCTAACTTACCCGCAAAGGATAACAACAAATCCCGACGCGCGGACGTGGTGGAATTGGTATACACGCCAGTCTTAGGAACTGGTGGGGAAACCCGTGGAGGTTCGAGTCCTCTCGTCCGCACCAAAATAAAAAATCTCACAAATGTGGGATTTTTTATTTTTTATCATATTGGTGGTCTACCCCACCTAAATATCTATTTGTATGGTTATTTTTTACTTCTTTAATCGGAAATCTTTTTTCGTTACTTTTTATTACCTTATCAATAGCTTCATCTATATTAATATCTGTACTGTTTGCTAGAAGTGCTAAAAACCAATAAATATCGCCAATATTATCTTCAAATTCGTCTTTATTTTCTTCTAAAACTGACTTTATTTTTTCGGAATCTTGTTCCCACTTTACAATATTTCTTATCTCTCCAATTTCTTCAACTATACCTAAAAGTAAATCTTTTGGGTTATGAAACTGTCCCCAATTTCTATCTTCAGAATATTTTTTTATTCTCTTTTGGAATTCATTCATAATTTATTTTTTGAGAAATATTGCAACTTTTCTATCTTCAAACTCTCTTGTTTCAATAACTTCTCCACCCTTAACTTTTGGTAATTCAAAACCTATTAAATTAGGATATATTAAAACTGTGATTCCAGATGGTTTTTGTTTACTAAATACTTCACTAACTACGCTAAAATCATCTTTAGCTTTAACTTCAAAAAAAATTACATCATATTTTTCTTCAAGAAGTTCATTAATTAATGTGTTTGAAATAAATTCATTTATTGTTTGTGTATATGTAAGTGTTTTAGGGTCAACTCCAACAATTTTTAAATTATTCTCGGTAGCTTTAATTTCATTTTTTTCAGGATTTACAAATCTACTGATAACTGCACCTCGAGACATAGATTCAATCCCATACATTCCATTTGAATCATTCACATCAAGAACTTTTGCTTCTAAAATTCGAGTCCCAATAACTGTAAAAATTTCTTCTTTAATAGTTAGGGTACGACAAGAGCGATCTGTACAATTTACGGGTTCTGATAGTACTTTACCTTCAAATATCCCTGTTCCTATATGCATACCAAAATTTTATCACAAACTAAAATGTATTTCTAATAATAATTTTATTCAAGTTTAGCTGCAGTTGAGAATTCTGCGACTTTTTCTAAAAGAATTTGGTTTTCTGAAATATTATTTCCAGATAAATATTTTTCTGCAACATCTCGGATCTTATGAATCGAATCTGGGTTTTTAATTGCTTCGAGTAATGTATCATCAATTTTCCCTGACTGTTTTATCCCAAGTAACTCTCCTGGTCCACGTATTTCGAGATCGCGTTCAGCAAGTTCAAAACCATTTTCAGACTTTAAAAGTGCATCAAGCCTTGCCATTGTTATTTCAGAATCAGAATCGGTAAAAAGAAAACAGTATGATTTATGTTCACCTCTGCCAACCCGTCCTCGAAATTGATGTAATTGTGCAAGACCAAATCTTTCTGCCCCTTCTATTAACATAATGTTTGCATTTGGTATATCAATCCCAACTTCAATTACTGAGGTTGAAACTAAAATATCTATTTTCCCATCCTTATAATCTTTCATTACTTTTTCTTTTTCTTCAGTTTTTAACCGACCATGGACAAGCCCAACTTTGCGATGTTTAAAAATACCCTCTGATAATCTTTTGGCCTCTTCTTCCGCGGACTTTACGCCTAACTTATCTGATGCGGAAACAAGGGGACAAATAACAAATACCTGTCTGCCTTTTTCAATTTGCTCATCAATAAATTTATAACCATCTCTTCTTTTTTCTGGTGCTATTAAAAATGTTGATACTTTTTCTCTACCTTGTGGCATCTCTGTTAAAGTTGAAATCTCAAGATCTCCAAAAACAGTAATCGCGAGAGTCCGGGGTATTGGTGTTGCACTCATTGAAAGAAAATGTGGAGTTATCCCATTTTCATTTATTTTTTTTAAGACTTCTCTTTGTTCCACACCAAAACGATGTTGTTCATCTACAACAACTAGACCTAGTGTCCAAAATTTTATATCAGGAGATAATAGAGCATGTGTTCCAATTATTATCTGAGTCTCCCCTTCTTTTAAATTTTTTAGTATCTCTTTTTTTTCTGACTCTTTTTGAGCCCCAATAAAAAGATCAATTTTAATTTCAAACTTACCTAATAATTTTTTAAAACTCTCAAAATGTTGGCGAGCGAGTATTTCTGTTGGGGCAAGAATTACTGTTTGATAACCTTTTTTTGCTACCATTAAAGCTGGCATTGCGCATACAACTGTTTTCCCGCTCCCAACATCACCTTCCAGTAAACGATTCATTGGATATGTACGTGAAATATCTTTTAATATTTGCCATGCTGATTTTCTCTGAGAATCAGTAAGAGTAAACTCTAAACTTTCAACAAACTCTTTTCCAATTTTTTCGTCATAATCTATGACAATCGATTTATTTTTTTCTGTTTCTTTTTTATTAGAAAGAACGGCACAAAAAAGACAGAAAAAGTTATCATAAAACATTCTTTTTTGAGCTTTTTTAAGTTCATCAAAATTCTCAGGATAGTGCATAGTTCTTATTGCTGCAGAGAGCTCAATTAAATCAAGATCGTCTTTTACTGACTCTGGCAAATGATCCTTTATACCATATACAAGTTTTGCAAGACCAGCAATTTTTTGACGAAGCCATTTAGAATTTAGGCCATCTGTTTCAGAATATACGGGAATAATTTTACCTACATGTCGAAGATCTTCGATAGTTCCCTCTTCATGTACTTTTTCAAAAACTGGCGATACAAAAGAAGCACCTGTAAAACTAAATTCTAAGGTACCAGCTAAAAATATTTCTTCACCTTTTTCTAGACTTTTTTCTAACCAAGGTTGGTTAAACCAAACCGCCTTACATGTTCCCGTGTCATCAGTAATTATTGCCTCTGTAACAGGGGTTCCTTTCCGAGATTTTTTAGTATTAATTTCCCAAATAACACCTTTGACAGAAACTGCTTCACCAACTTTAATGTTAGAAATAGGTGTGATTTTAGAAAAATCATCCCAGCGACGTGGAAAATAAAAAAGAAGATCACGTATTGTATTAATACCTAATTTTTCGAGTTTTTTTAAATATGAAGGACCTACCCCATCAAGATCTGAAATTTTTGAATTTAAGTTTACTGTCATAAGAACACTCTATCACAGTATAATTTCTCAAAAAAGAATACTGTGATTTATTTTATTGAAAGAGTATAAGTAGAACCATTTGTAGAATAACCTAAACTATCTGTACAGATATCAAATTCAGTTCTTTCAGGAAATTGAGAATCTGTAATTTCATTTAAATAATTTGGGTAGCTACCAGTATCTTCCTTATATTTTATAATTGCTTTTTCAGTCTCTATTAAATATTCGTTTGTACAATCTTTTTTAGCTGTTTCCATAGAAGAAGTTGCTAAAAAACCAGTGCCTATCATTAATATAATCCCAACTATAAATAATATGATAGGAATTAATATTACCAAAAAAATAATTAATACAATTTTTTTATCGTTTTTATTTTTTTTATTTTTCACTTTTATAAACTTATTTAACTTTTACAAACTTTCTTTTACCAACTTGGATAATCATTCCTGAATGAGGTTCTATGACGGCTTCACGATCTGATATTTGCGCCCCATCAACCTTGACACCCCCTTGTTCAAGCAAACGTCTTGCTTCTGATTTAGAGGAAGCAAGTTTTGCATCAACTAAAATATTTCTTAGATACATTGTCGCTTTTTTTAATTTAACAACAGGTATATCATCAGGTACTTCTTTTTTCACAAATTGCCTTTCAAAGCTTTCTTGAGCTTTTTTTGCAAAACTATCATTGTAATAAATTTTTACAAGTTCATATGCTAGTTTTGCTTTAATATTTCTTGGATTCTCACCTTTTATCATCTGTTTTTCAAATTTTTTAATATCAGAAACTGGAATATATGTCGCAAGTTCCATATAAGGAATAATAAGCTCATCTTTTACAGACATCGCTTTGCCGTACATTTCATTTGGTTCATCTTTAATCCCAATAACGTTGTCATAACTTTTTGACATCTTCCGACCATCAGAACCTTCTAATAGTTTTATTGTCATAACCATTTGGGTTTTATTTTTAAGCGATTTCATTAAGTTACGACCTTGGAGCATATTAAATGTTTGATCTGTGCCCCCTATTTGCATATCAGCATCTAAAAATACAGCATCATAACCCTGAATTACTGGATAAATAAATTCATGTAAAGAAATAGGTTTTTTTTCTTGGATCCTTTTTTGATACATATCACGTTCTAAAAGTTGTTGAACTGTAAAACGACTTGATAATTCTAAAACATCTTTAAACGTGAGTTTGTCATTCCACTCACTATTAAATCGTACTTCTGCTGCATTATTACCAGAAAAATTAAGAAAAAATGATACCTGTTTCTTATAATCTTTAGCATTTTTTAAAACTTGTTCTCTTGTTAATGGTTGTCTTACAGCATTTCTATCAGTTGGATCGCCAATCATCCCCGTAAAATCACCTATTAAAAATATAATCTTGTGACCAAGTTTTTGTAATAATTGTAATTTTCGTAAACACACAGCATGTCCAATATGGATTTCTGAACCAGACGGGTCTACCCCATAATATATTTTCAATTTTTTAGTAGAATTCAGGACCTTTTCAACTTCTGCCTTAATATATAATTCTTCTGTCCCTCGAGTCAGTATTTCTTTAATCATATCTGATTTATTCAAACTAGCTCCTTAACATATTAGTATCTTATTTTTTTATAATCTTACTTTACATTATAGCCTTATTTCGATATAATTCAAACGTTAAAAGAATAAATTGGCAATGCCGTTAAGATATAAAAACGCAAAAAGACATTTAAAAAGGGGCACTAATAAACCTGGTTTTAGACGTTCCACAGTTTCTTCTAGTCGAAAAAACCATAAGTTTTCTTTTTCTGATTTAAAACCTAAAACAGTTATTGGAAATGTAAAAAAGCTATTTACTACTAAGGAAGGGCTTAAAAAACTTGGGACCTTTGCTGTTATTGGCCTTGCTGTTGTGGTTGGGCTTTTTGGTTGGTATGCAAAAGACTTACCTACTCCAAATAAAATCAATAGCCGAATTTCGGCCCAAACAACACAAATATTTGATAGAAATGGAAAACTTTTATATGAAATGCATGGCGATAAAAATCGTATTTTAGTTGAATTTGATGAAATCCCAGAAAATGTAAAAAATGCTACTGTAGCAGTAGAAGACAAAAACTTTTATAAACATGGTGGGTTTTCTGGAACACGTATTTTAGGTGCAGCTTTTTATAATTTACTTGCAGGGGGCAAAATTACCCAAGGTGGATCTACTATAACTCAACAATTTGTTAAAAATGCCCTTCTAACAAATGAACAAAGATATTCTCGAAAAATAAAAGAACTTATACTTTCGATTGAAATTGAAAGTATGTATAAAAAAGACGATATATTAAAAATGTACCTAAATGAGATACCGTACGGTTCAAATGCATATGGGATTAAGGTTGCTGCAAAAACATATTTTGATAAGGATTTAAAAGATTTAACTCTTGAAGAGTCAGCAGTTCTTGCTGCTCTCCCACAAGCACCAACATATTATTCACCATTTGGTAGTAATAAAGATGCCTTGTTAGTACGAAAAGATGTAATTATTAATTTAATGGCCGATCAGAAATACATTACTAAGAAAGAAGCCGAAGAAGCAAAAAAGAAAGAAATAGTATTTTCCAACAACCCATATGGTTCGATAACAGCCCCTCATTTTGTTATGTTCGCCCGTGAAAAATTAGTAGAAAAATATGGGGAACAGATGGCTGCTGAGGGTGGATTAAAAGTCTATACTTCACTTGATTTAGATATGCAACTTGCAGCAGAAAAAGCAGTAAAAGAAGGAGCTGACAAAGTTATTAAATATGGCGGTTCTAATGCGGCACTAGTTTCAATTGATCCTAAAACTGGCCAAATACTTGCTATGGTAGGAAGCCGAGATTTCTTTAACCAAGATATTGATGGCAATGTAAATGTTACAACAATGGCAAGACAACCAGGTTCTTCGTTTAAACCATATGCTTATGCAACTTCATGGAAGAAAACAAATTGGGGGCCAGGAAGTACTTTATATGATTTTAAAACTGACTTTGGTGGAGGTTATATCCCCTCTAATTATGATGGGAAAGATCACGGGGTTCAATCAATGAGAACTGCCCTTGATGGTTCATTAAATATCCCAGCCGTAAAAGCACTATATATTGCTGGAATGGACGAGACGCTAAAAACAGTTTCAGAAATGGGTATTTCAACATTAAATGACCCTTCTAAATATGGCCTTTCACTTGTACTAGGGGCTGGGGAAGTTAAACCAGTTGAACATGCTGCTGCTTTTGGTGTATTTGGGAATGGTGGTATAAAACAAGAGCAATCATGGTTTGTTAAAATTGAGGATGCAAAAGGTAAAACCCTTGATGAGTATAAACAGAAACCGGGCAAACAAGTAATTGATCCGCAAATTGCATATCTTATGTCAAATGTCCTTTCAGATAATAATGCAAGGGCATATGTATTTGGGAGTAGAAACTCTTTAACACTCCCAGATAGACCAGTAGCTGCAAAAACTGGGACAACAAATGATTTTAAAGATGCTTGGACCGTTGGTTTTACTCCTCAGGTTTCTACTGCTGTTTGGGTCGGGAATAATGACGGCACTCCAATGAAAAGAAGTGCAGATGGTTCAATTGTTGCAGCCCCTATTTGGCAGAATTATATGAAGGCAGTTACAGCAAAGATGCCAAAAGAAGAATTTAAGCGTCCATCTGGCATCAAAACAGTTACGATTGACGCAATCACTGGAAGAAAAGTTACTTCTGCAACAAAACAAACAAGAACAGATCTATTCCCTTCTTGGTACAAAACACCTAATGTTAATGGACAAGCACAGGAAATAAAAATTGATAAATCATCAGGAAAACTGGCAACTGATAAATGCCCCGCAGAATTAATTGAAACTCGTATATATTCGCCCATAACTGCTGAAATTCCATCAACAGATCCATCTTTCGCACGCTGGAATGCCCCTGTACAAAAATGGGCAGTATCACAAGGGTATTCAACAGATATGGGTGGTATCCCAACAGAGGCTTGCGATATTCATACTGGGGCGGATCTTCCCACTCTTTCAATTACATATCCTGGCGACGGAGATACAGTTGCAAAAGATTTCACAGCCCAAATGACCATTCAAACTCCAGCCGGTTTTTATAGCGCCACTTTTACTATTGCAGGGAAAACATATACTGCAAAAACAAACGGGTCTTTTTATGAAGCAAATATTTCCATTACAACTGCTGGCGAATATGAACTTACAGCAACCGTTAAAGATAGTAAGTCACAAACAGTTACTAAAAAAGTTAAAATCAAAGTTCTTTAATTAAAAACCTATATATTTTATTTCTTCTTCTAGTACTATTTTAAACTCTTTTTTTACTTTATTTTTTATTATTTTAGAAATATCTATTATATCTTTAGCTTTTGCCCCATCTGAATTAATTATAAAATTACCATGTTTTTCAGAAACTATAGCCCCGCCAATTTTTAATCCTTTTAATCCACATTTATCAATTAACTCCCCCGCTGAATAACCTTCTGGATTTTTAAAAAATGACCCACATGAAAAACCAATTGGTTGTTTTTCAATTCTTTTTTTTATAAATAATTTTATTTTTTCTTGAATTTTTTCTATATCATTTTTTTGAAGATTAAAATTAGCTGAAAGAATAATTATGTTCTCTAAATTACTTTTTCGATATTCAAATTTTATTTTATTTTTTTTAATATTTTTTACTTTTTTATTTTTTATATCATAAACTCTTATTGATATAAGATTATCAGAAATTTCATATCCCCAAGCCCCTGCACTACCAACTATTGCTGCACCAACTGTCCCTGGTATTCCACAAAGACCTTCAAAGCCAGAAAAACCATCTCGGGCGAGTTTATTTACCATTGCTACTAAGGAGTATCCAGAGCCAATAGTTAATTTATCCTCTAAAATTTTAAAACTGCATAATTTATTTATAATTGTAAGACCCGAAAAACCATTATCTGAAACTAAAACATTACTCCCCTTTCCCAAAACAACCCAAGGAATATTTTTTTTTGATGCAAATTTGATTGCATCTATTAATTCAGCTTCAGTTTCTACAATTGTTAAATAATCGGCAGGACCACCAATTTTGTATGAAGTGAATTTTGAGAGTTTAATGTTTTTATTTATTTTCATTTTTTAAAGTAGCAAAATACATCTTCCCAGCAGTAGTTTGAAGAACCCTTTTTATTGTCACATTAACGGTTTTCCCTACAAGAATATCCCCTCTTTCTACCACTATCATTGTTCCATCGGGCAGATATGCAACTCCTTGATTTTTTTCTTTTCCCGCTTGAATAATTTTTAATTCCATATCCTCACCAGGGATAATATTTGGTCTTAAGGCCTGTGATAATTCATTAATATTTAGAACCGTAACATTTTCAACTTTAGCAACTTTGTTTAAATTAAAATCAGTCGTAAGCACACTTGCCTTTTTAAATTTTGCCAAATGAATCAACTTCATATCAACGGGGTCATCCGGAGAAACATCTTCGTTTACAGTTTCAACTTTCAGGTGTTTTTTTAATTCTGAGAGCACATCAAGCCCTCTTCTTCCTTTTGCGCGACGCATTGGATTCTCACTATCTGCAATATTCTGTAATTCAGAAAGAATAAATTTAGGTACTGTAATCCTTCCGGGAACAAAACCAGCAGCTGCAATATCTGATATTCGGCCATCAATCAAAACTGAGGTATCTACAAGAATCTCTTTTTCTTTAATTTTACTTTTTAATTTTATGTTTTCTTTGTGGGGTAATTGAGGTTTAAGATTAAGAATAATATGTAGCGCCTTGCCAAAAGTATTTATAGTGTTTTCTATTATGTTTTTTCTTGTGTAAAAAATCCAAATTGAATAAATAACAGAAAGTATATAAAAAACTAAAGGCATCCAGGTACCGTAAATACCAGGAAGCCTTGAGAGTGGCAGATATGCTAAAGAACCAACAAGTAATCCAACTATTGTGGCAAAAATATTAATAAATAATGTATTTGTTTTAAGATGCGAGAGTCTTGCGACTAATAAGGCTATAACAAATGCTAGCCCAGCCGAGATAAAGACGAAAAGATAAATGCTTTCCATGATAAATCCTCCTCCAAACAAGTTTGGATAATTTTAAATTTTAAGTTCTAGAATTCTAAATAATTTTAAATTTCAAAATCTTATAATTTTAGATTTATTTTTTGTTTTAAAATTTAGAATTGACTTTTTAAAGTACTTTGTCTATCGCTTCTTTTACAGTTGCGACAGTAATTATGTTAAGCCCTTTTTGGGCAATTGTTTTTGACTTTGGTACGATTGCAGTTTTAAAACCAAGTTTAACAGCTTCTGCAATTCTCTTATCTATATTATTAACCGAACGGACTTCTCCTGCAAGTCCAACTTCTCCTAATATTATTACATCATCAGGTATATTTTTATTTCGAAAAACTGAAGCAATAGAAATACAAACAGCAAGATCCGCCGCAGGCTCACGAACAGATATGCCACCTGCAATATTTAAATAAATATCTTGAGTTGATAAATTAAGACCACATCTTTTTCCAAGAACTGCAGTAAGTAAATTTAAACGATTTAAATCAAATCCGGAAGATGTTCTTTTTGGGTACCCAAAACTAGTTGAGGACGAAAGTGCTTGAATTTCAACTAAAAGTGGACGACTACCCTCCATTGCTGGGAAAATTACTGACCCGGGTGATTTATGAGCTCTTTCTGCAATCATTATTTCAGATGGATTTTTTACAACCTCCATTCCTGATTCTAGCATTTCAAAAATACCCGTTTCATTTGTTGACCCAAAACGATTTTTAACCCCACGTAATATTCTAAATGAACCAAATCTATCACCTTCTAAATATAAAACTACATCTACTAAATGTTCTAAAACTCGTGGGCCTGCAATATTCCCATCTTTTGTAACGTGCCCAATTAAAATAATTGCAATATGGTTTTCTTTAGCAAGATTCATCAGTTTTGAGGCACATAAAGAAAGCTGGGAGACACTCCCAGAAGTTCCAGGAATATCCGATGAATACATGGTCTGGATTGAATCTATTACAACAAATTTTGGTTTATTTTCTAATATAGTAGCGATTACCGTTTCAATATTTGTTTCAGAAAGTAACAAAAGATCATTATTTATTTTTAGTCTTTGGGCTCGCATCTGAATTTGTCTTTCTGACTCTTCCCCTGAAATATATAGCGTATCTAAAATATTTGAAGCAACTTGTAAGATTAATGTTGATTTCCCAATTCCTGGATCTCCTCCAACTAAAATAAGTGAACCTGGTACAACTCCACCTCCCAATACTTGATCAAACTCAGGTATCCCACTTAAAATTCTTTTAATATTACCATCTGAAGAATCTGATAGTTTAGTTACCTCCACAGGTTTTGAACTTGATGTTTTGCGTGGGCCTGAACTTTCTGTTATCTCTTCAACTAATGTATTCCAACCTCCACAAGCCTCACACTTACCCATCCAACGGGGGTAATTTGTCCCGCAATTTTGACATGAATAAATTGTTTTAATTTTTGCCATGAGTATACCTAAATATTAATATGACATTTGTTAAAGAAATTGTACCTGCAAAAAGGTTTGTGAAAATTAAAGCTAAATCGTTTAGATGAACCCCATAGATAAACCATAAAATATTTGCCATAACTAAAAGAATAAACATAGGGAGTGAAACATCTTTCGCACTTTTATGTTTTACTATTTTATAGACTTGAGGTAATGCACTTATTATTACTAAAAAACCGCCAATATATGCAAGTATTTGATATGGATCCATAAAACAATTATCAAGTACTCTTAATTGAATTACAAGTGTACAAAAATAAGGCGGACCCCGACGACAATATGTCGAAGGGGTCCGTTTGGTATCAACTCAGCAGGATTCTCAGGGAGGCCAAGAATTCTTTTCACCCCAGATGAGGGACTGAGCGACGCCAGAGTATTCAGTTTTTGGGATTGCCTAGAACCGTGCGAGTATGCGGAAGAGCTGAAAAGCGAAGAACCCTCCAAAGAGAATTATCATCGCAAGCCCTCCGAACAGAAACTCGAACCGTTCTTTACCTTCATTTCTTACGGCGAGGTATATCATGCGAAGGCCGAAACCCAACATGACTACCATCCCCGCCCCCAAAAGGGCGGCAAAGACAATCAATTCGTTCACTGATATTTCCATGGTTCTTGCCTCTCTCTTACTACGACTACTAGTGTGATTAATCTACGACTTTAGCTTCGTTGCGTACTCCTTTCCGCTTTAGGCGGGGTTGGACACGGCGAGAGACACTCGACCAATATATTATCATATATTATATATTATGTCAATACCTTTATATGGTGTTTATATCTTCCTACTAGATTATTTAAACAATCTAATTAAAACACGTCACTACTTCACTTTAGTGACGTGTTTTATAATTTTAAGATAGATAAATTTTAATGAGTTATTTCTTTACTAAAGTTTTTTTCTTCAAAGGAATAAGTTTTAAGCTATCCCCTTCTTTTATAACAGAAACGGTATCCCCACTAATAAAATCACCTGAAAGAATTCCATTTGCAAGGGGGTCCTCAATTAAATTTTGGATGGTTCTTCGAAGAGGTCTTGCCCCGTTTTCAATATCATACCCCTTTTCTATTAGGTACCCTTTTGCTTGCTCGGTTACTGAAAATTTTATTTTTTGTTCGGCGAGACGCTTTATTACTTTAGAAAGTTGTAAATTAACAATTTTTTTAATCTCCGGCTTACCAAGCGGATGAAAAACAATTATTTTATCTAGACGATTTAAAAATTCTGGCTTAAATTGTTTTTTTATCCCTGTAATAACTTTTTCTTCAATTTCTTTATAAAGTTTTTCTGCTTTTTTCTTCCCCTTTATTTCAGTAAAGCCAATTTCCTTTGTTTTATAAAAATCTGTTGCTCCGACATTTGAAGTCATAATAATAACAGTATTTCTAAAATCTATTTTTAGACCTTTTGCGTCTGTTAAATAGCCATCCTCTAAAATTTGAAGAAGCATATTAAAAACATCTGAGTGAGCTTTTTCAATCTCATCAAATAAAACGACAGAATATGGCTTTCTCCTTATTAATTCTGTAAGCTGTCCACCCTCTTCAAACCCAACATAACCAGCAGGGGCACCGACAAGACGAGAAACATTATGTTTTTCCATAAATTCTGACATATCAATTTTTATTAAAGCATCATCTTCTCCAAACATTTGAGCAGCTAGGGCTTTTGCAAGTTCTGTTTTCCCAACACCGGTTGGCCCAAGAAATATAAATGAACCAATAGGTCGATGCTCATCAGAAATTCCAGTTCTAGCGCGTCTAACACTTGATGCAATTTCTTTTATAGCTTCTTCCTGCCCCACTACTCGCTTTGTTAAATTACCTTCGAGTGCGAGTAAATTTATTTGTTCTTTTTCGATTAAACGTGTAACTGGTATGCCTGTTATATTTGCGATTACTTCAGCAACAGATTCTTCATCAATCGCTAGCCCGTTATCTGTAACGCCTTCTTTTTCCCGCATTTTTTCTAGCTCTATTTCTAAAAGGTCTTCTTTTTGTTTAAATTCAGCAGCCTCGGCATATTTTTGTGCAAGAACGCAGTCTTCTTTCTTATTTCTAATTTCTTTAATATTTCGTTCAATATTCTTAATATCTTTATTAACCACACCCTCTTTCACTTTTAATAAAGAAGAGGCCTCATCAATAAGATCTATCGCTTTATCAGGTAAAAAACGATCTGCAATATATCTCTTTGAGAGCTTTGCAGCAGCATCTATTGCAGAATCTGTTATTTTAACTCTATGATATTGTTCATATTTAGATCTTATACCTTTTAATACTTGGATTGTTTCTTCAACACTTGGTTCGGGGACAATGACAGGCTGAAAACGTCTTTCTAGGGCTGCATCTTTTTCAATATATTTACGGTATTCATTCAAAGTAGTTGCACCAATAACTTGTATTTCCCCTCTTGATAATGAAGGTTTAAAAATATTAGCGGCATCTATTGCCCCCTCTGCTGCACCGGCTCCGACAATTGTATGCAGTTCATCAATAAATAGAATAATATCGTCGTTGACTTTCAGCTCATCAATTATTTTTTTAAGGCGTTCTTCAAATTCACCTCTATATTTTGTACCAGCAATAACTGATGCCAAATCTAGCATCATTATTCTTTTTGAAATTAGAAGTTCTGGGACTGATTCATTTGCAATTTTTTGAGCTAGACCCTCTATAATCGCAGTTTTGCCCACCCCAGGTTCGCCAATTAAAACTGGGTTATTTTTAGTTCGACGATTTAAAATTGAGATAACTCTTGCAATCTCTTTTTCCCTACCGATAACAGGGTCCAGGCGATCATCTTTTGCCATTTTTGTTACATCAGTAGCAAAGCCATCAATAACTGGTGTTTTTGAATTTTTATCAATTTTATCTGATTTGCCCATACTAGAAAACATCATTTCTGGAGGTAAGTCATCTCCAAATGGTTCTTGATTTGGCAAACTAGTAAAAATTCCTTCTAATTCTTCACGAATAAAATTTAAATCTCCACGCATCCCTGTGATTATGCGAGAACCTTTTGAATTAGGTAATAAAATAATTCCATATAATAAATGTTCAGTCCCAACATAAGAAGAACTATTTTGACTTGCAACCCCAACTGCAAGTTCTAATGCTCGTTGGGCATCATCAGAAAGCCCACCAATTTTTACAACACCGGTTAACCCTTGCATCCCGTCGCTCGCTGTTTTTGATCTTTCAAAATCAATTGACATTGAACTTAAAAGATCGGTGGCAACTGATTTTTTAACAAGTAAAATACCTAAAAGTAAGTGGTCGGAATCTACCATCGGTAGACCACTTGCTTTTGATAACTCTTGTGCATTTACTAACGCGAGCTTTGCGTTTTCAGAGAATCGGTCGAATTGATTGATCATCTATTCCTCCGATTGATATTTTATACTGTTTCTTCTTTTTTTTCTTCAGCGTTTTCTACAGAAGGGGTTTCTTCCTTTTGTTCAGCTTCTACAATTACTTCTTTATCTTTTGCACTATCTACAATTTCTGATTCATTCACAGCAGACTCCGCTGATATTTCCATGTTTTCAGTATTTTTATCAGCTTCATCCATTATTTTATCTGCGAGATCATCTTGAGCTGTAATTTCTTTTTCAGTTTCTGGTTTAGCTTCAGCCTCTTCTTGTTTTTCTTTATTTTGTTCTTCTACTGCTTGGATAATTGCAGCTTCTAAATCTTTTTTATCATTTTTCTTTGGTTTCGAAACAGCTGCCTTTTCAACCCCCTCAACCCCAGCTGTATCAGCTCCTTCGATATCAACATTCCAGCCAGTTAATTTAGCTGCAAGTCGAACATTCTGGCCTGACTTACCAATTGCAAGTGAAAGCTGATCTTCTGGGACCTTAACGGTTGCTTTCTGTTCTTCTTCATTAAGAGTAATTTCTAGTATTTTAGCGGGTGAAAGTGCATTTTCAATAAATATTTTTGGGTCTTCATCCCAAAGTATAATATCTATTTTTTCTCCTCCAATTTCGTTCATTACACCTTGTACACGAATTCCACGTTGTCCAACACAAGAACCAACGGGGTCAACCCCATCTTCATTTGAAAAAACTGCAATTTTTGTTCTTGCGCCAGCTTCTCTGGCGATTGATTTAACTTCAACAATTCCTGATGGAATTTCTGGAACTTCTGTTTCAAATAATCTTTTAACCATTCCTGGGTGTGAACGCGAAAGAACAATTTGTGGTCCCTTAGCTGATTGTTCTACTCGAACAACAAAAACACGGAATCTTTGATTTGGGTAATATCTTTCACCTGGAATTTGTTCATTTCTGAAAAGAACACCATTAGATTTTCCAAGATCACAAATTATTGTGTCACCTTCAACTCTTTGGACTGTACAATTTAAAACTTCACCTTCTTTATCTTTGTATTCAGTAAAAACAATATCTCTTTCTGCTTCACGGATTCTTTGGATTATAACTTGTTTTGCTGTTTGTGCAGCAATACGTCCGAAATCAGCTGGAAGATCCATAATTTCAATCATTTCTCCAACTTTTATATCTTTTTTAATTCTAGTAGCAGCTTCCATAGAAATTTCCATATTTGGATTTTCGACTGTTTCAACTACTTCTTTAGAAACATATACCTCAATAGCCCCACTTTCTTCATTTAAAGTTACGCGGACTTCTTGATCTTTTTCTCCATAATCTTTTTTGTAAGCAGCAACAAGGGCTGCCTCTACGGCTTCCATCACTATTTCTTTAGGGATGTTTTTTTCTTCACATATTTGTGTGATCGCTTGTGCGAATTGTGTTTGCATAATACTCCTCTTATTAAATTGTTATTCAATTGTATTTTTGATAAAAAAATGCCCAAACAGAATTGTTTCGACAGTAGATAAATTATACATTATTAAATTATTTAAGTCAAATAATTTGAATTAAAATTCAAAAATCTATTGTATTTAAGTTCCAAAAATATTAACATTAATATATGAAAGAAAAGCATGGTTTCGAAAAAGTTGGTTATGTACCAGAAAAAAAATCAGAACCAATTAATGTTCGTGATATTGGAAATAAATTAACAACATTTTTACTTATAATATTTTTTATTGTTGCCGCAGTTGTATTATTTATCTACCCTGGTTATTTCATTAAGCTATTTTCTGAGTTAGGATATCAATTTATGAATTAGTAACGTTTTTAATTATTTCTATCTTATCTTTAATTATCGAAACAACATCGACCCGAAAGGGTCCTTTTTCTTTATTTTCTATTCTATAATTTTCTGCGGTATTAATTATTTTTTTTAATTTGTTCTTTGTCACCATTTCTTTGGGCATCCCAAATCTAATTGAGTTTTTCTTTTTTACCTCAACAAAAACAAGAGTTTTATTATCTTTTGCAATAATATCAATTTCTCCGTATCTTGTTCTAAAATTTCTTTCGATAATTTTATATCCAAGTTTAATTAGCTCAGTTGTAGCTTGATCTTCGCCGCTATCACCTATCTGCTTAGTTGACTTTAAGTATTCCATCCACTAAATTATATAATTTTTATGTTTATAATCATACCTTTTCAAAATAGATCAAAAAGTAATACTCTCATACATCGATGTATGAGAGTGCTTATTATTAAAGTTTATTTATTTTTTAAAAATGTTTTACGATGTTCGGGGGTGTGGCCAGATGAATTTAGGGCTTCATAATGTTTTTTAGTACCGTACCCCTTATGTGATGAAAAACCATAATCTTCATATACATTATCTAGACCAGAAACAATTCTATCTCTAAAAACTTTTGCAATAATAGATGCTGCTGCGATTGAATATACCTTTTCATCGCCTTTTATTATTGATTTTTGAGTAGTTAGAACATCTTCTAATTTAACCGCATCTATAAGTATCAGGTCCATTTTTATATTTATGGATTCTATCGCTATTTTCATTGCTTTTTTAGTAGCTGGAACAATCCCAATTTCATCAATTTCTGTTGCTGGAACTAACCCTATTCCAAAATCATCACATTCGTCTAATATAAAATCGAAAAGCTCTTCTCTTGCTTTTTCGGTAAGTTTTTTTGAATCACGTATTTTTTCGTTCAATTTATGATTTTTAGGGAAAGAAACCGCACCTGCCACCACAGGACCGGCGATACAACCACGACCTACTTCATCAACCCCACACGAAGTAAGATTCTTTAACCATGCTTCTTTTTCAAATTCAAAATGTGGGGTTATCATATAACCAGTATAGACTAAAAAAGACCCTTCTGGGTCTTTTTATTTTTCAGTTGGAGTTTCTTCTACTACTTTTTCCGCGTTTTTACCAATTGAATCTTTCTCTTTTGGTTGTTCTTCTTCGGCTTTTTCAACCCCTGCATTTGTTTCTTTCACTTCATCTACTTGGTGATCAATATCTTCGGAATCTTCATCTTTTTTATCTTCAGATTCAGCTTCTTTTATTTCGGCTTTTTCAACCTCTTCTAGTGGGACTTCTTCTGATTCAGCTTCTGCAACCTGTTGTTCTGATAGTTCTGTAATTTCTGCATCCGTTGGTTCTTCTTTTACTTCTGATGTTTTTTCTGGTTCTTCTTCAGATACATTAACTGCAAGCGCGTCAAACCCCTTTTCTCGTAAACGTGCTGATTTACCTTGAAGTTTTCTAAGATATGTAAGATAAGCTTGTCTGACTTTTGCACGTTTTTTTATTTCAATTTTTGCTATGTTTGGTGAATATAATGGATAACTTTTTTCGATACCAACTCCGAAAGATATTTTTCTTACTAAAAATGTTTTCTTTAAACCACTACCACTTACTTTAAGCACAACTCCTTCAAAAATCTGAATACGTTCTTTATTCCCCTCTTTGATTTTTTGATGTACACGAACAGTATCGCCAGACTTTAATGCTGGGATTTTTTTCAGGTATTTTTCTTCAACTTTTTGGACAAGTGTAGTATTCATAAGATTATTCTTTGCCGTAAGATAATATCAAAAATTAGAGTAAGAGTCAATAAAAATGTCTTTTTACATAGAGTGCGAGCCGCCCCGAAGGGGCGGCTCGTTTCCGACAAAGAGTCGGTCTGGTGTCATCGTTACCCTACCCTGAGGGATTAGAATCCCAAGGGCAACGTACCAGACGAAAAGGTCCTCAGGGCTTTCGGGGACTTGCATTTTCGTCCAATTTCCGGCTTACGCCAGAATGACAATTGCGCGAATGCGCTAGCCCATTTTGAGTGGGCAGAAGTAGTTCACGTTAGGTAGTCTCTGACACTTTCTGCTTTGCTCTCTTGTTGGGGTTTGAAAACCTTCCCTCAAGAATAGCAATAACGAACAGAGCGAGACCAATGAAGCCAATGATAGCAGCTACAATATAAGCTGCAATTCCCAAGGGGATCATCTTTCGTCACAGATCCAGTGACTTGCGTCGATACTCGTCCGGCTCGTTGTAGCCGAGAAATGAATCCGACTCAACGGGCTCACATTCGAACCTTGGATGATTCGGACAAGTATCGTTGTGACAGTAGGGAGTCTTGAAACCCTTGACAGCCCCAGGAGCGATTCTCCCAAGACTAGTTTGGACACGAATGACTTTGTTCGCAAGACAAGGGACAAGTGCTCCATGCTCGCAAACGGTGCCATTCTTACCTGCGATTGCGATTGCCATGCAAGCATCGAGAACAACGTCTGGATCGTTTCTGTAATCCTCATTCTCGAATTTGAGGAGTGAAAGACCCATTTCTGAAGCAGCTGAAATGGCGTGATTATCCCCAGCCTTTGCTGCTTCAAGTAGTTCGTGTAATTCTTTGTGCATGATTCCTCCTGGTGTGATTAGGCCGTCGCGAATGATGCGTCGGCCTGGGCTGCAACTTGGGGGATAGGCACGATATTGATGATGGCCGTGCCACAATTCTGGCACATACCTTCTTCGTAGGCAAGCCGGGTGGCTTCCTGGTGGCACCGATGTGATTCTGTCTTGACAGAACTCGCACATTCGGGGCAACCACCTTCATAGTAGAAGGTACGCTTCATCTTGCGTGAAACACGACATTTCGAACGAACGACGCCAAGCTTGAAGCTCGCGTCGTTGAGCGAAAGTGCCATTTCGGTCAGAGTTGGCCCTTGGATTGGCTCAGTCTGATCGCCACGCAAACGATTCCGGGGAATCTTGTCGGACATAACGCTTCCTCCCTCTAGTCTCTGGTTTTCCTTCCTAGGAACCCAGAGAAACTAGGGACCTGCTGGAATTACCATTGCATCACTCCTCTCACACTCCGTGAGCCTTTTCGGCTCTACATTTTATACCACTCACCAACCCCGATAAGGTTGACAAGGGTATGCCACTGAACCTCCCACCAATCACCTAGTGACTTTCGTGCACTCGGGGTAGTCGTTAGGTATTGAATATACCCAGCAGCAATCAAGATGAATGAACAGGCGATTATAGTAATCGCTATGTTGAGTCCCTCCTTGGGGAAAGAAATCCCCAAGAGAATAATATCATTAGTAATCATGGCTCCTCCATTGACGTGAACTAATTGACAAGTTACTAGAAGTACCCCTATCTAGGAATACGAATTCTCGAAGACCAAATCATATCATATTTGAGCTTAAAAGTCAATTATCGCTATATTTTTTATGTATTAAAAGTCTACTCTCTTCTAGAAAGTAATGCGTTTATTTCTTCAATTAAGTTTTTATCAAATTCTATTCCAAAAGGCATTTTTACTTTTTTAGGTTCTCCGCCATTGGGCAATAAAACATAAGTTTCAGTCTCACCTTTATTCCTAGCAAGAAGTAACTTAAGTGTCGATAAATCTGATGGGGTTACACCTCGCGGGACATCAATAATTGCGTTATCATCCAATTGAACAAAATTAGTACTCGGTTTTTTTATTTCAACTACTTTATTTTTCAAATCTTCAATTGTATCAACTAAAATTTTTAACTGATTATCTTTGTTGTTTATCTTCCCCTTTATATATAAAATTTTCCCTTCAATAATTATACTTTGAAACTTTTCCAATGTATTAGGGAATATAATTAGTTCAGTTGTACCTGTTTTATCTTCAAACATAGCAAAAACCATCGGATCATTTTTACGCGTCAAAATCTTATGCAATGATGTAATTACCCCAACTAATTTTGTATCTGTCCCCTCTTTATCAGTAGAAAGATCAGCAATCGCATCTACATTTAAAGATAAAATTTTCTCACGATGTGAATCTAGTGGATGTTCTGAAAAATATATTCCAAGAAGTTCTTTTTCAAAACCCAATTTTTCTTCTGAGGTTAACTGCTCTTCTGGCTCAACAAGCAGAAGTTCGTGAGCAACCCCATTTTCTTTTGTTGCTTCTCCAAACAGACCAAGTTGACCATCTGCAGTACCTTTTTGAACTTGTTGTGCAAAAGTAAGAATCTTTTCAAGATTAAATAAAAGTGTCGAACGATCATTCATATTATCAAATGCCCCACATTTAATTAATGATTCAATTACTTTTTTATTTATCTCACTTGCTTTTACTCTCATACAAAAATCTTCAATTGATTTGAATTTACCATCTTTTTCTCGTGCTTCAAGTATGGCCTCAACAATTCCTGTCCCTACATTTTTTATTGCCTTCATGCCAAATCGAATCCCATTTGTTTTTGGGACAACTGCAAATTCAGAAAATGATTCATTCACATCCGGGCCAAGAACTTGAATTTTCATGGATTGAGCCTCAGAAACTTCGATTGTAATACGATCAATATTTTGATAATCAGATGTCATAAGAGCCGCCATAAAAGCGGATGGATAGTAAGCCTTAAGATATGCTGTCCAATAAGAAATAAGAGCATATGAGGCCGCGTGAGACTTATTAAAGGCATATGCAGCGAATGATTCCATCCCATCAAAAATCTTATTGGAAAGTTTTTCATCCGCACCACTTGTCTCTTTTGCTCCTTTTACAAATTCTTCTCTCATTTGAGTAAGCATTGATGCAATCTTTTTCCCCATCGCCTTTCTTAAGGTGTCAGCCTGTCCACCAGTAAAACCTGAAAAATCTTTAGAAATCTGCATAACTTGTTCCTGATAAACCATAATACCGTAAGTATTTTTTAAGGCTTCTTCCATTTTTGGATGTTCATAATTTATAGGTTTTCTTCCATGTTTACGGTCAATAAACTCTGGGATATTTTCCATTGGACCTGGACGATAAAGTGAAATCATCGCGACAATATCTTCAAAACAGTTTGGTTTAAGCTCTTTAATATATCTTTTCATCCCTGATGATTCGAGTTGGAAAACTCCTGTTGTTTGCCCTTTTGCGAGAAGTTTATAGGTTTTTTCATCATCAAGTGGGAGTTTTGAAAGTTCGATTTCTTTCCCATAAACTTTTTTAATAATTCGAAGTGCATTTTTAAGTACAGTTAAATTTGAAAGCCCTAAAAAGTCCATTTTAAGTAGCCCTAAATCTTCTATAGCGTGCATTTCGTACTGGGTATTAGTTGAAATGTCCCCTTTTGTTGCTTTTTGAAGTGGAGTGTAGTTTATAAGATCCTTGGGAGCAATAACAACTCCGGCGGCATGAGTTGATGAATGACGGGCAACTCCCTCAAGTCTTTGAGCTAAATCTAATAGTTTTTTATAATTACCGCCTTGTTTGTAAAAAGCTGCAAGCTCTGGGACTTCTTTGATTGATTTTGCAAGTGGTAGATTAGATGGAATCACCTTTGCTACTTCGTCAACTTCTGTATAGGGCATACCAAGGACTCGGCCTGTATCACGAACTGCATTACGTGCTGCCATGGTCCCAAAAGTAATAATCTGAGCTACTTTTTCTTTACCATATTTTTCAACTACATATTGGATAACTTCATGACGTCTGTCGTCCGCGAAATCCATATCAAAATCTGGCATAGATATACGATCTGGATTTAAAAATCTTTCAAAAAGTAAATCATATTTAAGTGGGTCAAGTTCTGTAATATTCATTGCATAAGCAACAATAGAGCCAGCTCCAGAACCACGGCCTGGGCCTACCAATATTCCATTATCTTTTGCCCAATTTACATAATCTGCTACAACTAAGAAATATTCCTCATATTTCATACGTTCGATAACTTCAAGTTCATATGCTGCTCTATCTTTTATCTCTTTTGTAATTTTCTCATATCTTTCCGCAAGGCCGCGAACAACCAACTTTTCCATATAACTTTTTTTTGTTTCGCCTTTAGGGATATCAAAATTAGGAATTAATATTTCATTTTTTTCTGCAAAGGGTAAATAAAATTCTTCGGAAAAAGGTTTGCATTTTTCAACAATTTTTAATGTATTTGATATCGCTTCAGGAGTCTCTTTGAAATATTCAATCATTTCTGTCGGTGGAACAAATGATTGATCAGAATCAAACTTCATTCTGTTTTCATCTTCCATTAATTTGCCAGTTTGGACACATAAAAGAGCGTCATGAGCCTCATGGTCTTCTTTATCCACATAATGGACATCTTTAGTTGCAACTAAATTAGCAATATTTTTTTTCGCAAAATTTATTAAAAGTTTATTTGCCTTTTCTTGGTCGGGGAAACCGGGGTTGTATTGAATTTCAATATAAAAATCATCACCAAAAATTTTATGATAAAAATCAAATGTAGCTTGTGTTTTTTTTGTTTCACCCTTCGTTAAACTATCTGCAATTACTCCATGAACACAGGCTGACATTGCAATAAGGCCCTTAGAATGTTTTTCAAGGACATCTCTATCTATGCGTGGTTTATAATAATAACCGTCAAGATGAGCAATAGTTGTAAGTTTCATTAAATTTTCATAACCTTCAACATTTTTTGCAAGCAAAACCAAATGGGATGGTTTAATATCAATTTTTGGTTCTTTTTTATCAAGAGACCTTGGGGCAACATACATTTCGCAACCAATTATAGGTTGTATGTCTCTTTTTTTAGCTTCTTTATAAAATTCTATTGCACCATACATAACCCCGTGGTCAGTAATAGCTACGGCTGGCATATCATATTCTTTTGCTCTATCTAAAAGCTGTGGAATTTTACACATTCCATCAAGTAGGGAGTAATGAGTATGAACATGCAAATGCACGAATTTTTGTTTTTTATCAGACAAGAAACCCCCGTATTTTATCGAAATTAAAAGAAGGCCACCTTTAAGTCCAACCCTCCTTTTGGATATAACCAGTTTATATCTTTAAAAACTTAGGTGCAAGATTGACATATTTATAAGTTATTCTTTTATTTTTATTTTTGACTTATTTTCAAAATATACATTTAATCCAATAATAATTGCTGAAAGAATAAGAATAATTGCAACAAAAATCCAAGAAATAATAAAATTTGATGTGTTAATAATATATTCTGTGATATTTTTACCAATTTCTGTTTCTGAAAGTATTCTTACTGTTATAAAAAAACCAAATATTATTCCTAAATTAACCCATAATTTAATTGATTTTGGTGAAAAATATATTTCATAATAAGATTTTAATTTATCAGAAAATTTTAAATCAGGTTTTGAGACAATACTTTGAGCAACTTTTTTATACATTCTAACTGCTTCTTGCGCCTCAAAATCAGAAAATTGATATTCTATTTTTTCAATAATATCTTTATGCCGTTCAAGTGCCTCTGTTATACCTTCTTTATCTTTCCCTGAATAGCCAGCCCAAAAAAGTTTCTCTTCTATTGTTTTACCAATAAACCCCTTATTATCTAGAACTGCTTCTAAAATTTTATGTGCCTCAATAACAGCAAGTCTACTCCCTGATGAATCATGGCCAGAAAGAAGTTTTTCAACACCGGCCCAAAGTTCATTAAATTTGGCCATTATTTCGCCTTCCGTTCAAGGACTACCCATTCACTTTTTTCAACTACTGAATTTGGAATAATGTGTAGTTTATTATTATTATCAACTATTCGTACTTTTCTCATATCAATCCCCTTTATTACGCCTTCTGTTTTCCCATCATTCGCAATTACCTTCATACCAACGGTAAAATCTGGATCTCCGATTAAAGAAAGTCCGGCAAATACATCCCCAAGAAAACTCCCAGCACTATTATTAAGAATAAATGCTAGTGCTACTGCAGAGCCAGAAAGCATAATAGCTAAGTCCCCGAATCCTATTGAACTTACTGTATATATTACTAAAAACGTCCAAGAAATAAGTTTAGCTAAAGTTATAATAAAACCTCTTAAATCATTTGGAATTTTTAAAATTCTTACCGAATGGCGAACAATCATTGTTAATATTTTAATAATAATTATACCAACTATTAGGTTTAATATAATTGATGGTAATTTTGGCAATAAAGCCTGAATTGGGTCTATTATTAAGTTTAAAATATCCATTATTTAAGCTCCTTTTTTAGTATTTCATTAACCATACCTGGGTTTGCTTGACCATTAGTTTTCTTCATGACTTGACCTATAAAAAATCCAATTAATTTTTCATTACCAGATTTATAATCTTCTACCTGTTTTTGATTTTCTTCTAAAATTTGAGTAACAATATTGTTCAGTTCTTTTTCATTTGAAATTTGGGCCATTCCCTTACTTTCTACTACTTTTTTTGGACTACCCCCTTTTACTAATAATTCAGAGAGTACATCCTTGGCTATTTTACCTGAAATCTGATCACTATTAACCATTTGTATTAATTCTGCAAATTCATTTGGTTTTATTTTAGATTCAGTTATATCATCAATTTTACCTAAAAATTCAGTTATCATAAAAGAAGCTGTTAATTTCCCAATTTTACGTTTAACCTCATCACTTACGGTTGATTCTGGAATATTTTCAATTATTTTTTCGTAATATTCTGAAATGTCAAAATTTCCTGAAAGAATATGAGCATCTTGGTTTGAAACACCATATTCTGCTACAAATCTTGTTTTCTTTTCCTTTGGTAACTCAGGTAAACGATTTGAAATAATATCAGTATCAAAATCTGTCCCTTTACCTGTTTTAATTGGAGGAATGTCAGGTTCTGGGAAATAACGGTAATCATTTGCAAATTCCTTTGAACGTTGTGCTGTAGTTTCACCTTTGTTTTCATCCCAACCACGTGTTTCTTGCGCTAACATTCCACCTTCTTCTAAAACTTCTGTCTGCCGATTTACTTCAAATTCAATTGCTTTTTCTACAACTTTGAAAGAATTTATATTTTTTATTTCGACTTTTGTCCCTAATTCTTGTGCACCAACTTTTCTAATTGAAATATTTGCATCACACCGCATTTGACCTTTTTCCATATCAGCATCTGAAATATTAAGATATCTTAAAATTGATTGAAGATTTTTCATAAATTCTACCGCCTCTTTTCCTGAAGAAAGAATAGGCTTAGTTATAATCTCAAGAAGTGGTGTTCCAGCACGGTTTAAATCAACAAGTGAAAAATCACCCGACCGATCATGCGTAAGCTTTCCGGCATCTTCCTCTAAATGTATGTGATCAAGTTCTACAAATTTAGGTTCACCTAAATCAATTTCAAGCCCACCCTCAATTACTGGTGGGTTTGTAGCAGAAGTAATTTGATATGCTTTTGGTAAATCTGGATAATAATAATTTTTTCGTTCAAAGTTAAATTTTGGGTTTATTTTAGAATCAAGTGCAAGGCCTAAAAGGATAGTATCTTCAATTGCCTTTTTATTAGGAACAGGTAAAGTGCCTGGTTGACCAGTACAAATTGGACAAATGCGAATATTGGGGTCATCTTTTTCTGAAACCTTATAATCCTTACCTCTAGCACCTAAACCACAAGAACAAAACATTTTTGAATCTGTTTTTAGATGAGCATGTATTTCGAGACCAACAACTGTTTCATAATTTGTCATATTATTATTCATCTCTCTTTTTTCTTAATGATGCCATTAATTCTTCAATTTTATCTGCCGTTTCTTCATCGTCTTCTTGGTTTAGAGCCTGGTGTTTTGCCTCATGAAGCATATCAAGTGCATCTTCTATAAGACCCAGTTCCGCTATTATCATGGCTGATTTAATATTTAATGCTAAAAATCCTTCTCCTGCTTTTACGGCTTTTTCTGCAATAGCTTCGCCTGCTTCTTGAAACCTAGTATATAAATCACTAAATTCTGGGCTTTCAACTCCAACTAACAAAATTTTTTTTCTAAGTTCGGACATTTCAGGAGTATCTGTAAAACCAATTTCAGAAGCAATTGATTCTGAACTGTTTGATTCCCCAGAAGCTACTATCTCTTTAGGTATTATGTATTCTTCATTATTTGTCATAACTAATATATTATAGCCGATTTTTACGATTTTGAGTACCAAAAAGAGGCCGATCGGCCTCTTTTATTGATTTTGATTATTTTGCGAGAACTTCTTTGATTTTTTCAACAACCTTTGAGGGAGTAAATTGCGATTTTACAATATACCCGATTGCGCCCATCTTCATACCTTTTTGGATATGATCTTCTTGACCAAGATTACTCATTATAAGAGTTGGGATTCCTTTAGTTGTACTATCTTCTTTTATAATTTTCAAAACTTCAAACCCATCAAGTTCTGGCATAAGAATATCCAAAAGAATAATATTTGGCATAAATTCTTTTACTTTATCAACACCAATTCTACCATTGTCTGCGACCTGAACATCATAACCTTCGAGTGAAAGTTTAAGTTGATACATTTTTGAGATGTATCTATCATCTTCTATTATTAAGATTTTACCTTTATTATCAACCATGTCCCCTCCGTTTCATCTATTATAACAATATATTATATTAAACACTAGTGTCAAGAATGTTTTTTTACTGCGTCTATAATTTTTTTAGAAACTGACTCTATAGTGCCTTCTATTTCAGCCCCTGAAGCCTTTGCATGACCCCCACCTCCAAATAATTCACAAATAGTAGAAACATTCATATTTGAATTATTTGAACGCATAGAAACCTTAATAATACCGTTCTCTCTTTCTTGCAATACGGCAACAACTTTTGCCTCTTTTACTTGTTCTAAAAAATTTGCCACCCCAGATGCTGCCTGTTCTGTAAGATCTAATTCCTTCATATCATTTAATGTTAAATATGTATATGCAAGAGCATCTTCATTTATTTTCATCCTATTAATTGCTCTACCTAAAAGCTTTACTGTTGGAATTGGTTTACCACCAAAAGCACTTTCAACAACGCTTTTTAGCCTAGCCCCTTTATTTAATAAATCAGCAACAGCGCGAAACGTTGTTGGTGCAGTATTAGTAAATTGTAATGAAAGAGTATCTGTTTCAATCCCTAGAAGTAAAAGAGTAGCTACTGTTTTATCAATATTAACTTTCATTTTCCCGAGCAGTTTATGGACCATTTCAGCGGTACTAGAAAGCGTCAAATCTCTCCAATAAATGTCTGATATCTTTTCTAATTCGCCATTAATATGGTGATCAATAACAATGATTTTTTTACCATCTTTTTTTGTCTCATCTAATATTTCGGGTATAGTAAATCTTTTTATGGTATTTGCATCAAAACAGATTAGAATATCTATTTCTGAGTATTTTTCCTGTGTTTTATAATTAATATCTTCTTTTATAAAATCAAATAGATTTGGTAGCTTTTCATTTGAAAAAATAATGGTTTCTTTCCCTCTTTCTGAAATAATTTTTTCAAGTGCAAGCATCGAACCAAAAGCATCCCCATCTCCATCTTTATGGGTAATAAAACCAATTTTTTTAGAATTATTTATTTCTTCAATTATTTTTTCTTGAATATTACTCATTTAAAAGTCTCTCAATTTTATCCACATATTCTGGGGAGTGATCGAGTTTAAATTCAATTTTTGGAGTATATTTTGTTGCCATTTTACTTGTAATATAATGTTGGATTTCCGATTTATGCGAATTTAGCTCTGCCATTCCCTTTTCCGCATCAGTGAATAATGAAACCCAGATAGTTGCGTTTTTTAAATCACGCGCAGTTTCTATGGCCGTTACTGTAATAAAATTTTCTTTACCTATAATTTCAGATATTGCAAAAGAAGCTTGTTCTCTTATTAGTTCGTTAATTTTTCTTATTCGATCAGACATTATAATTACATCGTTTTTTTATGTTCTTCAACCCTATAAAATTCCACCACATCATCAACAGCAATATCAACTTTTTGTTCAATTGAAAACCCACATTCAGAACCTGCTGGAACAGAGGGCATTTCTTCTTTTTCTCTTTGTACATTAGTAACAACGTATTCTCCAATTGGCTCCCCATTACGTTTAATCCGGATATTAGCGCCTTTTTCAGCCCTTCCATCTTCTACCTTACCACCAGCAACAGTAAGATGGGGGGAAACCTTGAATACCCCAAGAACTTTAAGAATACCAATTTGAATTTCATTTTTTTCAATCGGCATCATTTCAGAAAGTAAAGTTTTTATATCACTAATTAATTCATAAATAACATCATATTTTAAAATCTTAACTTTATTAGATTTTGCTGTCCCCTCAACCCCTGGTGATTTACCAACTTTAAAACAAATAATAATTTTATCTGAAGAAGCTGCCATTTGGATATCTTTTTCAGAAACATCTCCAACACCCTCTCCTACAAATTTCACTCCTACAAATTCATTATTAAGTTTTCCAAGTGATTCTTTTATCGCATCAAGAGAACCAACAACATCTGCCTTAATAACAATACTAAGTTCATTCTTATCAAGTGCAGCTACTTGAGCAGTAAGTTCATCTAAGCCAATTTTACGAACATTGGAAAACTTTTTTACATGAGCATATTTTTTTGATTTTTCAGCATCATCTCTTGCATCTTTTTCGTCTTTAAATGATTGCATTATTTCAGCTACTCCAGGGACAGATTTAAGACCAGAAATTCTAACTGCCCGAGATGGCCCAGCAGATTTTAATCTTTTACTATTTTCGTCTTCCATTGACTTTACTCGTCCGTAAGTTTCACCAACAGAAATCCAATCTGCTGAATTTAATGTTCCATTTTTTATTAAAATTGTTGCAACTGGTCCTTTACCAACCTCAATTTTTGATTCAATTACTAACCCCTGAGCTGGTGCCTTTGGATCTGCACAAAGATTCAGCATTTCAGACATTACAATAAGGGTATCAAGTAACTTATCTACTCCGTCACCTGTTTTAGATGAGACGTCAACAAATTCAATATCGCCTCCCCATTCTTGAGGAGTCATACCAATTTCAGTAAATTGCTTTCTCACACGTGCTGGGTCTGCATCAGGCTTATCTATTTTATTAACAACTACAATCATAGGAGTTCCGGCATTTTTTGCATGTTTAATTGCTTCGGTTGTTTGGGGCTTAATACCATCATCGGCCGCAACAATAATAATCGCAATATCAGTAACCTCTGCACCATGTTGACGCATTGCTTCAAATGCTTCATGCCCTGGTGTATCAAGAAATGTTATTATCTTTTTTTTATATTCAACCTGATATGCACCAATATGTTGTGTTATCCCTCCAGATTCTTTTGCAACCACATTGGCTTCTCGAATTTTATCAAGAAGTGAAGTTTTGCCGTGATCTACATGCCCAAGAACCGCAATGACTGGTGGCCTAGAAATAGCACTTTTACTAACTTCGCATTTTTCTTCAGGTTTTTCTTTTAATTCCTCAACCTCAGATTCAACTTTATGACCTAAAAATTCAGCAATAATTTCTGCTGTTTCATAATCAATATTTTCATTAATTGTTGCCATTACGCCGTTCTTCATCAGTTCACCAATAACTTGAGAAACGGGTATAGAAAGTTTATCGGCAAAATCTCCGACAGTAATAATAGCTGGTATTTTAATAATTTTAGTGGTTTCTTCCATAAAAATCAGATCCTTCCCCTGAAACTTGTATCCCAAGCATTCAGGTTAGACCTGATTTTTATTATTATTTAATACAAAAAGCCATTTTTCCATGACTATTTTTTTGATTTAACCGCTTTTTTATCTGACGTATTTTTCTTTGCGTCAGATTCGGTTTTATCTTTTGTTGTTTTTTTTACGGTTTTTTCTTTAGGTTTTTCAGCAACTTCTTTTTTTTCAACAGTATCTTTTTTCTTTGTTGTTTTTTTAGTAGATTCTTTTAAAGAAAGTGCTAATTTATGATTTTCAATATCAACAGATATTACTTTGAATTTATAAGTTTTACTTATGTCTACAACTTCTGAAGGGTTTGCAATATGTTCTTCAGAAAGTTCAGATATATGAACAAGTGCTTCAACAGATTTAGTTATCCGGACAAATGCTCCAAATGGTGTGATTCTTGTTACTTCACCTTCGATTTGATCCCCTACCTTGATATGTGAAACTTCTTTGGCCCATGGATCTTCAGAAAGTCTTTTTAATGATAATGATACTTTGTCATGATCTTTACCAATAACAACTACTTCTATTTCATCACCAACTTTCGCATGTTTTGCAGGATCTTCAACTCTGTCCCAAGATATTTCAGAAATATGAACCAGTCCTTCGATTCCTTCGATATTCATAAAGATACCGAAATCTACAACGCCAGTTACTTTACCTTTAACTTTTTGATTTATATCAAGTTTTCCAATTGCACCAGCAAGCTCATCTTTGCGACCTTCTTTTTCAGAGAAGATAAGTTTACCTTCTTTTTTATCAACATCAAGAATAGTTACAGAAAGAGTATTCGCAGTCAAAGCCATAAGTCTATTTAATATTTCATCTTTATCAGAAACTCGTGGGTAGTGTTCTGTTGAAAGTTGAGAAACAGGTAAAAATCCTTTTACTCCCTCAAATTCCATTAATAAACCACCCTTATTAGCATCAAAAGGTTTAACTTCAACAATTTCTCCACTCTCTTTAATTTCAATAAGCTTTTCCCAAATTTTTTCACGGGAAGCTTTTCTAAGTGATAAAAGTGCATAACCTTCGTCCATTTCAGGGACAATAACTGATGCAGAAATTTTATCACCAGGTATTGAATCTTTATAACCTGCTTCAGCTGCTTCTGCTCCAACTGCAAGACCAGTGCCAAATGCACCAAGATCAAGCCAAATCCCAGCCTTAGTAACAGAAACTACGGTACCTTCAATGGTATCGTTTTCTGCGAGTGGTTTAGTTTTATCTTCATCTAGAGCAAGTAGCTCTTCCATTGTTTGTGGCTCTTTTGTTTTTGCCACTTCTTTTTTTGTAGATTTTTCTACTTTTGTCATTTTATCTATCTCTCCGTGTCCCCACGGATCTTCACTTTTTAAGCGAAGCCTTTCAAAAAAATTTACCCATATTTGGGCAGATTTCAGTATAGCCTAAATCTTTACGATTGTAAAGATTAGAGAATTTTAAATTTTAAAACCAATCAAAAAGAAGACCCGCAAAGTACACGGGTCTCCGGTTTACTTTGCGGGTATAGTTGTGGGTACGTGATCAAATGGCTGGAACCCTCTGCTCCAGAGGGATATAGCGATTGACCATTGTTTGTGCATATTGCACAGCTCGATCGAGATCAAGACGGTCAGTTGCCTTATCTCGGAGACCACCCTGGGCATCAACTGATGTCTCTGGGAACTGCTCCAAGATAGGAAGACAATGTGAGTAACAGATGTCAGAAAGACCACCGGCTACACCAATGTCGATATTGATCCCCCGTGCCCTGATCTCCTTGATGTAGGGATAGAGTTCGAATGGATCGAACCTCTTCCCCTCCCCACCAGAAGGATCAAGAAGCACGTAATCAACAATCCCCTGGTAATCATGAAGCCATACCGAAAGGGTTGTGGGATCATGGTTCGTCATCGCAAAAGCGTCTTCTCCAACCTGGAGAACGATGTAAGGCTCATGATCCCCGCTATCACGGAAATACTGATGCCAGAATTCCCTTACCTCAGCCGGTTCTGGCCAAGGTACATTCAGCTGGACACCATCAATGTTCTTTGGATAGCCGAGGATGTCGAATAGATCCTTCAGTTCAGATGCGATGTCTTCCGCATCTGTGTTGAAGTGGATCAGCCCGAGAACTCTTGGGTCATGAGGAATAATCTCCTCGACCTTTCCGATCTCGGGGTAACGCTCTGGCCAACGGTTTATCCCCCCTCTCATCGTCTTCGATGAAACAAGAACACCGGCCATCAACATAACCGGCAGCTGCTCCCAATCACCCATTGTTTTGCCAGTGAGCTTTGGGAAAACCTTGAGCACCTCCTCAACTTGCTCACAAGCAGTGAAGCCTGTGACTCCGACGTACGGTTTTCTCCCCATCTCTGTTGTTCCTCCCTTGGGTACTAAAAGAGCGTCCAATAAGGACACTCTAAGCCAACGATCGAAGTTTATTGTATCACTATTTAAATAAAATTCAATCTTAATTATAAAATCTATGTTTCATTTTAGTAAGTTCTGATTCAGCATTTTGTCCAATCCAATGCTCTGTTTTATTTTGAGAATCTGAAAGATTTTTTGAGATCAAAAGTGCCTTTTTATATAGATATATATTTCGTGATTTACCTATTTGTCGAAGAGCCCAATTAACTGCTTTACGGACAAAGTTTCGATCATCTTGAGCACTATTTTTAATCACTTCAAGTAACTGAACAAATATTGTGTTCGGAATATCTTTATTATGTACCGAAAGCCAAGCCATAATAACAAACCCAACTCTTTTTACAAATTCCTCTTCCCTCTTTGAATATTCAAAGGCTTTCTCTACGGCAAAGGATGTTTTATCAAATAAATCACCACAAACAGTATCACAAACATCCCAAGAATTAATATCTAATACCCAGCTGTCCATTTGTTTACTCGTCACAAGTTCAGGAACATCTATCATCGCTGCAAGAAGAAATGTTTCACGATAACCTGATTCCCAAAGTTCTAGAGCTAAAATATGTCTATCTTCTTTTGAAAGTATTTTTTTTATTTCTTTTGCTTTGGAACGTATTTCAGGCTGAGAAACTCCAAATGATTTATTTGTATCAATGCCAAAACGAGCTTGCCCCTTGCGGTTATATTCTGTCCCTATGGATTTAAAATATTTAATTATTTCTTTTGGTTTCATATTATTATCTATTTTTTCTAAACCTCTTTTTTGTTATTCTTTTTTTTGTCATCCTGAGTGAAACGAAGGATCTAGATTCCTGCCTAAAACGTCCGAATGGCTCATCTGGACGAAGGGTATAGATTCTTCACTATGTTCAGAATGACAATGCCTAGGTTTATTTTATCATAAAGGCGAAAGGCCTGCCGACACATGGTCGGCAGGCCGAAAGATTCGCGTTCTTCTTGTTAGGAAACCTGTGATAGATCGTACAGATTATCCATCTGCACGATGAGCTCGATGGGCAAAACGGCCGAAATTGAGATGATGACTTCATTCAGACACACAACCCTTGCGATGAATTCAGGGTCATGTGTAATACTAGGGTCCTTCTGAATCTCAGAAATCAGCTCATTGATAGTTGCTCTTGCGATCACAACCGACTCCCCGCTTATCGGAGCAGACGGTTCGCCACAATGGCGACCATACTTGCAGATAACTCGCCGAAGATCATCTTGGTCACTAAATGGGATAGTCCCTCGCTCTGACTCGCTGCTGCAAGTCGATGGCACTGAACGCACAGAACTGTAACCAGAAATTGATGATGAGGTCATCCCCTCCCTGGGGCCACTCGGACACCGGCTCATAACTTCCTCCCTTACCCCGAAAACTGACAATAAGAACGATGTTTAGTATTTTACTCTTAATTAAGAAAAGTTCAATAAATAGCTTATTTAATTATTTCTACTAAACACATTAAATATCCAACCAATGCTTGCCTGTAATGACTTTATAATAATATCAATAATTGATTCTGTGGCTTGGTCTGTAAGAACTGAGTTATCTTGTGATTGAGCCTTGTTTCCGGCATTATCATGTGAGATGACTCTAAAGTGATAAGGGCTTGATGCTTTAAGGTCAGAGATGATAATGACATGATTTTCAGAAAGAGACATATCTTCTTGAGTCTTAGCAGAGTATTCACCACCAGTAGCTCCAGCTCCATATTCAATTTGAGAAGAGGCAGGTTCATCGGTTACCCAAGAGATAATAACTTGGCCTTTAGCATCTATCCCATAACCTATAATAGAAGTTTCTGTGGTAATACCTGATATCTGAGGGGGTCTAGTATCAAACTCAGTTTTATATGTTTCTGAAATTGAGTCTGCTTCATTCCCGTATTGATCACGGGCACTAGCAATAATATTGTATGAAGTATTATCTTTTAGACCTGATATTGTCATTTCATGGGATGTTTTAAGGTTGTATTGAGCTGATTCTTTACCACCATTCCCAGAAACATTAACATTTGCGGTTGTTGGAACATTAGATGAGAATTTAACTTTAACAGTTGATGTGGCAGTGTTTTTAACTTGTTCTACTTTATAGTTTGAGAGTCTTGGGAAGGTTAGAGTTGTGAAGACATAGTTATCTGATAGAAGGTTATTACCATCAACATCTGTACCTTGGATTTTAAAGTTGTAGGTAGTAGAGTCAGAAAGATCATTAATCTTTACAGTATGTGTTGTAACTGAAGAACCAGAGTTATCAACATATTGTTTGCCATAAGTAGTTGATGTTCCATAAAGAATTTTAGAAGTAGCAGATGAGGTTGTTTTCCAGGTTAGGATAGCAGATGTAAGTCTAATTTCAGAAACTTCTACATTTGAGATCCCGGGAGCAGCTTGAGTAGAGAAAGTAAAGTCAGATGAAAAGGCTGAGTTTGGATCATAATCACGCTCTGCATCAAGAGATTGAACTCGATAGTGATAAGTCACTCCAGGTGTAAGCCCTAGTATTTCAATTGAATGATCCGTCACAGCTTCTGTTGATTTAGATGCTTCTTGCCCATAACTTGTGGTTGTACCGTATTGGACAACGGTATTTGAGGCTCTGTTTGTGGTCCAAGATATCTTAACTGACATTGCTTTAGCATCAGAAGAAGGATCTGAGGTGAAGGTTGGAGGGACGGTGTATTTACCGGTAGGAATTTTATGAACAATAGCTGTTGGATCGGAAGTGTTCCCAACATTGTCTTTTGACTTAACTCGATAAAAATATTCAGTGGCATTAGAAAGACCGGTATCAAGATAACCAGTATTAGATTTTTCAATTGTGGCTCTTTCTACAAAGTTTATTCCATCTGTACTTCGTTCGATTACATAGTGAGAAAAATCAGTTGTTACTGTTTCTGGGACAACCCACATTAAAGTAAGAGCATATTGATTAGTATTTCTATTTGAAGTATCAGTAATTGAAATATCGAGAGGTACCCCCGGTGCAACAGTATTAACAATAAATGAGGTTTGATTAAAATTATTCCAACCAACATTACCAAAATCATCTTTAGCAACAACATAGAATGTTTGATTTACGCCATTTGATTTTGCAAAAGGTCCAAAATCAGTATATGGGTCTTCGGTGTAGATTGAATTTTCTGATGATGGGACTGAATTAATAGAATAATAGTAACCTACTGTATTCCCAACTGCGGGTGGGTCCCAAGTAAATTTAAAGTTATTTATTGTTTGACCTTGTGATTGAGATAAATCAACTGAAAGATTTTGAGGAGCACCTACATTACCAGAGAAAAGATAAGGCCAATTGACAGAGGTAGATTGGTTCCCTGCCATATCTACGGTTGCAAGTAAAAAGTAATTAACTCCTGTTTGATAATGATCAATATCAACTGTATCTGGGTTAGCGTTTGCAATTCTTGTCCAATTATCTGTTCCATTATTTCTTTTATATTCATATCCATAAAGACCTGATTCTGCATCCGCGCCATCGGACCAGGTGAAAGTAAATGGATCGTCACTTGTCCAACCCGGTGGGGTTACACTAATGCTTGGAACAGGAGTCGGGGCGACATCATCAAACTTATATGTAAAGAGAGTTGTAACTTCCCCATCATCTGAAATATTACCAGCTTCGTCTTCTGATTGAACACGTAAATAGTAGTCTGTGCCAGTTTGAGGGCTTGAAAGTGTTTTTGTGGCATTGGGCTGTGCATCTGTTGTTACTTCCCCATCTGTTCTTGGAATAGCATTTGCATCAGAGCCAAAGTATACCCAGTGGCGTTTAATACTAGAGTTTGGTGGGAACGGGAGATCATTTGCTCCAGTCCATTCAAAGTATACTGTTGGACCATTATTATGTTGATTCCAATCATTATCTAAAAGATCAGCACCTATTTCCGAACCTTCTTTTGCTGTAGCAACTGATGGCCCTTGTGGTGCATCAGTATCAACATGAATAGAAACAGCGTCAGATGGTACTGATTCTTGATTATCACCATTTAAAACAACAACTGTCAGATTATCATGAAGACCATCTGTAAGATTTTGTGAATAATCACCATCCGAAAAACTAAAGACACCAGAACCATCAGCTGTAGTTTCTGCAACAACAGTTCCATCATCCTTCAATTTAACAGTTGAATTTGCAAAAGAAATATCAGGGTTACTTGAGTTTGTAATCACTGGGGTAACATCTTGAGTGTAAAGAGTTGGAGTATTAAGAGTTGGTTTAGGAGGAAGGGTGTAAGCAGAAAGAGAGCCATCAGTGTAAGAGGCTAAGATTTGTTCTGAGGTACGAGCTACGTTAGAGATACGGACTTCGTCGATTTTCCCGTTTAGATATCCTGAACCTATACCAGTGTAGCCTAAATAGGTAGGGGCAGCGGTTTCTGGAACCATTTGTGTAGCACTGGTACCCGCCTGAGAACCCAAAACTCCATTAACATATAACCTTTGATAAGTCCCGCCCTTAAAAACACCTACAATGTGATACCAGTTATCCTCGGGGTATTTAGTAATAAAATCTGCAATAGGAAGAATGTCAAGATTCACATCATGATATGTACTATCGTCATCACATACCGAAAATACCCATTTTAAATTTCCACCTGTAGAATATGTTTTTAGAGAATATCCTTTTTGATTTGTCCCGTTCCATATATTCCAGTCGCTAACTATAGGGGTAGAAACCGCTGACGCTGTGTTATATTGATCAATATAAACCCACGCCTCAACTGTTAGCTCTGTGACAGCGGCTGAGGGGACAGAAGAAGTCAGCACCTTATCATTTACCCCATCAAAACTCAACGCATTATCAAACTTCCCAGCCACTTGTTTCTTTTCAGACATAAACCAGTCATCAACAATTACATCACCTGCCACAAATATATCAGTACCTGAACTTGTATTAGCATCTGCTCTAATTAATTGAACATTAGAAAAATTTGGATTACCCACTTGACCCGTTCCATCAGATATATCCATTGTAAGCAAATTCCAACCAACTGCTAACCCTGTAAATGTTTTATATTTAAGGTTGGAAACATCTGGTGCAAATATAAATATTTGGGCTGAAGGCAATTTGCTTAGGGTGGCCTCGTCTTTGATATACATCCATGTATTAAGATATCTATTTGTCATATTTGTAGCAGTAATATTTTTTTGTGCATACGATTCAGAAACTCCACTTGAACTTTTTATATAATTAATAGCACCGGTTCCTTCATGTTTAGTTGTAGTATTTAATGAAACTGTTGTCCCAGATGCACCTGTCCACCCAGTTGTCGAATCCATAGCATCAACCTGAATATCGCGCATATAACCAGTATTAGAATTTCCAGATGAATCAGTTGCAGTTATTCCACTTGTTTCATTCATGTGCCACAGACCTACGGTATTTGCATCCGCACTATGTTCCCCACTCCAACCTGAAGTATTCCCTACTGCATCCTTTGCTCTGACTCTGTAGTAATATTTAGTGTTAGCCGCAAGAGATGAATCTGTACAAGAAACCTCAGTTACAACACCAGCACAAGTTCCAGCAGCAGAAACCCAAGTTCCTGGTGATCCAGAAGAATCAGGGGCTCTTTGTACTTCATAAGTAGGTATTGGTCGCCCATCTTGGCCATCACTAGAATCGGCATCAGTTGAAGCAGTCCATGAAAGGGGTACAGAATCTGCTGTAACTGTTCCTATTGTTAGTGCCGTTGGAACAGTTGGTGCAGTAATATCATAAGAATAAGCTAATGTAATATCATTAAGATATGGAGTAACTGCCCCATCTCCAGAAAGATTAGCTCTAACTTTAAGAGATGGATAAACTAATGGGTTAATACCAGAAAGATCAGCCGGAGATGCAGAAATCCCAGTATAACCAGTGATAGGGTTTCCAGTAGCACTATCTAAAACATCATAAGTAATAGTTTGGGAATTAAGATTATTAGTAAAAGAAAAGTTACCCCATCCGTATATTTTACCTAAATGAGCTGAAATAGAAGGGATTACTGCGGAAGCAAAGGTACCAGATGTTTTATAGCCCATTGAAACATAATTAGCAGCAGATTCGGCACCGTAGGAAACCCATGAATCACCGTTGAAAGTTGTTTTTTTAGTGGAATAATATGAGAGTTTAACCCAATCTGCGGGAGGAATCGTACTAAATACATTTATCTCATCTAATCTACCATTAAAAAATAACCATGAATTTACATATCTACCGCCAAAAGCATCTACCCTCCCTGAACTATAGGAAGCACTTGGAGTCCAGTTCGTAGGATTCTGAGTCATTGAAGTTGTTTTAGATTGACCATTAATATAGAGCGTTCTTGTTTTATTTAAAAAATCTACTGTAATAAATATATGGTTCCATTGGTTTGCCACAAAACCTAAGCTGGAAGCCTGGATATGTGTATCCGATACTGGAGTAGTTGGAGTCCAGCTAAATGAAAGATTAGATAAATCCATTACAAGACCACCATATCCATGGCCACCAGAAGATCCTGCTCCCATAGTATACCCACCACCACCAGAAGGCATATATGCCCAATAACTATAAGAAATTGATTGGTTTTGTCTTAAAGATGAGCTAGTGCCAAGGGTCGTATAATTACTTGTACCATTATAGGAGAAGGCTTTACCAACACTTCCGCTAGCCAAGTATGTCCAATTTGAACTATTTGTAGAGTTATTACTACCAATTGAGTCAGTAGCAACACCAGAAGATTCCTCAAGGTGTTGTACCATCACATACCCATTTATCCAAACTCCCGTTCCATTATCCTGGTTTGCTCCCGTATCATTCCCATAGGCAAGCTTAATTTTATCTGTTGTAGAATTGCCATCTACTTTTGGTACACGAACCCAATAAATAGCTTCTTGGGTAGCTTGATCATAATATTCAACTTCATAATCAAGAGCAATTGATTCATCTGATTCCCAAAATTGGGCTCTTTTACCAGATGTATTCCAATCACCAAAGAAATGAGAGCGTTCAGTAGCATTTGGCATTGATGAAGAATTAACATGAACTGCCATTGGGAAATCATATTGAGCCGTTGAAATATTAGCACCTGTAGCTGATGTATTTAAAGTAATATCTTTTTTATATGGCATTCGAGCAAGCCCACCATATTCGGTGATAGTGGGTTCTATTGAGGCATATTGCCTCACAAAAGACCAATCAACATATAGATCTGCGCCATAAACATTATCATAAACACTATAGTTTAACATATACGTCTGACCAGTATTAAAATTTTTATTCCAGGTATTTTTATGGCCATCATAATAACCACTTTGGCTCGCAGCAGTTATGTCCATTCTGTAACTATGAAGTGCACTATCCGTTACTGTTTTGCCCGTGAAACATAATGCAGACCCACCCCAAACACCCTCATCATATACCTCAAGCCTAGGCATTGGGCTGGAGCATCGACCGTTGTAATACCCTCCCAAATATAAGGTGTCATTTGCCCCGCTAGAAGTTTTTACATTGAAACTAGAGCCTTCATAGGTACCACTTGCTATATTTAATTTTTTAATAGAAGTTTCGGCAATTAATGGCATACTGAATGTTGTTTTAGATTTAATATTGTCGAGCGTTGATCGTTTTAAATTTAAAAAGCCACCGCTCTCAGTGGGTGCCCCACCCGTTACTGTCCATCTATTCGTCGTATCGAGAGAGCCATCATTAAAATCATCAAAGAAGGTTGGGAATGTATTTGTACCGTTCCCTGAGCTCGTAGCACTCGAATTCCCATAATACATATAGATATCTTTATTTGTACTAGCCCCCACACTCGTCTTTACCCAAACTTTATAGCTCTTTTTACCTGTTAATGAATTATTAAAAGATTCTATCCAGTACGGAAGTTCTGTTTTCCCATCACTGTCAGTAAAGCGGATATCTAACCCATCAGATTTAATATTATTAAATATAAGCTGGTTTTGTTGTTGATATTCTTGCCAAATTTCAGTATCAGAAAGTGCTTTCTTGTTTAATTTTATTTCATCCAAATAACCTAACCAATAATTATTACTTCCTGCATATGACCCAATTGTGAAATTAACTGTGTTATCTATATTTGTACTCATATAGCCAGTATCCGTCTGTTTTTCAAATACACCGTCTATATATATACGCCAAATATTATTATTAATAGTTCCAGTAATAAAATGCCATTGGTTGTCATTTATTAATTTATCACTAATGACTTGTCTATATAACAACCCATCTCTTCCGTCAAGATAAAGTTTCCCATTATTCATATACATCATCCAACCACCAGGATTACTATATTTACCAACTATCCACCTATAATCACTAAACGATCCCTTAACCCAGCCGCTAATCGTAATCTGACTCCCAAATGAAAATGAATTATTATGAACGGTAGTAATATAATCTCCGCTCCCATCAAAATAAGCACCCTTATTATAACGACCTGCTACATTCTGATTTGTATTACCAACTAATGTTCCATTATTTCCATTCCAACTAGAATCATAAGCTGTGCCAGAGGTTTCATCAAAATTCCAATGCCCCACTAAGTCTTTTTCGGAATCAACTGAAACCTGATAATCAGTTAATGGAGTAGCTGTAGTATTGTTTACATTTATCTTTTTACGATAGTTCCAATCACCTCCACCGTCATTAGAAAGTTTAGTTTCAGAAAGACCAACATCCCCATTTGCATTAGCAGATGATGTATTTGTGTAAGTCCCGTCACCTGAACCTGCAAAGGTTGTTTGTGACCAGTTCCCATTGGCTGCAAGTAACATCTCACGAGAAGGTACAAGATTTAAAATAGCAGAAAAAGCCATTATCCCAAAAGCAAACACAGCAGTTGCAACATGAATATGGTGTGAAAATTTGTAATCATGCCATTTTTTGTACCAATTAATTTTTGAAGCTTTAAGATGGAGATGGAAAGTTGTTTTAAACCTTAATTGATGAAACCCCTTAAAAAGGGACAGTCCCTTTTTAGAATTCCGTGTAAGGGTTGCACCCTTTTTAAAAGGGTGCAACCCTTTAAAGCCTAGATCCCTCGATTTCACTCGGGATGACAATACTAAAGTACGAGATATTTTCTTGAATATCCCAAAAATCGGGTTAGGTCTGTTTGAATAATTTCTGATGCCCTCACTCCCCCTTAAACTATACTTAAATTATCTTACTTTCATAAAACAAAATCAAGTAAATAATTCTTCTAAAAAATTACCGAAGTCCGACTTCCATCAATTATCGTTTTTATTATGTATTTATTATTAATCTTATGTTTATAATATAATCATGGATATAAAAAACTCAGATCATGAAGTTAAATTTTACTATCATATTTATAATCGTGGAGTAGAAAAAAGGAAAATATATATGGATAAAAATGATTATTATCGTTTTATCCATGACCTTTACGAATTTAATGACTCTGCCCCTACAAACCCCAACCACAGTAGAATTGATCGAAGTCGGACTTCCATCAATTCTAAAAGAGATTGTTTAGTTGAAATAATTTGTTTCTGTCTAATGCCAAATCATTATCACCTTCTTTTATCAGCTAATGATAAAAATAATCTTACTCAATTTATGAGAAAAATAGGAACCGGATATACTAATTATTTTAATAAAAGATATGATCGAACTGGACATCTTTTCCAAGGTAAATATAAATCAGTTCTTATTGAAAATGATGAATATTTAATACACTTATCAAGATATATACACCTAAACCCTATTAAAAATAAAGGGGCTAGTATAAAACAGTTAAATAAATATAAATATTCTAGTTATCTGGATTATACAGGTAAAATTAATTTTCCCTCGCTTATATCAAAAGAATTTTTAGAGAACTATTTTCAAGATGCAAAAGATTATAAAAAATTTATTTTGACAGAATTTGATCAGGAACTGGAGAGTTTATAAGTAATTGATGGAAGTCCGACTTCGATCAATTTAAATGGCTTTTAGTTCTTTTAATGCCTTTTCAAAATTACGAACAGCTAAATTAGCATCTGATGAAAGCCCTTCAAAATCGGCCTCGTGGGCAACTTTGTTTCGAATTTTATGAGCGAGCCAAAGTCTATCATAGGTATCTCTTTCAAAAAGGTCGCGAGCATTTTTTAATCGGTCCGCCATTGTTTCACCTTTTACTTTTGATTTTAAAACATGGTCAACAAGTTTATCTGCTTCCATAATTGCCTGGCGATAATTTGCTGGTCCACCCGTGCTTATCATTGAATTTATTTCACCCCATTTAGCAGGAACTATCGAAAGATCAACTCTTTGGTTAAAAGAGCCTTTTCCTCCTTTATTTGGCCTCGTTACATATAAAAAATATGAAACAATAATAACAAGAAAGATTCCTACGGTTATAGCTATTGGGATAAAATCCATTATTCCTCTTTAATATTTATCTTATTTATTATAACACTCTCTTTTGGTTTATCGTTTTCCCCAACCTCAACTTTTTCGATATTCATAACAACATCAAGCCCTGTGACTACCTGGCCAAATGCTGTATGTTTCCCATCAAGCCATTCAGTTTTTTCAGCAGTTACAATAAAAAATTGTGAACCATTTGTATCTGCACCGCTATTTGCCATTGCAAGAGTACCTCGCACAAGTTTATTCGAATTAAATTCATCTTCAAATTTATAACCAGGTCCTCCTGTCCCAACACCATCTGGGTCTCCACCTTGAATCATAAAGTCTTTAATAATTCTATGAAATGTTAATCCGTTGTAAAAACCGTCCCGAGACAGAGTAACAAAATTGTTCACTGTCTTAGGTGCATCTTTTGTAAAGAATTCAACTGAAAAATTACCTTTATTTGTTTCAAATTCAGCTGTGTATTTTTTATTTAGATCAATCTGCATATCTGGTACTTTAGTATATGTTTTTCTTTCCATTTTTACCTCTTCTTTCTTTTCTTCTTTTTTAAATAGTTCTGATATTTTTGATTTCAAATTACTTAATTTATCACCAATCTGACTCTTTGAATTCGCATATTTATATCCATAATATCCACCACCAGAAAGTATAATAAGTAGTGCTAAAATTAAAGTTAAACGAATAAACATTCGATTCCGTTTTATTTTTTTTATTTGATTTTCTACTTCTGCCCTTTTGCGCTCACTTTTTATCTTTTTTATTTTACCCACTTTCCCTCCCAACAGGATAAATATACCACTCAATATTACTTTCTGGCAACTCATTCTGAAACTCAGCTTGTGCATCCTTCACCGACGCTCCTGTAACCCAGGGGTTCATCCACCCATTTTTAGTTTTAACGAGCCAATGACCCACCTTAAATTGGTCGGACTTGCCCAAATAAATAATTGATTTTTCGGAAATACTGGCACCCGTATATTTCCCCCACCGATAATTTAAGTCTGCCTTGTTGAGCACCGCTGTTATGTCTGGACAATCGCAACCATATTCCTCGACCCTGACCTCATCGAATAACTTTTTTGTATCCTTGTAGGTTTGCTTTAAAATACAGGCTGCGCATGCAACGCCACACCCAAATCTGTCTTCCTGTGTCACTGGGATTAGATTCATCAATCACCCGCTCTCTTCTTCCGCTCAGCTTTTATCTTTTTTATTTTTCCCATTTTATTTCTCCCTACTTTCATATGCATTTGCTACTTGATATATTAATGATTCACTAAATTGTGGGCCCATTATTTGCATCCCGACTGGAAGCAGTTTGTCATTCTGAAGTTTCACTGAAGAATCTATAAAAGATCCTTCGCTCTGCTCAGGATGACGAAAAACATTACCTTTGCCATCAACCCAGCCACAAGGTAGCGCAAGTGATGGGATACCAGCGAGATTAGCATTTACGGTATATGCATCTTCAAGATACATCGCGAGTGGGTCATTTGCATGTTCTCCAATTTTAAACGCAGTTGTTGGTGATGTTGGACCTAAAATTACATTACATTTTTCGAAAGCATCATCAAAATCTTTTTTAATTAAAGTTCGCACCTTCATGGCTTGATTATAATATGCATCAAAATATCCAGCCGAAAGAACGTAAGTTCCAAGCATTATTCTTCTTTTTGCTTCTTCACCAAAACCTTCTGTTCGAGATTTATAATAATGATCAATTAAATTTTTTGAATCCTGAGCGCTATATCCATATTTAATTCCGTCATATCGTCCAAGATTTGAAGAAACTTCTGCGGGTTGAATTACATAATATGTTGCAATACCATATTTTGTCATAGGGAGAGAAATATCAATAATTTCAGCCCCCATTTTTTTATATTCTTCTGACGCTGCAATTACTGCATTTTTGACATCATTAGAGATACCTTCGGAAAAATATTCTTTTGGAAGTCCAATTTTTAACCCCTTTACGCCATTATCAATATTTTTCAAATAATCGACAGTTTTTGAGCCAGCAGAAGTAGCATCTTTTGGATCAGGACCGGACATAATTGAAAGTATATTTGCATTATCATAAACTGTTTTAGTTATCGGCCCCGGGCAATCAAGTGAAGAAGCCATTGCAATTAAACCGTACCTTGAACAAAGACCATAAGTTGGTTTCATTCCAACAACACCACAAAAACCAGCTGGTTGACGAATTGAACCACCAGTATCAGTTCCTATTGAAAATGGGACTTCATTTGCAGCAACTGCCGCAGTGGAGCCACCAGATGAGCCTCCCGGCACGCGAGATTTGTCGTGTGGGTTTTTGCTTGGTCCAAAATCAGAATTCTCTGTGGAACCACCGTGTGCCCAAGCATCACAATTGTTTTTTCCGATGATTATAGCGCCAGCATCTCTTAATTTTTTAACAACTGTCGCATCTTCTACTGGAATATAATTTTCAAGCATTTTTGATGAAGCTGTTGTTGTAACCCCCTTTGTTAATATAACGTCTTTTATCGCAACCGGAACTCCGTCTATTTCAGAAAGGGTTGCACCCTTTTTACGTCTTTTGTCTGATTCTTCTGCTTGTTTTAATACGTCATTATTCATTGCTAAAAATGCATGAATTTCACCATCAACTTTTTTAATTTGAGCAAGGTATGCTTTTACAATCTCAACCGAAGTCAGCTCATTATTTTTGAGCTTTTCTGAAAGTTCTTTAATTGTAAATTTAATGGTTTCTTTCATTTTATAACCCCTTGATATCTTTTTCATATAATGATTTTGCAAGCTCTTTTGCTTTTTCTGAAGTGATT
>JBGSRK010000142.1:0-2534 GCA_041737595.1 Patescibacteria group bacterium
GTTCCTGATGGACTTACCGATGTGGTTGCAATATTTGTGGGCTATAGGCAGTCTGCCGCCTTGAAGCAGGACGGTACGCTGGTGACCTGGCCTTTGGTGTATGCGCTGAACGACGTGAGCGCACTATCTATGGGCATTAACACTACCCTTGTACTGCATTCTGACGGAAAGGTTCAGCAGTTGTTTCAGGGGTTTCCTCAGCGCGCCGGCCCGCTTTGGGCGACTGACATTGATACGGGAAGCATAAATAATATTGCGCTGCGGGAAGATGGAAGCGTTGTGCTCTGGGCGCCGTATTTATACGGCATGCCGTACACCATGGTCATGCACCGGTTTGAGAATATCATGGCCGTTGCAGCCGGGAATTATAATATTTTTCTGTGCCTTGCCCAAAATGGCAGCGTTATTTCATGGTATGAATTATGGACAATGGCCACATGGCACAGCAGGCCGGTGCCGGAAGAACTACAGTGAATTCGCCTGGCCATTGCGGGAAACGTGCATGGCAAAACGATACTCTTTTACCGGAGGAAGCTTTATGAAACTGGTAAGCCTTATGCTGTGCTTCGTGCTGCTGGGCCCTGCCGCGGCATATGCGCAGGAAAAGACGCTGGTTGCTATCAGCCAGGATATGTTTGCCGTAGTTGAAGCATACGCCGCCTGCGCAGACAACGAGACCATCTGCACGGCGGATGACGTGCAGGAATTGCAGAGTGCAGCGGCACACAGCCTTGGCGACCTGGCGCGGCTGCTCAGGTCGGGTCGTCTCCAGTCCCTGCACATAACTGCAGGGCAGGCCCTGCTGTTGAGCCAGCGGGCAAGAGCCTTAAGAAATCGCCTACAAGGCCTCCCGCGTCTTGATGCCATGTGCAACGGGGCGATTCTTGCATTTGCAGATGCAGTTTTTTTTCTGAATCAAGTTTTTTACTATGGCCTAGCGGGTTTGGTGATTAATTTCGGCACTCTGTGGTGGTTTGTCGTAGTAGCAGCGTTGCCCATTTTATTTGTCTTCGCCCTTGCCTGTGTGCTGAGTGCTTTTTTGCTAATGGCGCCCTGTCTTTTCTGGTGGCTGTGAGCGGAATCGACCGTACTGATTCGATCGAGAGGAAGCAGTCCGCAGGGTGCGCACCGTTGACAGAGGATGCTACAAAATAAATAGGTTGGAGCAAAGCAAAGCGTTCCCAACCACTATGAGGATGCAAAAAGCATTCATGCTGCTTCAGCTGCATCACCCTTTGCCCAGCCTGCCGGGGGAAGAGATTTTGACAGCCGCCTCCCGCTGTCTGTGTTACTGCAAACCAGGGCTTCAAGCTTCTTGCAATAATTCGAATTGTGCACTCCCCGTACCGACAACTCACAGTTTCAAGATTTTCTTAATTATGGTATAAAAATTTTATACAGCAATATTTTTTCCGTAAGCCCGATTCCGCTTGCAACGCATTACCGGAGGCATGCATGAAAAACTGGTCGTTGAAAACAAAATTGGTTTTTGTCTTTTTTGTTGTCGTTCTCACCTGCGGTATCGGCTACAGCATTTTGCAGGTAACCATAACACGAAGCCTCGTAAAAGATGCCGCCGTGGCGGATGCGCAAAAGCATATTGACCGCACGACCTCAATGTTCCTGGTTTCGACCAAAAAATTCCATGATGATTTTTTAAAAGCCCGGGCAATGGGCTCTGTCGAAGCGCAGCTGGTGCTTGAAGACTTTTCCCGCATGAAAATGACGCTGGATCGTGTGATCAGTCCTGCCGCGCTGCTCACGCTGCCGCAAGTGAACCCGCATCTCGCCCTGATGGCCCCAGCCGACCAACTTGTCGGAAATCCCGGTAAGAATGACCCGCCATTTTGCTTCGCCCAGGAGGGAAATCTTTACGTCGTCTATCACAAATCGGGTGCCGACATCCAGTTGGACCTACGCAGTCAAACCGGAACTTTCGCCGTGAAGTGGTGGGATCCCCGGAAAAGCGACGGAGGCGGGCTGCGGGACGGTTCGATCACAAGGATTTCCGGCGGTGACGTTCGCTCGTTGGGCGAGCCCCCAAGTGATCGCGGCTCGTCGTGGGCTGCGCTCGTCTTACTATCCAACTGAATCCATGATGTTATGAAAACAAACCAACTCACATTCCTGATGGCTGTGGCCTCCCTGGCTCCCGTGATTTCCGCGCATGGGGCAGACTCCATCGCGCCCATGGTGGCACCTGACCTTGTATTTGACGAAGCGGACGGCATCGTGGCCGTCGAGGCCGAGCATTTCCACAAACAGACGCTCACCGACAAGCGCGCGTGGCACATCACCTCCTCGAAATCCGCTCCGGATCTCGAGCCCGATCCCGACCCGCCGCATGCGGCGGGTGCGAGCGGCGGGGCATATCTGGAAAGTTTGCCGGACACGCGCGTCACGCACGGCGACAAGATCGTCAAAGGCGAGAGTTTCACGGACGACCCGGGCCAGCTGGCGGTCGTTCATTACAAGGTGAACATCAAGGCGCCGGGTCGGTATTATGTCTGGGTGCGCTCGTTCTCGACGGGCAG
>JBGSRK010000006.1:0-10461 GCA_041737595.1 Patescibacteria group bacterium
CATTATTGCTCGTGATAAACGTGAAAACAAAACTATCTCTAATGATTACAACTTCATCACTCCATCTAAAGAAAAATCTATCCTTCAGCTTATTTTAAGGTCACTTGAAGAAACATTCTCATGGGTTGGTAATGTTGGTTCTTTCTTTAAGAATTTAGGGAAGAAGGGGAATTAGAGAGTTAAAAGGGGATGGGATAAGTATTATGTATTATGGGGGATAGGGAGAGGATATTGTCATTCTGAACACTGTGAAGAATCTACCTCTTTTGTCATTTCGATCAAGGTCGAGAAATCTAGATTCTTTTGTCATTCTGAGCGGAGTTGAAGAATCTAGGGGGGGCAGGCTCAAGATGACGAAACGATTGGCATTGCGAGCCCGTTCGATTTTGCTCAGGGTAAACTCCGCGCGGCAATCTATTAATTTAGGAAGGACGGACCTTCTGGAAGGTCCGTCCTTCCTAAATAATTATTGAAATTTAAGTTAAAATATGCTAATATAATCGAGCTTTAAAGACGAATTAAGTATTACTTACACAGGGGTAACAGAGAAAAATGAAGCTTGATGTAAAAAAATTAGTATTTTCAGAAGTTGGGGCAAAAGAGAGTCTCAATCTAGAACTATTCAATGAAAAGGAAGATGATGAAGTTCTAGCAGAAAGAATAAAAGGCACCTTAAATCTTACTAAATTAGAAGAGGAAATTTTAGCCCAGTTTTCAGGTTCAGTAAAAACTAAAGTAATTTGTGATCGTTGTCTCTCAGAATATGGAACCGAAGTCCCGCTAAATTTTTCTCAAGAATATTTAATTGATCAAACCCCAGATGAAGATATTAAGCTTTTAGTTACAAATGATTATAAGATTGATATCGGAGAACCAATTAGACAAGAAATTCTTTCAGCTTTACCCATAAAAAAATTGTGTAAAAATGAGTGCAAAGGAATTTGTATTTCTTGCGGAATGAATCTAAATGTGGAAAAATGTAATTGTAAAAAACACTAAGGAGAAAAAATGGCAGTACCAAAAAAGAAAATGTCCAAAAGACGAAGTGGCATGAGAAAAGCAGTAAACAATAAAATTAAACCAATAATGATGACAAAATGTTCGAAATGTGGAGAACCTAAAAAGGCTCATGTAGTTTGTATAAATTGTGGTTATTATGGTGACAAAAAAGTTCTAGATATTGAGACAAAACTTGATAAAAAAATTAAGAAAGAGCAAAAAGCAAAAGAAAAAGAAGAAAAATAATATTTATTTTCGGCTTATTCGACAATAAAGGAAAATATGGCTTCAAATCGACATTTATCACGAATACTCACAGTCCAAACACTTTATGAGTGGGAATTTATTTCAAAAAGATTCCCTGTAGATGAAAAATTTGATGAAAAGATAAAAGTTAAAGAAATTATCGAAAGAAATTTTGAAGAATTTAAGAAAGCTGTTTCAAATAAAGATTTTATTGATGAACTGGTGTGGGGGACTCTTAAAGAAAAAGATAAGATTGATAAAATTATTGCCCCAGCTGCTCCAGAGTGGCCAATTGAGCAAATAGCACTTGTTGATCTAATTGTTTTAAGAGTTGCTATTTTTGAGTTATTATTCAAGGGTGAAGTACCACCAAAAGTTGCAATTAACGAAGCAGTTGAACTTGCAAAAACTTTTGGAGGGCCAAATTCTTCCAAATTTGTTAACGGTGTACTTGGGACAGTTTATAGAAGCTCACCAATATACAATCCAGACGATGACAAAAAACCAGCAAAGTTAGAAAAGAAAGAAAAAGAATAAAGGAGTTGTCACCGCGAATAAAATGCGGCGATTAAGATTGCTTCGTCGTATAACTCCTCGCAATGACTTAATTATATGAGTAAAGATTTAAAAATTTTACAAAAAGAAATAGGGATAATGTTTAAAGATGAAAGCATTCTTACTAATGCATTTATTCATCGCTCTTATCTTAATGAAAATAAAAAATTTAGTGAACATAACGAAAGACTGGAATTTCTGGGCGACGCAGTTTTAGAACTTGTTGTAACTGAATATTTATACTTAAATTATAAAAATCCAGAAGGAGATCTAACTAACTGGCGTAGTGCTTTAGTTAAAACCGAGAGTATTTCAGAAGCTGCTAAAAAACTTGGGTTTGAAGATTATTTGATGATGAGTCGAGGCGAATCTTCATCTTCTGGCCGAGCCAGACAATTAATCCTTGCGAATTCTTTTGAATCTGTTGTTGGTGCAATTTATTTAGATCAAGGTTATGAAGTTGTTAAAAAATTTATTACCGAACATCTTATTATAAATTTAGAAAAAATAATCGAAGAAAAATTGTATTTAGATTCAAAAAGTCATTTCCAAGAGTTGGCCCAAGAGCGTGAAGGTATCACCCCACGATATGATGTTATTTCCGAAGAGGGGCCAGACCATGATAAAATTTTTACAATTTCTGTAAAAATAGGGGATAAAGTTTGGGGCAAAGGCTCCGGGCCATCTAAACAATTAGGCCAACAAGCAGCTGCTGAAAACGCTCTTTTAAAATACGAAAAATAATTCTTCTTTTAAATGTGGGCCTGACATAAGGTTTAGACTAATTTCTTAAAAAGAATGAAGAGGATATAGTAAAAATTCTAAGTCGTCGAGTAGATAATAATTGTCTACTGGGAAAAGAAATAGTGAATCTTGATTCAGTATTTCTTTCTTTTATTGATAAATAATAAAAATATAGTTAAAATAGTAGATGCAAATGAGGGTATTTTTTAAAACTACAGCTCAGAACAAGGGGGTTTTTTGTATTTAAAACGGCTTGATATCTCGGGGTTCAAATCTTTCGCAGGAAAGTCAGTTTTGGATTTTGAAAAAGGCCATCAAATTACTTCTATCGTTGGACCAAATGGTTCAGGAAAATCAAATATTGCAGATTCTATCCGCTGGGTACTTGGAGAAACATCATATAAAACAGTCCGAGCTAAAAAATCTGAAGATGTAATATTTTCTGGTTCAAATGGTAAAGCAAGAGCTTCTTTTGCTAAAGTTGCAATGATACTTGATAATTCTGATGGGAAGGCCCCGATTGATTTTTCTGAAGTAGAAATTGCAAGATCAGTCTATCGAGATGGTTCAAGCGAATATCTTATAAATGGTAAAAAATCACGTCTTTTAGATGTTGCTGAACTTTTAGCACGATCTGGGTTTGGCCAATCGACTTATTCAGTAATAGGGCAAGGGATGGTTGATTCAATGCTTTTTTATGGACCAGCTGAAAGAAAGGTTCTCTTTGATGAAGCAGCTGGTGTACGTCAATATGAGATGAAAAGAGAACAGACCCTTAGAAAACTAGAAGAAACACATTCAAATGTTACTCGCGCAAAGGATATTCTTTCTGAGCTTAACCCAAGGTTAAATACACTTAAAAAACAGGCTGAAAAAGCTAAAGAAAAAGATGTTGTAAAGGCCAGCTTAAACGAGAAACAAAAAACATATTTTGCAACAGTTTGGGATAAGTTAATCTCAGAAGAAAAATCAAAAAGAGCAGATCTCGAACGACTTTTAGCTGAAGAAGAAAAGGTTAATAATGAAATATCGCAACTAGATGAAGCTTTTAATAATATTTTAAATAAAGAAAAACTTGGTTCTGCAGAAACTGAAAAGATTCAAAAAGAAATTAATGATTTAGAAATTAAAAAAGATAATCTTCGCCAAGAAATATATACACTTCGAGCAAAAATGGAACTAACCTTTTCTGCTCCAACCCAAAAAGAATTAGATAAAAAGATATCTGAAGAAAAAAAGAAGCTAGAAGGTGTGAATTTATCTGGTGTTATAAATAAAAAAGAAGAAATAGAAGCAGAATTAAAAAAATTTCAAGAAAATGGTTATATTGAAAAAATAACTCAACTTGAAAGTCAAAAAGAGGAAATATTTTCTGAAATATATAGGCTAAAAGCTCAGCTTGAGGTTCAATCTGCTGAAAACTCATTAACCAAATCAGAAATTTCATCACAAATATCAGTTCTTAATGCAGAAATAAAAAATCTTGATATTGAAAAAATTATTCAGAGTAAAGAAGAAATTGAAAAAAATGAACACCAAATTAGTTCTAAAATTGAAAAAATTAATAAGGAAATAGAAGAGAAAAGGAAAAATTTATCTTTACTTTCTGAAGAATTATCAAAGTTTGATTTTTCTGTTGTAGGTCAACGAATAGGTAAGGTTTTGTCTTTACAAAACTCTTTTATAACGGGTCTTACCACTGCAAAAGATAAAAGTGACATCGAAAAATTACGAAAAGAAGCAGAAAAAATAACCGAAAAATTAGCAGAACTTCAATTACAGGTTTCTGATGTAAAAGAAGGTCGTATATCTGGTATGTCAGAAACACAAGATCAATTAGAAAAATTAACAAATGAAAAAGATAAATTTACTGAGGAATATTCTCTTACAAGAAATAATTTAAATGAAAAAGAGTATGAACTCAGAAAAGCGAATGATGATAAAAGAAGATTTGAATATGAAATTGAAAAGCTTTCTAAACTAAAACCGATAGATAAAAATGATAAGAAAGAAATTGCAAACAAAATTGAAACCTTAGAAAAAAGAACTGTTTCATTAAACATTGAAATTAATAATATTAAACTAGAATTAGAAAAAGAAGCATCTTATAAAAATCAAATTATAGGGTTAGACTTTGAGATAAAAAGAGAAGAAGAAAAAAAGAAAGATATTGACCGTTCTATTGAACACCTAATAAACCTAAAACCAGCGGATGAGGGTGAAAAAGTTGAAATTCAAAATAAAATAACAGAAAAAGAATCTGAAATTGAAAAAATTAACACAAATGTAGAGGATTTACGTATAAAAATAAATGAAAGATCATCTACTTTTGACTCACAAGGTCAGAAATTATCAGAGATTAAAGATGGTCTTACCTCAAAACAAGCACTAGCATCAGAATATACAAAAGAGCTAACAACAACAAAGATAGAATTGGCTCGTATTGAAACAAAAAAACAAGATATTAAAGAAGAAATAGTTTATGAAATGGGGTCAGAGGCTGCACTTGCTGGGGCTCAGGTTGTCCCAGAAATAGACGAAGAAGCTTCACGTCGAGAATTAGAAAGACTTAAGACAAAATTATATGCAATTGGAGAAATAGACCCTGAGGTTGAAACAGAATACGTAGAAGTTAACGCACGAGCAGAATTTCTTTCTAAACAAACTGATGATTTAGAAAAAGCAAAAAATGATCTAGAAGAACTTATTTCAGAACTAGACACCAAAATAAAAAAACAATTTGAAAATTCATTTACAGCTATTTCACAAAAATTTGAACACTTCTTTACTTTACTTTTTGATGGGGGAGAAGCAAAACTTGAACTTGTGAAACAAAAAGCTGACGATGAGGAAGGTGAAGATAAATTCGGGATAGAGATAACAGCTGTCCCCCCAGGGAAGAAAGTCAAATCTTTATCTGCACTTTCTGGGGGTGAAAGAACCTTAACATCACTTGCTTTATTATTTGCAATTCTTTCTGTTAACCCTGCACCTTTTTGTGTTCTTGATGAAGTTGATGCAGCTTTAGACGAGACAAATACAAAGAAATTCTTAAAAATTGTTAAAGAATTAACAAATGGAACTCAATTTATTTTTATAAGTCATAATAGAGAAACTATGAAAGAAGCTAGTATTATATATGGAATAACTATGGACGAATCTCACGCATCAAAAATTCTTTCTGTAAAATTGACTGACGCACTTGAGGTTGTAAATAAAAAAGTTAGTCATCCTGAGCGAAAGAAGTGAGTCGAAGGATCTAAGCAATTGATGTAGTTAAAAAGAAAAATTAGTCCTTCTGTCATTCTGAGCGATGTGTTCGTCTCTGGCTGGGGAGTCGAAGAATCTTTTTTTGTTCTTTTCTTCTTAATAAGAAAAGAACCTAAAGAATCAAGAAAAAATACGATAATTTTATGAAGATTTTATTTTAGGTTTATGTTCTATTTATAAAATTAGTCCTTTGGGCAGTATTTTTTCGATTTTAGAATTAAGGCAATTATTTTGTGGTAAAATATCTAAGTGTTAAATAAAGAACTGAATTATCATTTTATTGGTATTGGCGGGATAGGTATGAGTGGGCTCGCTCATATTTTACTTAATCGTGGTTATAAAGTATCTGGTTCTGATAGTGTTAAAAGTAATATTACTGATAAATTAAGCAATAATGGTGCCAAAATATATTTAGGTCAGAAAAAAGAAAATATTACTGGTGCCGACGTTATTATATTTTCAGCTGCAATAAATGAAAAAAATCCAGAATATTCCGAGGCTAAAAAAAGAAATATTAAATTATTGCGCAGGTCTGAGCTTTTGGGCTTATTAATGAGCGAAAAAAGGGGGATAGCAATAGCCGGGACTCATGGTAAAACTACAACCTCAACAATGCTTGGGATGATTTTAGAGGATTCAGGATTGGACCCTGCAATGGCAATAGGGGGTGAGGTTAAAAATATTGGGGGTAACGCCAAAGATGGTAAGGGAAATTTTTTTATTGCAGAAGCTTGTGAATATGACCGATCATTTTTAGATTTGAACCCTTGTGCTGCAATTATTACAAATATTGAAGAAGATCATCTTGATACTTATGGCGATTTGGATCAAATATTAAAAACTTTTTCAAAATTTATATCTCAAATAGATAAGAATGGGTTTTTGGTTATCTCTGCTTGGGATTCTAATATTGCAAAAACAATTTCACATTATAATGGTAAATTAATTGATTATGGTTTTTCAAATGGAAGATACCGAGCGAAAAATATAAGAATTTGTGATCATAGTACTTATTTTGAAGTCTGGGATGAAAAAGATAAATTAGGTGAATTAAAACTTATTGTCCCAGGAGCTCACAACATTTTAAATTCACTTGCAGTTACAGCTTGTGCTCTCGAAATTGGAATTAAATTTTCTAAAATCAAAAATTCTCTCGAAAAATTTACCGGGGCAAAAAGAAGATTTGAAATTAAAGGGAAAAAAGATAATATTTTAGTTATTGATGACTATGCTCACCACCCTACAGAAATTCAAGCAACGCTTGATGGGTTAAAGAGCTATTACCCAGAATCAAGAATTTGGTGTGTTTTCCAAGCACATCAATATTCAAGAACAAGATTTTTACTTTCAGACTTTTCAAAATCATTTGAAGGTATAGAAAATGTAATCATCTCTGAAATATATGAAGCCAGAGACACTGAAGAAGATAAAAAAGCAGTAAATGGGGGAATATTAGCCTCAGCAATAGATGAAATTAGCCATAATGCAAAATATATTTCTGATTTTGAATCGATTGTTGATTATTTAAAGAAAAATGTAAAATCCGGAGACATTATAATTACAGTTGGAGCAGGACCAATTTATAAAGTAGGGGAAAGTTTTTTAGAGTTATAATTGACATTTGGTCAAAAATTAGATAAAATCTTTTAGAAATATAGATTAAAAAAGGAATTCTTTCTTGCTAACAATCAGACTAGTCAGAACCGGTAAAAAACATCAAGCATACTTCCGAGTTGTGGTTGCCGATAAACGAAAAGCTCCAGGAGCAAAATTTATTGAAATTTTAGGTAACTATGACCCACATTCTAAGAAACTAACGATTAAAAAAGAAAAATTAGAACAATATATGAAAAATGGCGCTCAGCCATCTAACACTCTTGCGAAAGTTCTTAAGAGTGAGAAGTTTGATTTACCAAAATGGGTAAATATTGTTGAAAAGAAAAAACCATCAAAAAAGAAAGAAGAAGAAAAAAAAGAAGTTAAACCAGCTGAAGTAGCTGAACCTGTTGAAGTAGTAAAAGAAGAAGAAAAAGCAGAAAAAAAAGAATCAGAAGAATTAATTGAAGAAAAAAATAATGATTCAAAAAAAGAAGACTCACCAAAAGAAGATGGTGAAGCTGAATCTCCAGAGAAAAGTGCAAAATAACGAAAGGAAGAGAAATGGCAGATAAAGATCAATTATTCGTTGAGTATGTTGCAAAAGAGTTAGTTGAAAAACCAGAAAAAGTTCAGGTAAAACGTTCTGTAGATGAAATGGGGGTTTTAATTGAACTAACTGTAGACAAAGATGATATGGGCGCAATAATCGGGAAAGAAGGTAAGACAGCAAAAGCAATGAGAACTTTACTTAGAGTTCTTGGTGCAAAAAACGATGCAAGAGTTAATCTTAAAATCGTAGAACCAGAAGGCTCAGAAAGACCAGAGAGAAAAACTGAAGAAGTAACTCCAGAAGAATCAAAAGAAGTAACCTCAGAAAAAACCGAAGATGTAAAAGAAGTAGAAGAAATCAAAGAAGAAGTTAAGGAAGTTGCAGAAGAAGAATCTGATGAACGACCAATGGCTGATTTAGAACTATAAATATAAAATTTTTTTAAAATGAGCAACCACAAATTGGGGTTGCTCATTTTATAAGGTATAATATATATAACAGTAAAATAACAGGGGCTCAGAAAGGCATTATTATGAAAATAACCATTTTAACTCTATTCCCTAAAATGTTCGATGGATTTCTTAAGGAAAGTATAATAGGTCGTGCTCGAAAAAATGAAATAGTTGAAATAGAGAGTGTAAACATCCGTGATTTTGGTATAGGTTCCCGAAAACAGGTAGATGATACTCCTTATGGTGGCGGCGCAGGTATGGTTTTAAGAGTAGATGTTTTAGAAAAAGCTATCCGAGAGTTAAAATCTAATAATAAAAAACAAAAAAAATTAGTTATTCTACTTACTCCACAAGGTAAAAAATATCATCAAAAAAAAGCTAGAGAACTCTCAAAATATAAAGGCGACATAATTCTTGTTTGTGGCCATTATGAAGGTTTTGATGAAAGAATACGTGAATATGTAGATGAAGAAATTTCAATTGGTGATTATGTCTTAACTGGCGGTGAAATTGCTGCTGCAGTAGTTACTGATTCAATTGTAAGACTTATGCCTGGAGTTCTTGGAAAAGAAGAATCACATCAAAATGAATCATTTGAAAGCGTTACACTTGAACACCCACATTATACTAAGCCAGACGAATACGACGGGAAAAAAGTTCCAGATGTACTACTTTCTGGGCATCATGCAGAAATATCAAAGTGGAGACGTGAAGAGGCAATAAAGAGAACAAAAAAGCGTCGGCCCGATTTAATTTAAATGTTTAAAGACCAAAAATTGATTGATATCCTAAACAATGGGGGGATAGCCGTTATCCCAACTGATACTATTTATGGAATTGTTGGAGATGCTTTAAATAAAAAAACTGTTGAAAGAATATATAAAATTAAAAAAAGAACTCCTGAAAAACCACTAATAATATTGATATCTGAATATACAGATTTAGAAAAATTCGGGATATTAATAAATTCATATCAAAAAAAATTCCTCTCAAAATATTGGCCAGGCCCAGTAAGTGTTGCTCTGCCCTCTAAATTAAGTAGTTTAAAATATTTGGATCGAGGAACAGGTTATTTAGCATTTAGAATGCCAAATAATAAAGATTTACAAACTTTAATTTCAAACACCAGGCCTATTGTTGCCCCAAGTGCAAACCCAGAAGGGGAAACACCTGCTTCAAATATCAAAATGGCTACTAAATATTTTGGCAAAAAGATAGATTATTATTTAGATGAAGGTCATATTGAAAGCCCAGCCTCTACACTTGTTTTATTAGAAAAAGACAAATATATAGTCTTAAGAGAAGGTGTAATTAAAATTAAATAGAAGAAGAGCCCGACCGTGCAAGCACGGCGGGCTCTGTATTTCTGGTTAGGGAGATATTTTACTCCCATTCATCCGAGGATGAGTTTACCGTCACTCGGATACGCTCAGGAGGGACCAGCCCCTCAAGAACGTTTTTGACCTTCTGCTCGAATTCCGGGTATGTTCCCGGAACGTCGTTCAGTGTAACAGAGACGTCTACTCCTTCTTCGAGTTCTTCGAATTCGGTCAAGACATCTCTTTCGTGCCCAAGGGCATCTTCGATTTCAAGGCCAATTCTTACGGCCTCAACATCTCCGACCCGTGGGTCTACTTTAATAACAAGGTTCACGACTTTCCTCCCTTAACGTAGTGTACAATTGTCGCGATGAGATTATATAATATATTTAAGATAAAGTCAATGATTATTTAGATTTTTTAAGCGCAAAAGAGAATGTAGACCCTTTGCCTTCTTCAGAATCTGCCCAAATTTTACCACCATTTTTTTCAATAATTTGACGACAAATAAATAAACCAAGTCCTGTTCCCGATATACCTTTTGTATTTTCATTCTTAACCCGGTAAAATTTTTCAAAAAGCTTTTCTTGTTCTCCTTTTGACATCCCGTACCCATTATCTTTAATATGAGTGATAACACTATCTTCAGAAATTTCATTAAATATCTCTAAACTACCTCCACTGGGGGTATATTTAATAGCATTATCAATTAAATTTGTAATAACTT
>JBGSRK010000045.1:0-5993 GCA_041737595.1 Patescibacteria group bacterium
AGAAGAGCATAAACGAACAGGACTGGCAGGATATCCTTGATACAGGGAAGCAGGAGATGCTTGCAGACTGGGAACGCGGCGCGGACGCTGAGATGGAGCGCTATATCCGCCAGGGGTTCAGCGCGGATGAAGCTAATGCCGGCATGGAGGAGTCACGTGCCGCATGGGAGAACGAATACGAAAAGGCCGAGGCTGGCGCAAAAGGCTCGTGGTATATAAAGAGGGAAAAACTAATATTTGAACCGGTGGATTTTTCGCTTCTCAGGGAGAGCGTTAAAAACGCGGCGAAAGACGGGAATGTAACGGATGCAGCGGCCTGGGACAGCTATGTAAGCGGTTCGCTGTCTGGTGTGAATTTAAGCTGGGACATTAAGTTTTTACCCCCACTTGCTGACCTTAAAAATAAAGGTGACCTGCTGACCGGAGATGAGAAAGCCGGATTTGACGCGGAACTCGCCGCGTTTGAAAATGAACTCCGGAGAAAATTTGAAGTAGAAAGGAACAGCATACTCTACACCGGCAGGAATCTTTTTATAACGGAACTATATGTAGATACAGAATCGCTGAAATACCGGAGCAGCCTTGAGGGTGCGGACGCAGCGACGGACAATATAATTAAGGACGTACAGGAGAATTTAAAATCCGAAGAGGAGAAGATATTAACTAAAAGCTACAGCGGCGACGGTCAGAGTTCGATAGATTTCTCCCGTATGGGGGACAACTGGGAGGAGGAGCTTAAACAGCTTGTCAGTACCGGCATGGAGAAGTGGAACTTCGCGCTGGAAAAATTGTACCGGCAGATGCTCAGCTGGAAACAGGGAGCTGAAGAGGCATTTGAGAGCGCCGAAGCGATATGGCGGAGCTCTGCCGAGAAGCTGAGCCTTGCAAAGCTTGCCTGGGAGCAGAAGCTAAGTAAAGAGATATACGAAGCCCTTGACAAATGGAAGACCGAAGAATCTGAGCTGGCGTTAAACATAGAGAGATCGCGGCAGGATTTTACAGGCTACATGAATAATCTGTCCAGCCAGTGGAATGACCACAGCAGCGGACTTATAGATATGGCCGTGAACGGTTCAATGGTTTATACCGAATCGCTTGATAATATAAAATGGCTGGAGAAGATGTGCGCGGAGAGTGACGTAAACGGATCTGGCGCTTTTGGTACAAAGGGTACAGTGAATGATGCGGATGAGGATTTCTGGTCGATTGTTGACGGGACAGAGCAGGGAAGGATAAACGATAAGATCAATACACTTCCGGATATAAATTCAATCACACAGAGGTACGGCGTCAGTTACGCCGCGCATACTACAGGAAGGATGATGTCCGATCAATGCTCATCGGATGAATTTTTCACAACATGTACGCCTATTGACAATGCAGTAAACAGTTATAAAGGGCATCATTATTATACGGGCGGCTACTATACTTCGGAATTTACCGGTGCGGTTGAGAAGCCGGATATTGACGGGAACAGCATCCTTACCGAATCGTACACTGTGAGAGTATACGGGAAGAGGATGACATACGGCACAAAACCTGTATCGAACAGTTACTATGGTTCGAATATATATTCTGACTACGGCTGGTATGAATCAGATGTGCTTATTGATTCGTTTACCGTAACAAATGATGTTGAATACGACTCGCCTGCTAATCAGAAATCATCGTACTACTATTATAAGACCGAACTTGAGAGATGGAAAAAGATTCGTGACAGTTTCGCGGGGATCGCAGCAGATGCTGAATCCTATATGCACGAGAAAAACATGCTGGGTGCGGATGGCGGCCCCGGTTATCTCGATAATGACGGCGGAAGTGACCCGTATCTGATGACAGACGCCGAGTTTGCGCTTCAGCTTGCCTCAAGGGACAGGGATTTCTGGCAGAAGCGTCTTGACATAGCAAAGGCTGTGCTTGAGTACGCGGAACAGACAAAAAAAGAGAGCGCGGGCACTACTGAAGCCAGGCAGGCTGATGCAAAAGCTAAAATGGACGGAGCAAAGGAGCTGTATGAAACAACTCTTGGTGAAGTGGAAGAAATTGTTGAAAACCTCAAAGTTCTGCAGGGTAAAAAACCATCGGGAGAGAGAAATGAAGCGAACGGGGCAGAGTGGGATGCCTATCTTACAAGCATAGAACACCTGACAAAAAATTTTAATGACGCGAACAAAGCATTACAGACAGCTGATGAAGATTATACCGCGCGCAAAAGGGCGCTTATACTTTTCGAGAATAATGAAAACGGCGATTATCTCGTTAAAGAAATCCAGGAGATAGAGAAGAATATACTTCAGGCAGACAGGGAGTTTTACTTAAAACATGTGGAACTCTACCAGGCGCAGATGGAGAGCGACTATTCCGGCCGGACAGCGTTATTTGCACAGAACTATGAATCGGCTGTCAGGAATCTGGAAGATTCTAAAATGAGATTCAACACGCTTAAAAATATACTCACCGGAGAGGAGAGCGACGTTTCACTTTTACTATGGGGGAGCAGCATTGCCGCAGCAAAAGAAACTATCTGGAGTGCGGACTCTGATGGATATATAAATATTCTTAATAACCTGATGTCCGATTTTACAAACGCTACAGGTGAAGATAAACATCTTAAGAGGGAAAGGCTTTCGGCATTTATAAGGGGAACATATTTTAATCTCCAGGGTAGACTGGAAAGCGGCAATCTTATAGTGGAGAAACTCCGCGACAGCAGTTTTAATCCCGATCTGTACTTTAAGAGTGATTATAAAGATGACCATATTGCCTATGAAAATTACGCCGGAACTTCAGTGAACGCGCTTGAAATTGTAGATGATGCCTTTGATTGGGCTGAAGGCCCGGGGACTAAAACGTATCAGGGTATCGTTGACTGGCTTAGAACAGAATTTGAAAAGGAAAAGTATATCTACGGAGCCGGCAACAGCCGGTACATCGAGCATTATACCGCGCTTAAATATTTTGAAGACAGATACCGCGGGCTCACAGCTGAAGCCTGGGATAGCAGCCGCGACAGGCTGGACAGCGACATTGACCTTTCTGAAAACGCGGAGGACCTGCACGATGATTTAAACGGCCTGAGCGCGGAAGACCTTGCGGAGCTGATCTCGGAGAGCCGGGAGGATGCATCGGGCGGCGACATGGAAGCAGTTGAACTCCTACGTGAATATTTTATGGCTGGGAGCGGAATTGCCGGTATTGAATATATAATGGAATTTGACAGAAGCGCCGAGAATGGACGGGAGTCTTACGAAACGCTGAAGATGTATGCGGCGGAGAATTACCTCTGCTTCCGGAGGGGGCAGAACCAGCTTGCTGAATACAGTTACCTTGACAGTATGCTCGGATATATAAACAGCGTGGTTTCTCTTTTTACAGGACCTGCGGATAATCCCTTATCTATAGAAGCATTTAAAAATCTTACACCGGAAAACCTGAGCCTTGCGGCAGGCGCGCTGGCCGGGTATATCGGGAACCTGGAGCTGAGCGATATTCAGGTACCCGATTTTTTAAAGAGTGCGGCGGCATCAATCGGGGAGATAAAGGATAAACTCGACGAGGGGCTTTTTATAAAGCGGTATATGTCGGGCGACAGTTCCGGTGAGATGGCTGGAACCGCGGAAGATGTCTATGCGAGGAAGCTGGCCGAAGCCGGAGAGAGCGGCAGGGTCATGGATTTTATCCAGGGGTGCGGAGATATAATAGATACGGGAGCCGGCAGCGATTATAATCTTGCCATGGGTATTTTATCCGCTTATGAAAAACTGGGTGAAGATGACAAAAATTACATAAAAGATAACGAAGATGAGAAAATTAAGGGTGTTGATAGCTTTATCAGCAGTCTCTATCTGCTCAGGTACACTATTAACCTTGGCACTCTTACCGCGCAGTACGCGGAAACTGAAGTTTCGGTAACACCGGAGCAGTATGCCGTAATTACAGGGCTTACGGGAGATGAAAAAGATAAACTGACAGCGGCAATAAATCCGGTATATGAAAGAAGAATTTTTGACCGGGATCTGGCTGACGGGAAGATAGCGGATATAGAAAGCTATATAGCTTCAAGGAACCTTGAAAGCGGGGCGGAGGGGGAGCTCCGTGCCTATGCCATGGTAAGTGAATACATAAACCGTGCATCGGGGAGTAACCTTACAAGCACCGATCCTGCCTTTGCCGCGTATATGCAGTCGAAAGATTTTAAGGATCTCCCTGCTGATGCAAAGATATACGCCGCGTCAAAGTCTTACTACGACGAAATGTTTTTAAATAACAGAGTCCCGCAGGATGGAATAGAAAAATTTTTAGAAGATAAGTTCGGGGCCGGCAGTGCTGACAGCTCTCTTGTTGAAGCTGTAGAGAGATACGCCGGCATATTAAGCACAGTATCATTTTATTACGGCAGTGACCTGGATGAATATACAGAAGATATAGATGCACCGGCAAAAGAACTTTTTTTAATGTATATAAACGGCGTGAGTGAAGCAATCATGCCGGGATTTGAATACGGTATATACGGCAATAATACAGCCACATCAGGAGTACTGGTTGAACTTGGAAAACTCACGTCAGAGCTTGATAAATATGCATCGGGATTAATCGAACTTGTCAGGCAACAGGAGAAGTACTGCGATATAGCAGAAAAAGGGCTGAGGAACGCCGCGGCACTGCAGGCATTTTATCAGAGCGGAGCGGATGAGAAGAACTGGCGAAGCAGTTTATTCGCGATCACCGACGGGGATGTGCTTGTTACAGCTCTTCCGGCGGATGATACAAACGGATGGTATGACAGCTTTGACAGCACAAGCGGACTGAAGAATACCATAATTTACGGAAGCACGCTTTCAACGCCTGATGGAAAAATTTTCTCATTAGACGGCATCATCGATGATATGAATAAGATCACTACCCTGTTTACAGCGCTTGGCGAAGCTATGAAGCCGGAGTTTAAACCTGACAGCACGCTGGGGATAGGGGGATTCCTTGCTGAAGCTGAGCTGTATACAGCAGGGCTTTCAGGGCTTGTTTCGGGGTACGCGGCTGTGAGTGACAGCTATAGCTCATCAGTCATAGCTTTAACAGGAGAGATCCAGGGGATAGATGCAGGTTTAGGGAGCAGCAAAGATACACTCAAGTCGAAGAAAACAAGTTACGATCTCCTTGGAGGGAAAACAAAAGAACAGCTGCTGTCCGAGCTTGAAGAGTCAAGAGTGGATCACGAAAAAGTAAAAAGGGAAGTGGAAAAATACCGTGACCAGCTTTCGGACGCAAGAATTGTGTATGAGGAAGCAAACAGTAATTACGTAGAAAAAATGAACCAGGTGAGCAGCACATACAGCAGCTACAAGGATCTTGAATTCCAGTACGAAAAGGCATATTCGGTGTGGGAGTACGCGAACACGCCGTATTTAAGCGGAGATAAAACCGACGAAGGGGATATCGGATCAGGGCAGACCCCGGACAGCGGAAGTGCCGATTACAGCAATATTCCCGTGCCTGACGCGAAGGATAACTACGCGAGGATACTGGCTAAATTTAATGAGGTAGAGGCCGCTTATAATCTGAAACTCCTGGCGGTAAACAATCAGGATACAGTTGAGAAACTGAACGCCGACGCGGAATACGCGAAACTGAAAGCGGACTTTGAACGAAAGAGCCAGTCGTATATAAGAACAGCCCAGGTATATACAGAAGTAAATGAGGACCTTGATAAGTATAAACAGCAGTATAATATATCGCAGCAGGTGTATGACAACGCAAAAGATTCTGTAAGTTTCTACATGGTGAAACTGAACTCGCTGACAGATACCGCTGAGAAAGAAGCGCTTGAACAGCTTAGGGACAAAATACTCAACCATATGCTGAAAGCGGGAAGTGAGGCAGAGAGCAAAGCAGTGTCGGAAGACAGCACGCGCTGGGAGGAGCTCGGCGAGGCAGGCCTGGCTGAGGCGCAGCGCTCCAGCTGCGGGGCGCCTGCCTCAGGTGCTCAAGGGCATCGA
>JBGSRK010000048.1:0-2325 GCA_041737595.1 Patescibacteria group bacterium
CACAGGGCGCAAAGTGGATCAGGCCAATCTGCTGCTGGCGCAGTTCCGCGACAACACCCGCACGCGCTACATCCTCAGCCCGAGCCAGTACATCGGCGCGTGGCGGGTGGGATTCATGCCGCAGTGGGTCACGCGCGAATACATGGCGCGGCGCGGTACAGCACCTTTCAAACCGGAACACCTGCGCGCCACACGCTGCAATCTACTTGGCTATCGCCTGCATCACCTGCAAGTCGAAGGACGTATGGTCACGAATTACCTGACCAAAGTGGAGATTCAGCCCGAAGTGGGCGAAGAAGCCTACGACATCGGCGCGGGCATTCTCACCACGTTCTTCCACAAATGCCTGAAAGAGTTCGACACCGGCGATCTGCTGCCATTGGGTCAGCAGATCATCGAATGTTGTTTCGATGGCGGTAACGTCGCCGATTACGAGACGTTGATCCCCTCGCATCCCGGCGATTAAATCAAACGTAACTGTATACAGCAGCGGCCAATGGCCGCCGCTTTTTCATGTGCCAGGTGTAGTGGCGACTTTAGTCGCTCCTCTGCTCGCAGAAACAATTGAAGTCGTTGCTACACCTTCCAACGTGTTTTAATCCAATCGTAATTAGATTTTAACCTTCTTTTCGCAAATAATATCATATAATAGAAGTAGAGCGCCACTCAAATGGAGGGGATATGCGCGCTTTTATCACTCCTCTCCATCTTATTGCAGACATCAACACAGCCTTATTGTATGTTAGGGACTGGAGGTAATAGAATGTTCAAGAAAGGTCTTACGCTTACAGGGACGGTTTTATTGGCCCTCGCTGCATTGCTCGCCCTGTTCATGCTCCTCTCGCCGCCTGGGACAACAACCCGGGCCGCGCCTCCACCCGGCTGCATAATCGTCAGCCAAGACATCGCCACCGATACGACGTGGGATGCTCCGTGCTATGAGATCATGACTACGACGATTACGGTCATTCCCGATGCGGTGCTCACAATTGCGCCGCCGGTCACGGGCACAACCATTTACTTCCAAACCAACGCGCGGCTCCAGGTGGAAGGCAACCTCCAGGCCCTCGGAACCGCCAGCCGTCCCATCACCTTCACCGCCGCCGATCCAACCGCCGTGAGTCCTTGCGGCGGCCAAGGCCGGTGGTTGGGCATCCTTTTTGGGACGAACAGTGCCCGCAACCGTATCCAAAACGCCGTCATCGAATATGCCTGCGCCGGCATCGCCCCTAGCGGATCGACGCAGGCTGCCGATGGCGACCAAATTCTGTCCAACACCTTACGCTACAACGGCGGGACAGGCGAATTCAACGGCGCCATCGGCGGGGACATCGACTACTCCGAGATCAGGAACAACACTATCTATAGCTCCAGCAACGGCATTGTCCTGAATGAAAGTAGCCGTAACGTCATTGCTGACAATATCATCAGGGATATTGCCAACGTGGGTTTGCACCTCAAACGTGGCGGCACCGGTGGGGGCAGTTTCAACATCATCAGCCATAACGAGATTTACAACTGCGACGCGGGAGGTATTCGAGCGGAAGAAAGTAACTCTAGTTCCATCACCACAAACGAGATTTACAACTGCGGCGCGGACGGCATCCGACTAGAGGATGGCAATTCCAATACGGTGTTGAGCAACACGATTTACAGCACGATGCTAACCGGCAGCGGCTTTAGCGGGGCGGTGTCTTTGCTGCGGCAAAGTGGAGCGCAACTGCGAGGCAACCACGTATACAACAACGGCGGTGGCAGTGGTTATCGGGCCGCCGTGTATGTGGGAGGTACCCCTGATTTTGCCATCAATCAAATTTCTGCGAATGTCCTTTACAATCAAGGAGATGACACTATCGAATATGCCGCAGACAATGGTAATGCCGGTCTCATCGCGCAGAGCAACGCTTTCTGTTCGATTGCGGCCTTTGAACTGCGTGATGACGGCGGCTCTCATCTGTTTCCGACAGATGCCCGCTATAGCCGATGGGGTTTCCCAGAGGCAAACACACCTACCAACGGGGTCAACTTCACGGGTCTACCGAATGTCACCCCCTGGATTGCTCTCTCCATCCCTGCGAGCGATGCTTATGGCGTCGTCACCGTGACGCTGCGCGGGCAAGAGGGTGCGACGTTCTTCACCGTGCCGCGCACACCGACCGCGCTGCCGGTGGATTCGCCTATCCCCAACGCCCGCCGGATCGCTCTCACGTCGAACTGGGGCCACTTTGAGACGCCGACCGTGTTGATCAATGATCAGGGACTGGCGACGGCGCGGCTGATTCCCTCCACCACCGTCCCCGCCCCCGCGCAGATCATCCTGACGGC
>JBGSRK010000102.1:0-1970 GCA_041737595.1 Patescibacteria group bacterium
TACATGCAGTCAAAAATGTAATATATCAGTGTACAGCCTTCTAAATGTCAAGTTATTTACTTAAATTGGAAACAGTAGGTATATGAAACAGCATGTAGACTGCAGTATACTCACTAACGGCCCGAAAGTATCTCCAAAAGCTCCGTCAGAACACTGTCAGAACACCGTCAGAAGCTCAAAAACTGCATGAGAAACATCATCCACCAGCATATCTGTATCCTACGTGTCAGCCTAGTCACACTGACATATCCCCCTTATCCTTGCCCAAGAAAAAACACAAAACAAGCTTTTGTCTATTTGCAAGTTTAAGCACCTTAGGGGCAATAAATACAACTATCAGTAGTGAACTCAGCAATTTAACCACAAACTTTGACCAACAGCCAAGCTTTTGAAACCACAGCCAGCGCAACCCGAAACAGAAAAGAGAGAAGATATGCAAGGCAAGAAAAAAGGGGAAACCCACCTACTCTAAGAAAACTGAAAAGGGATGAAGCATGTCTTACTGTGTGGGACTTTACCAGTAATACTACTGTTGATAAATTTGTTTTATTGTGCAGAACAGCCCAGGGGGGCACCGAGTTGCTAGCCACGAACAGGTGCTGGACATACATTTTGCAAGTGAAGTACGCTTGTAGTTATTCTTATCATAAAAATATTATTTTGTTAAACTCTACAGACATAGGACTACAATTGAGACATATTAATAAACCAGGCAGCAGGCAACAAACAATGAGCAGTGGAGAATGAACAAAGGGTCTAGAAAGATTAGTTCGGATGCTGAAAAAGTGCTGGTTATTGAGTAAGCAGTAAAATTTAAAGCGATAGTCCTTCACCTACTCAAGCAAAACTACTCAATATTTTGTTGTGAGCACATAGCCATAGCAGTCCTAGTTCTAAAGAGACTTTGTATCCATATTCCCAACAAACAACAAGCTAGCACTAATGCTTCGTCTCCCATGTCTTTTGGAATTGCCTTTGATGGCCGACTGGATGTCAGTGTACCACGTTGCCGTACTTTTCGAGTCAGCTGTTGTACGGAACAAGTATCACGCTTGTGCCCGCGCACGACAACCGTAGTATGGCCAATAAAGGCTATTGGCAAGCAGTATTGACTGTACCGAACTGACGTTCGTTGTTGCAAGTTTGGCGTGCCTCAATATCGTTCACGACACTGCACATTTGTCGAGGGGGGCCTGTCTGGAACCGGCTTAGAGACCCGTGTTGTCGACGTCACTGTCTCCACTTGTAACTTGTATTGCACGATATCAATAGATTATTGGCCACAGCTCCGATATGACTTGATGTTACCCACTAATAGTTCACTGCTGTGCGACCATGCTGCACTCTTGAACACGCCAGATGGAGCTCACTTTCTGGAGAGTAGTTGCTCTGTGCACCTGTGTTAAAATTCTACTTGTACCAGCATACTTCTCCACTGACTTTGAGGTCCATAGAAACTGGCTGGCAATAACAAGCAGTCTGCCAATTTCTGAGTGGTAAGCACTAAATAATGTACATGACATGTAGATAAATTATGTATGCATATGTTACTGCAGTTGTTAAAGAGTACAACCTGACCTTCAATTCAACCCTGTAAATTGTAGTATTAGTTGTTGTATAATATTATAGCGCAGTTCTGTTGATATCAGCACTTCAGTCTCAAAACTCTGTAACTATTAGAAACTAGCTGTGGGACAGGAAGGTGGGTTGTCTAAACTGCAAACGTTACTTTGTTAGAGTTGTTTTGGAAAACCAGCTATACAGTACTAGGTGCATGTTCTATATGAAGTACCAGGTGGTAGCTAAATGGTTTTTGTATGCTTTTGAACAATATGAGACGCATATGGCTTGCTTATACTAGTTTGCAAATAAGATATGTTTATTCGACTTGGTGTTGGCCTGATGTGTTGGTCTACACACATTTTGTTCAGTTACAGCATGGCAATATGTTTAACAATAGTGCTTAACTT
>JBGSRK010000041.1:0-1964 GCA_041737595.1 Patescibacteria group bacterium
GTGGGCGCCATCGACGCGCTGGGGGTGTTCATCCACCGCGTGACCGCCTCGCATATCCGGGAGCTGGCGACGCGAGCTGGACTGGACGGATACGCGCCCTTCCCGCTGGACGACGCGCTCCTGGGCGACTACCTCCCTGCCAACATATCCAGCACCGCCGTCTAGCCGTGATAGGCAGTGGCTACCACCACAACTGCCCAGGTATCGGGCGGGGAGCCATCGGGATTCGCGCGGGTGGTGTTCGGGTTCCCTTGGCCCCCTTTTTCCAGATACGCACATAAAAGGGCGGGACTGGCGGGGGCTTGGTATAATTGGAGAGTGTGTTTTCGTTTGCGAGGACGGGGATAGTTGCGATCACAGAGTATTTTGAATTCGCTTCTTTGGTTAGTTGCTAGCCCAGCGGTAGTAGCCGATATCGTCACCGCGGCAGTCGATCGATGGAGACGTACAACCTGAGCACCGGTGATCTGAAAGCGGACGTGCATTCCAGGCGGGTCTGGTTCGTGGCCAAGCCGGGCGCGGGCGTCATGGACATCTACAACAACCTGATGGTCACCCTCAAGTCGATCGGTGTGCGGTCTTACCGCATCTCATTCAACCAGGGGCGCATGGCCGACGACGAGCGTGTGCAGCTGCAGCTGTACCGCTTCCAGGACGTGAAGCTGTTCCACAAGATCGGGCAGGCGTAGTCGCCCAGGGCGCCGGGCGGGCGTGTGCGGCGGCAGCAGTTTGAGCCACCGACCAAGGAGGAGGGATCCGTGCCGATTAGTTCGACGCGGACGTTCAGGGACGCCGTGAGCAAGGGGCGCGCCCCGCCTACGCGCACCGAGGCACGGCCGGCGACATGCTCGAAGAACCCGTTCGAGGCGCTCGATGAGGGTAGCTAGCTCGATAAGGGTAGCTAGCTGCCGAGGATGACCGGGCGGTGGGCCGACGAGGACGACGAGTGATCGGCCGCCTCGCATGCATGGAGTGTGGATGTGATCGCCGCCGGCCCGGTTCCACTTCTTAACGGGTGGATCCTATACTATATATAGGCGCCCGGATCTACGGGGTGGTACCTGTAACAGTTAGAGAGAAACACACGGATCCGCTTTAATTCGCTCGTGGGGTCGAGAGTAGTTAGTTGTGAGTGTGCGTGACAGGCTGGACGACGCTCTCTAAATCTCTTTATACGGCAGGCATCGCTTAATTGGTCGCGCGCGCATCTGCTTAATCTCTTATCAAAGCTGCTTAATTCGACGTGTGGCGCTGCACACGCACAATCTGTTCCCCCAATTGGTTCCCTTACTTCTGGTTAGCACCGCCACAATGGTGGACACCATCCAGCGCGCCTTCATGTAGCGTGCCGAGAGCATGGGCATCCGCGTGACGGACAACCATGACAAGACCGTCCTCAACCGCTTCGGCGTGGTGGATACCCGCCTGTCCGAAGACTGCGAGCTCAAGCTCATGGAGTTCGCGGTGATGCACCGCCGCGGGCTGGGGGAGGTGCCGGCCTACACGCGCGTCTAGGACGACGGGGCATCCTTCTGGCTCGCGGACGCGGAGCGGCACATCCAGTGCACCGTCATCGTCATACCCGATTACCTGCTGCAGCAGTGGTTCGACCGGGCGCCCTCCTCCTGCACCGACGAGCACGGCAAATTCGAGCCGGGCATCCTCAGCCTGGACACGCCCGTGATCAAGGAAGCCGACCTGGTGAACCTCAAGGACGGCGAGTTCGATATCGTGCTGTGTGCCGCGCGCGCGCTGGAGAGCCTGGCGGGCAACTCGACCGGCTGCTACTACTCGAGGCTCGTCTTCGTGGAGCCGGGGGCCGCGCGGTTCAAGTCGAGATCGCGGCCGCGGGCGATGTTCACCTGGATCGCCACCTAGGACGTGCCCACCACAATCAACACCATCGACCCGCGGTCGCCCGTGGACGCCATGCTCCGCATGGTGAGGGGCGACGTGAAGCGATT
>JBGSRK010000034.1:0-1976 GCA_041737595.1 Patescibacteria group bacterium
GCTCAAGAACATGCTCAAGACCCAGTCGGAATGGATGGGAGCCTGGGTGGATGGGTTGGCGGGCATGGAAGGTGTGCCGGCGCAGGCAGTGGAATCGGCGCGCCAGTTCCAGGAAATGGCAACGCGTTGGAACAAGACCCAGGCCGATCTGCTCAAGAACTGGTTTGGGATGCTCAAAAAATTTGCTCCCGCCAGCCCGGCGGATGCCTGGACGGAGGCGCCGCAGAACATGTTCAAGACCTGGCAGGATACCACCGAGAGCATCATGGATGCCCAGGCCAAGTGGATGCGCTCCTGGACGGGGCAGGTGAGGAAGACCGAAGATGAGTGACCAGAACTGGGGTGAACAGACGGCAAACATGATGCGCTCCTGGGTGGATGCGCAGCGCGTCCTGTGGAATGCCTGGTCGGAGATGGCTTACGGGGCAGCGAAGAAAGCGCCAACGTTTGGCGATATTACCGATGAATGGCAGAAACTGGCCGCACAGTCGCTCAAAGCCTGGGGCGATGCGGCTGATCCTATTGCGCGCAGCACCGCCGAGCAGTTCGTGGCTGCTCAAGGCGTGATGCTGCGTTTTGTCGATTTCGCTGCCCATGCCTGGGAAACGGCTGCGCCCAAGATCAAGTCCGGAGCCGGCTGGCAGGAAGCGCTGTCCGAATCGATGGAGCAACTGCGCCAGCGCTGGGTGGGGCTGCCTGCCCAGGCAGAGGCAATTACCCAGGATATGGATGCCCTATGGCAGTTGTACCTGGATCAGTGGCGCTCCTTTGGACAACCGTGGGGCGCTGCCTGGAGCAGCGCCCCGGGTCTGCTGGGGCGCGCTGTGGCGGGCGACTCAACGGCGATGTTCGAACTGAGCGATACGTATCGCCAGGCTTACCAGCAAACTTTGGGGCGGATGGCGCAAAGCCCGAACCTGGGTATGGCGCGTGAGGCGACTGCTCGCATGCAGGAAGGCTTTGACGCGTTTGTCGCCATGCAGATGGCAAACGTAGAATACCAGGCGGTAATGAAGGAAACCTGGGATGCGGCTTTCAAACAGTTCGGCGAGGACCTGGCGGCCCTGGCAGAGAAGGAAGAGAAGATCGAGAGTGTGCGCGATCTGGTGATGCTGTGGACGCGCGGCGCTGAGCGCATTTTCCTGGAGGCCTTTCGCACCGAGCGTTACACCCTGGCGCAGGGGAAACTGCTCAACAGCACCATGCAGTACCGCATTGCTCAAGGGCGCGTGCTGGAAGAATATCTGGAGATGTTTGGCTTGCCCACACGCAGTGAAATCGATGAGGCGCACCGGCGCATCTACGAACTGCGCAAAGAGGTCAAGGCGCTCAAGAAACAAATGTCTGAACTGAAGTGTTTGCATGAGGCTGGGGAACCGGCTCCCGGCGCACGGCGTAAATCGACTGCACAGAAGAAGGGAGGCTAGGCGATGTTCCCGATCCAGATTCGTTATACTGATGCGGTGCGTGAGACCGTGGAGATGACCGCCAAGGCGGCCAAGAACTTGAGCCAGTTGCGTGAGAGCCAGGTGCAGTACGGCGCTACCCCCAAGGAAGAAGTTTACCGTGAAGACAATATTGTGCTGTATCGTTACATTCCGATGGTGGAGAAGCCCTTCAAAATTCCGCTCTTGATCGTGTATGCCCTGGTCAACCGTCCGTACATGGTGGATTTGCAGGAAAACCGTTCGCTGGTGCGCGGCCTGCTCGACCTGGGCATCGATGTTTACCTGATCGACTGGGGATACCCGCAGCGCAACGATCGCTTCCTGACCATCGATGATCATGTCAACGGTTATATTAATAATTGCGTGGATGTGCTGCGCCAACGCTCTGGGCTGGAAAAGGTTAACCTGTTGAGCATTTGCCAGGGCGGCACGTTCAGCCTGTGTTATACCGCCCTGCACCCTGAAAAAGTGCGTAACCTGATTACCATGGTTGCGCCGGTAGATTTCCATGTCCCGGATGGGCTGCTC
>JBGSRK010000061.1:0-2307 GCA_041737595.1 Patescibacteria group bacterium
GCGACATCGCCGGAGCAGTAGGGATTGGCAGCATTGACCCAGGTGATACGATTGCCACCCTCCCCATCCAGCAGGTAGGCGAATTGATTTACGCTCCCGGCGGGAATGTATGCCGCCAGTCGATACGTGCGCGTCGAACCCGGTGTGAGTGGGTCGTAGTTCTCGCCCGCGAAACCTGCCGCCTCCATCGCCACTTCCGAGGTTTGCCATGTTCCGGTCTGTTCGCCGCTGGCGGTAGTGATACGAGTAATGACCATCAGCGCGACGGGGACGGTTTCGTAGGTCGCGCTCCCCAGATTGCGGATTTCCAGCCGCCACGTCACCAGATTGAGCGTTCCTGCGGGCTGACTTTGCACATTTTGCAGCCGGAAACGCAGACGCAGCGGCGCACCTTGCTGCCCGACCAAGACGGCATCCCCGACATAAAAATCCTGCGGCGGGCTGATGCTGTAGGGTGTCGGCGGTGGTGGCAGCGTCGGCATAGGTGTGCCTGCCAGCGTGGTGACGGTTGCCTGTGGCACTGCCGTCGGACAGGTGTACGAAGCCAGATCGGTCACAAGCGTGCCACACGCTAAAGCTGCAAAGAGCAGCATGACCGGCGCGACCAGCAGATAGATCGAGCGCAGCAGCATCGAACGCTGCACCTGCGCCAGAGACAGTTCATTCTTCATCACAGTTGTCCTCATTTAAGGAATCAGACCGGGTTGGTTGCCGGGGGTGAGTAGCAGCGTGAAACGCACGTTGCCCCCGCGCCGACTGTTGGGAAGCTGCCAGACCTTGCCAAAATACGGCACGACCACCCGCGCCTGGGCGGAAGTGACCACCTGCAATTGGGCAAAGCCGCTGCTGTCGGTGAATGCCTGAGCGATGACGCGGTTGGTTCCGACTTCCACTACGCGCACCGAGATACCCGACACGCCTTCCGCCGGATCGACGGCGCGGTTGCCGTTCTCGTCATAAGCAATCACGACTGAAACCGTGACTAAACTCGGTGGAATGGGAGTCGTGGTCGGCTGCATTGTCGGCGGCGCACCAACCAGTTCCACGCCTGCGGCTGGCAGCGGCTGAGGCGTTGGGGCGGAGGTCTCCACTGGCGGCGGGATGATGAGGGTGTTGGCAGTCCCGCGAAACACCTGCACCGCATCCAGCCCCAGCACATAACCTTCACTCTGCGGATTGCGCTCCTGGGCGCTTCGCAGTTCCAGCGTGTGCGTCCCACGCCCGACGGTGTAAACCCGTGTGCCGGGAAACGCCAGTTCCGGCGCATAGGCATCTACGGTGTCAATCACCGCGCCATCTACCACCACCTGAAAGATGCCCATGTTGCGGGCGGCGACGTAGCGAATCCGCAGTCCTTCACCTTCAAAGCTGAAGCTGGCATAACTCTGCACGTGCTCGCTGCGGTGATACTGCCCCCGGCTGGCGCTGGCGTGCAGACGCGGTTCCCAGGGCGTGCTGTAGCGCACCGCCGGGTTGTCCGACTCGAAGCTGTACCACCCTTCATAGGGCGGTGGTTCGTGGGTCGCATCCGGCAGTGGCTCAAATGGTTGCGGCGGCGCGGACAGCAGGATCGTGCCGAAGGGAAAGTCCGTTGCTGTTGGCGGCACATAGACACCGGGCATGACCGCGCTGATGTCCAGTACCCGCGTTGCGAGTGTGGGTGTCAGCGTCGGCGTGAAGGTCGCAGTCGCCGTCGGGGTGTAGGTGGGGGTCAGCGTTGCCGTCGCGGTAAGTGTATCGGTTGCCATTGGTGTGCGCGTCGGCGTATCCGAGGGAGTCAGCGAAGGCAGCACCATCAGGGTGGGCAGCGCTGCTGTCGCCTGATCGCGCCGCTCAAATAACAGGTAAAAGACTGTGCCCCACATCACCAGGCACAGCACCGCCAGAATCAACACAAAACGCCGCATTCGTCACCTCCGTCTCTCACTGAGACTCAGCGTAGCAAATGCGGCGTGTCCAACCTGTGCAGGATTACAGTTTTGACTTGCCAGTTCTGCCAACCTGTCTGAAATATTTCAGGTGTCAGCGTTGGTGAAGCCTTCAGCGACTGCCATGCTGATGAGGTGTTCATTGGTGTTTGCCCCGAAGCGTTTGCGGAGCTTCTGGCGTACCCAGTAAATCCGTCGCTGTGGAACATCTAACTGTCCAGCAATGTCGTTGATGTGCATTCCGCGTGCCAGCAGACGCAGCACCGCGCGGGCTTCCGAATCCAGTTTCCAGTCGCGCAGCGGTGATTTCATGGCAACCAGATATTCCGCATTGGCAGTAGGCGATAAATAGGGGCGGTTATTCATGACAGTAGTGAGG
>JBGSRK010000044.1:0-2297 GCA_041737595.1 Patescibacteria group bacterium
GGCCGATGCCGGCGGCTCGCGTTCAAGTCCTCCCATTCCGCCAATGACCGGTACACCCACAGTGCGCGGTCGGCGACCACCGCACGGACCGCCTCGTCATCGATCCCTACCGGGGCGCGAACGATCACATCGCCCGAGCGCTCGATGACAATGTCCGCCGTCTTCCTATCACTGCGGATCAGCGTGAATTCGATATCCTGAGCGCACATCTTCATGGCCGCAGCAACTCCGCGTGGCGTTTCTCGGCAAGCTTGGTGAGTTCCACCGCCATGCGCTGGTGTTCATGCTGGACAGCGCCGATCCCCGACACCATCAACTCTGTGTCGATGCTCGCCCGGAGCCGCCGCACCTGGTCCGGCTTGCGCCAGAAATCGACGATCACGATCGCGTCGCGGATGATGCTGACCAGTCGGGCCGCGAGCGTATCGAGCGTCGCCGCATCCTCGATTGAAATCGTCGCGCCATCGCCGATTAAATCAAACAGATTGTCTCGGAAAACGGCGACCTCAGGCGGCTGCTCGGCGTTGGTCGCCCCCCGGCCGGCCCGAATTTCCGCTCGCAGTTCTTCATAGCGTTCGGCCAGCGCCTTCCAGTCCTCGCAATGTTTGGCGATCAACGTGTCGAGCTTTTCGCTCATCCGTTTGAAGAATGCCGGGTCTTCATCGAAATGGATGGTGCAGTGCTTGCGGATGGCGTGTTCCATCTCGCTGGCCTTGGCGCGGGTGCGGCCTTGGGCGTGGCCGGTCACTTGTTCGATGAAATCAGGATCGAGCAGCTCCACAGGCGGGATCTGCGGGTCGATGCCGAGCTCGATCAGATGCTGGTTGATCAGCGCCGCAACCTTTTGGCCGACACCGGCAAAATCGATCGAATCGTCCTTGAACCGCTCCTTGGCCATTCGCATCAGATAGCCTAGCCGCCGCGCGGGCCCGCGGTAGCTATGAGCTTCCACGCCCGGCAGAATCAAATCGAGGCTCATCAGGAATTTCTTGAGATAGACCTCGAAGTCCGCCCGCGCCTTGATCGCTTCCAACGCATCGACCGCCTTGTGAACCACCCGCACATCATCCGCCGGCGTCGCTAGCGTACCGGTCAGAAACGCCTCGATGTCATGCACCCCCAGCCCCTGAAAATGCTGGAGCAGCCGCCGATAGCGTTCCTCAAGGATCGGTAGCTCCGAGGTCAGGTTCTTGAACCCGGCCTCCAGATCAGCCTTGTCCTCATCGGCATAGATTTTCAGCGCATCGGTCAGATGGTTGGCGAGGCCGATGTAATCGACAATGAACCCGCGTTGCTTGCCATGCGTCACCCGGTTCACCCGCGCGATCGCCTGCAGTAGATTGTGCTCCTTCAACCGCTTGTCGATGTACATCACCTGCTCGATCGGGGCGTCAAAGCCGGTCAGCAGCATGTCGCAAACGACGAGGAAGGCGACGCCGGTATTGGCTTTCTCCGGGTCATCGAGATTGAACGGCTTGCAGAAATTTTCGACCGCGTTGCAGTCCTTCGCTTCCTTCCGCGCAGCCACGATCTCGGCGAGTTCGTTGGTCGCGTCGGCGGAAACGACCGTGGCAACCTTCAGAAACCCGATCCGCCGCTTCGTTTCAACGTCGGCTTCCTTCTCCACCCGTTCAGCCAGCGCCTCGCGCAGCGCCCGCTGGTACCGCACCGCGGCCAGCTTGGAGTGGCATACCACCTGCGCCTTGAAGCCATTGGGCAGAATGTTTTCGATGTAGTGCCCCACCAGGTCACGGGCGATCGCGCCGATCCGGCTTTCCGCCTCTAAGATATCCCCGGTGGCGCCATATTTCTTCTTGATGGCGAGCAGGTCTTCCGCTGAGCGGTTTTCAAACAGATCCTCAAACGCCTGGTCAAACTCGGCCTTGTCGCGCAGCGCGGTGTTGGCCGTGCGGCCTTCATAGAGGATTTGCAGCGTCGCCCCGTCCGCTACGGCGTCCATCAGCTTGTAGGTGTCGATATACTCGCCGAAGCGCTTCACCGTCTGGCGCCCGCCATGGCGTTCAGTCTTCAGCGGCGTACCGGTGAAGGCGACGCGGGCGGCATTTGGAAACGCCTCGAACAGATTGTCGCCCATATCGCTGCCTTGCGTCCGGTGCGCCTCGTCCACCATGATCAGGATGCGCGGCGACGCATTGACGACGCCAAAGCTCTCCGCACTCGGCGGGGGCGCATAGCGGCCCAGCTTCTCGCGCAGAGACTCCGGCAGGTCGTCCTTCACCTCCAGAAACTTGTGGACCATCACCATGTTGACGTCCGACGCCGGCGACGACAGCACA
>JBGSRK010000120.1:0-2418 GCA_041737595.1 Patescibacteria group bacterium
GTGCCTTGCATCTGGTGGCTTTTGAACAGCCTGAAAACCAGTTAGAGAGTCGCTGCCGTTCTACAGGTTCCGAATAATTTTGTTGTGGCTAAAAAGCCCCTCCCCCTTTGAGCCACATACTATTGAGTAGGCCTTTGAACAGCCCGAGGAAAACTGCTTTTTCATCAATCTGCTAGCGAGAGGACGTGTTCCATGGATAAAGAACGACACGCGATGATTCTGGAGGCCTTGCAATCCGCTATCGGGAAGGAAAATGTCGAAGACAGCCTTGCGGTGATGATGGCCTATCACCGCGACTGGCTGCCGCCCGGCATCCTGAACCATGTGCTGCCGGAATTTGTGGCGCATCCCAACCTCACAGAGGAGACCCGGAAGGTGATCAGCATCTGCAACCGCTATACTGTTCCCTTCATTCCCCTGGGATCCAACCAATTCTCTGCTACCACGGCACCCAATCGTCCCGGGACCCTGTTAATTGATTCCAAGCGGATGAACCGCATATTAGAGATTGATGACAAGAACATGTACGCGGTCATCGAGCCCTACGTAACCATGGCGCAGATTCATTCCGAGGCCAACCGGCGCGGACTCTATCTCGGCAGCCCCGAAGCCAGCGCCCAATCCTCTGCGGTGGCAGGTCATTGCTTCCAGGGCCTATGGGGAGTTGCACATCGCCTCGGACATGGGCAAAGGAACAGTCTGGCCATGGAATGGGTGCTTCCCAGCGGGGAAATTGTAAGGACCGGCGCGTGGGCCACCCATCCCGGGGGACGCTTCTCCGGCGAAGGTCCGGGCAGCGATCTGCGGGGAATGCTGCGAGGATTTTCGGGAGCAATGGGGGGTATGGGAATGGTAACCAGGATGGCCATCAAGCTACACCCCTACCCGGGTCCCAAAGAATTTCCCTGTGAAGGAATTGTTCCAAACCACACCTCTACCTTACCACCTGATCGCTTTCAATGGTATATAATTAAATATCCTCGTTTAGAGAAGGCAGTCAATGCCATGTATGAGATTTGTCATGCAGAGATTGGAGGGGTGCTGCAGAAGTTTCCAACCGTTTATTACAATTGGTGGTGGGCGAACTCCAATCAGGAGTACTGGGAGACATGGAAGGAAGGAACCTGGCAAGAACATTGTAAGTATGCCGTGGCTGTGTGTCTTTGGGGGTTCACTTCAGAAAAGCAGCTCGACTATGAAAAGCGGGTGCTGGAAGATATCATCAGGGAGACCGGGGGAAGCCCTATCCCGCAGGAAATTTTTGACAAGTGGGTTCCCCGCACCGCCAACAACTGGATACGTGATACCAATGGGTCCCGGATGATGCGGCCATCGGGAACGTTTTTTATGGTGCGAATGGGTATGGATACCTTTAATAGTTGTATCGCAACATGCAAAGATGCGGCTCAGTTGGTTGAGAGATTTAGCCCTCCTATCCTGGATTGTGACGCACCGGATTGGATCTCCAGTTATGATTTTGGACATTTCGGTTCCGCGGAGACGGATTTCCCGGTGGAGAAGAATACTGCTGATCTGGGTACGATAATGCAGAATGTGATGGGCATGCTCGAGGAGGATCTCTCCCATAAAATTGAAGGTGGAATCGGACCATTCTTGGGTGGTCCTTATCATGTCATGGCAGGGGGTGCCTTTTATAATTACGGAGCATTGCTCAAAGGGATAAAAAAGGCCATGGATCCCAATGCGGTTGCTAATCCTCCCCATAATTATCCAATCGAGCGAGATGGATAGAGGTGTGAACACGCTGCGTATGAACCATGGATATAAAAAGGACTGTGCAGGAGTCAAAGCAACAGCTCTTGAGATAATATGCACGCCGGCATAACAGCTTTCGCAAACCGTTTTAACGGGGGTATTATGGTGCAGGATAAAAAACACAGGATGATATACGATGCGCTGGCTGCCGTGCTCGGGGAAGAAAATATCTCTGATGATCCAAGTGTTATGCTGGCTTATTCTCGGGATTGGATGCCTGAATCTACCATTCATCCCAATCCCCCGGCCTTTGTAGCCCTGCCCAGTACAGCAAAAGAGGTACAGGCCATCGTTAAAATGGCCAACCGACTTGCATTCCCCTTCATTCCCGTCGGCGGCAATCTCTGGTCTGTTAATACCGTAGCGGTTGAGCCCCATACCGTTATAATCGATCCTAAAAGAATGAACAGAATCATTGCAATTGATGAGAAGAATATGTTTGCCGTCATTGAGCCCTATGTTACCCACGCCCAGCTTCATTCGGAAGCCAATCGGCTGGGGCTCTATCTGGGGGCGCCCGAGGCGGGATCCCAAATGTCATCGCTTGCCAATCATGTTTTTCAGGCTGCCTGGGGGGTATCTCATCGGCTGGGGATGGGATATCGTAACATCCTTTCAATGGAATGGGTTATTCCCACCGGG
>JBGSRK010000040.1:0-1951 GCA_041737595.1 Patescibacteria group bacterium
GGGCAGCATGTTCTTAAAGGCACCGCCGTCCTTACCCATGACAATACCAAAGCGGCACAGAACCGTTCGTGCGCCGCAGCCCCGTGCCTTTAATGCCTCGGTTTCCCATTCCACCGCGACCCGGGCGAGATAACTGCCGCCGGGATCGCTTTCTTCGTTAAGCAGTTCATCCCTTCCATAGCCGTAGTATCCCACGCCCGAGGCGCTGAAAAACTGCTTCTTATCACCGGTAGAAGCTTTTAAAGCGTCAACGATGTTTCTGGTGATGAGGATTCTGCTCAGATATATATCCCTCCTCACCCGCTTGTTCCAACGGCGGAAAATACTGCTCCCGGCGAGATTAATGATAATCTGGTGTTTTTTAACCGGTTCCGGCCAGAAATGACGGTTTAAGACATCACCTTCGATGATTTCAACCGGCGCTTGTAACGCCTTATTTTGTCTGCCCGGCGGAATAACCATGCTGATCTGATGACCGTCTGCCAGCAGAACCGGCAAAAGTATGCTTCCGATGAATCCGGTTCCGCCGGCAATAAGTATTTTCATGAATCTGTCTCCGGCGTCATATTATTTTTAAGGTTACCATAAATGGTCGCATGAGTTCAAATATCTTTGGGCAGCGCTTGACAACTGTATTGCAATATTTTAAAGATAGGTATCACAGTGCACTTGCATGAAAGGAGGTTTCTCAAATGAACCTTTTCCGCGTTCTCATCATACTGTTGGTACTGTTTTTCTGCGGCCAGCGTTGCCTCGCTTCCGAATCGGGAAGCAACAAAGCTGTTCTCCCGGATACCGCCGGCGATACGCGTGACGCAAAGAAAAAAGATGCGCTTGAAAAGGCTACTTTTGCCGGAGGATGCTTCTGGTGCGTGGAATCGGCTTTTGAACACCTGCCCGGCGTGCTTGAAGTGATTTCAGGGTATACGGGTGGCTTCAAAGAAAATCCTTCCTACGAAGAAGTGTCAGCGGGGATAACCGGACATCGTGAAGCCGTTCAAATCAGTTTCGACCCGTCGAAGATAACCTACGCGGAGCTGCTTGATGTTTTTTGGATGCAGATTGACCCCACCGACACCGGCGGACAGTTCGTCGACAGAGGACAGCAATACAAAACAGCGGTATTCTACCATAGCGATGAGCAGAGACTGCTTGCAGAAAAATCGAAAGCCGCGCTTGCTGCTTCGGGAAGATACAGTAAACCGCTGGCAACCGAATTCATCAAGGCATCAACCTTTTACCAGGCTGAAGAGTACCATCAGAACTATTATGAAAAAAATGCTCTTCACTATCAACACTACCGGTCTAACTCCGGCCGGGATGAATACCTTGAAAAGACATGGGACAAAAATATGAAAAAAATGCAGCCAAAGGATGGTTCAGGCAGATACCAAAAGCCGCCCGATGCGGCACTCAGGGAAAAATTAACCCCCCTGCAATACCAGGTCACACAGCGAAACGGCACTGAGCCGGCATTTGACAACGAGTATTGGAATAATAAGAAGGTTGGCATTTATGTTGATATCGTTTCAGGGGAGCCGTTGTTCAGTTCCCTTGACAAGTTCGATTCGGGAACCGGATGGCTGAGCTTTACCAGACCGCTTGAACCGGGAAACGTTAATGAACACGAGGACAGCAGCCTTTTCATGAAACGGACGGAGGTGCGAAGCACGCACGGTGATTCGCATCTGGGGCATGTGTTTCCTGACGGACCCGCTCCCACGGGACTTCGCTACTGCATGAATTCCGCGGCGCTGCGCTTTATTCCCAGGGAAGATCTTGAAAAAGAGGGATACGCTGAGTACCTTAGATTATTTGATCAAAAGGCACAATAAAACGACGTCCAACAGCACCTCCGTCCCGGCAACCGGCGAGGCGGTACTGCGCCCCTGTTTCAGCGGGAACATTGTACATCCGTTTGATTGGTCATTTTAAAATCTGAAAAAGTGTA
>JBGSRK010000035.1:0-1844 GCA_041737595.1 Patescibacteria group bacterium
GTGATTGCCTTACAGCAGCCACATAGTTTGTTGAAGAGAATGCCCAGATGACTGTACTTTTTGAAATTTAGTTGCTTGGGTAGTGCAAGGACTATCTTTTAAACTTTCTACGATATTTTGTATTGTGGTGTGTTGTGACTGTAGGTGTTCATCGACTGGGAGTCAGTCGGTAGCAGCACGGAAGTATAAGAGTTGAAGAGAGGGAAGTAGTTGCCATAGTGCACGTATTGGGATATAGCTGTGGGGAGCCAGTACAGCAGTATAGAAACTCACAGGGAGCTGTGCCAAGGCACACTTTGTGGTGTGATATTCTCACTTTGTACTGTAATTTAAGATTTCTGTGCTGATGAATATTGGGAGCCTGTCATATATCTAGTTTAGTCATTTGTTCGTTGATCCTGCAGGTGTTTATAGGAGGGGAGTTGGTGGGGGGCAGCACTGAAGTAAGGGAGTTGGCAGCTTCAGGGAAGCTTCTGCCCCAAGTGGCCAAGGCTGGAGATACACCGGGATTGCCTAAAGACCTTAGAGACATCTGGATGCAGGCAGCCAAAGCGCTGGTGAGCATGTTGAGAATCGAACAAGTATTTGTGGAACGAATTGATGCAAACTAGAAGTGATGGGGACATGAGCAAATATAAGTAGGGACTCAAGGCATGATTTTGAATTTTAACACTGTTGTTGATACAATCCTGTTTTGAACCATAACGGAAAGGTCAAGAAACAAGATGTTCTGTAAAACACAAGAATGAAAAGCAACAAGCGTACAAGCAACGGGCCTGGCTATGTACCTGAGGGACATATGGGTACCAGCAGCCAAGGCACTGGTGAATATACCACATATATGTGGCTATGTGGCTAAGTATTGTATTTGTAATAGTAATATTCTCTTCCTGTATTGCCAATTGCACGTTGCAGTTGCTAGGTGAATGTTCTTTTTTTGAAATATTCCCAGCCAAATATATTCAATATGTAGCTGGCAATACCAAAGCTGGCAATATTAAAGCTGGCAATACTAAAGCTGACAATGCCTAAATACCTGAGGGATATCCGGGGGCTCCACCAAAGGGCTGTTGTATTTTATTTTTATTTAGTTGATGACTTGTATTCCGTTGTAATGCATAATACCGTATCAATTTATAGATCGTTTAAGGGGACGGAAGTATAGTTTCCGTCTCCAGCGGTACCACCTAGTCAGGATATGCTATGGTCAGCAGAAAAAAATCCCTGTTCGAAAAAGCCCAGTAAATGCTACCAGCTCCAACCAGACCACAAACTTGAAAACAAGTTGAAGCAGTTATGTGTGCAGTTTTTTTATATGCAACACAGCTATATGGGCACTATATTGTGTGCACAGTCTTGAAAGCGATTATGCAGTTGTATGTGCTCATAAGCCGTGCTGACCCTGGGGTATTCTAGGAGTTGCATCTATAAACAAAAGTAAAGTGAAGTGAGTGTATTTTGTTTAAATAATATATATTTTTTCAGGAAGCTACGCGCAATGTTCCTGGAGGCTTTCAGCCAGATTACTACAGCTGGCTGCAAAAGCTTGAGCAGAAGATAGCCGACCCACAGCTAGGTGTTCCGAGGACAGAAGTAAAACATGGGTAAGTAGGTGTATTTTACTCACATGATTCAAGTTGTTTATATTTTTTTTTCATATATACGATGCTGACACGTTCGTTACCATTCCTATAGTCACAATGAGAGCATGTATGTTATATTCTCTGGTTCTGTGAAGCGGAAAGATGCTGACGAGTGGCTGTTCGCTGCTATATATATGTTTGTTATATATATATGCTTTTTAAGTGTGACAAAGTAAGTACAAGATATATGGTTTACATGAT